>JBOHLR010000112.1:0-7650 GCA_050729555.1 Allostellaceae bacterium
CAGGCGGTGAGCGAAGGCATTGCCTCCGGCAAGCCCACTCTCATCAACGCCGTGATCGACCCGCAAGCCGGCACCGAAAGCGGCCACATCACGAACCTCAACCCGAAGAGCGCGCTGCACAAGTAAAGGCAGCGCGCGCCGGCCGGCCGCGTCAGCGCTGAACGCCGAGCTGCTTCTTGGCTTCGGCGAGGCAGCGGTCGAGCTCAAGCCGGATGCGCGTGGCGTCGAGCGTCAATCCGACGTCCTTCGCTTTGAAATCAGTTTCGATTTTGGCTAGCACGGCCTCGTCGCCGTGCTGGCCGAAAGCTGCCGCCATCAGCTCGCGCGCATAGTTCTCGGCGGTGTTGCCGCCGAAGCCGAGCTTCTCCGCCGCCCACAAGCCGAACAGGTGGTTGCGCCGGGCCCGCGCTTTGAAGGCGAGTTCCTGATCCTGGTGGAATTTCGCTTCCTCGGCTTTTTCGCGTTCGTTGAAGTTGGTCATGCGCCGTAGTGTAGACCGCTCCGCGGCGCTACACAAAGCGGGCACGCCGGTCCATCATCGCGGCCGCATGTGCACCTTCGTCATCCTGCGCCGGCTTGGGCACGAATGGCCCGTGATCGTCGGCGCCAACCGCGACGAGATGATCGGCCGCCCGTGGCAGGCGCCGGCGCGGCATTGGCGCGACCGACCCGAGGTCCTGGCCGGCCTCGACGAGCTTGCCGGGGGATCGTGGTTCGGCATCAACGATCACGGCTTGCTGGCGGGCATCCTCAACCGGTTCGGCTCGCTCGGTCCGGCGCCCGGCATCCGTTCGCGCGGCGAGCTGGTGCTCGAAGCGCTCGATCACGCCGACGCAGCGGCGGCGGCGCATGCGCTCGCTGCGCTCGATCCCAAGGCCTATCGCACCTTCAACCTGATCCTCGCCGACAACCGCGAGGCCTTCTGGCTCAAGCACGCCGACCCGTCCGGCGCGCAACCGCTGGAACTGCGCGAGATCAAGACCGGCCTGGCGATGATCGCCGCCGGCGATCTCGACGACACGACGCCGCGGCTCATGCGTTACCGGCCACTGTTCGAGCGCGCCCAGGCGCCCGATCTCGACGCCGGCGACTGGTCGGCCTGGGAAAATCTCTTGGCCGACGACCGGCCGGACCCAGCCGACGGCGCCGCCAACGCCATGCGCTTCCTAACGCCGGAAGGCTTCGGCACGGTGTCGAGCACGCTCGTCGCCTTGCCCGCGCCCGGCCGCCGCAAGGCGAAATTCCGTTTTGCCGCCTGGCAGCCGAAGCCGGCGCCGTGGCGCGACATTCCGGTGTGATTTGCCTGTGAACGACTCGGCGTTCGGCGGCGCCGCGACGTTGGCGCGGCCGGTCCTGCTTGCTATATAAAGTCTTGCCTCCCTTTTTCCGCCGAGGCGGTCATGAACCGACGCAAACAGATCTACGAAGGCAAGGCCAAGGTGCTGTTCGAGGGTCCCGAGCCTGGCACCCTGGTGCAGTATTTCAAGGACGACGCCACCGCCTTCAACAACCAGAAGAAGGGCACGATCACCGGCAAGGGCGTGCTCAACAACCGCATCAGCGAGTATCTGATGCTGCGCCTGGCCGAGATCGGCGTGCCGACGCATTTCGTTCGTCGGCTCAACATGCGCGAGCAACTGGTCAAGCAGGTGCAGATCATCCCCGTTGAGGTGGTGATCCGTAACGTCGTCGCCGGCTCGCTCGCCAAGCGCTTCGGCCTCGAGGAAGGCGCCGCGTTGCCGCGCTCGGTCGTCGAGTATTATTACAAGAAGGACGAGCTCGGCGATCCGATGGTATCGGAAGAGCACATCACAGCGTTCGGCTGGGCCTCGACTCAGGATCTCGACGACATCATGCAGATGTCGCTGCGCGTCAACGACTTCCTCACCGGCCTGTTCCTCGGCATCGGCATCCGCCTCATCGACTTCAAGCTCGAGTTCGGCCGGCTCTATGAAGGCGACGAGATGCGCATCGTGCTCGCCGACGAGATCAGCCCCGACAATTGCCGGCTGTGGGACTTGAAGACGAACGAGAAGCTCGACAAGGATCGCTTCCGCCGCGATCTCGGCAAGGTCGAAGAAGCATATCAGGAAGTGGCGCGGCGGCTCGGCTTGTTGAATGAACCTGCGCCCGGCGACGTGCGCGCGCCGCAGGCCGTGCAATAGTGGTGAAGGCGCGCGTCCAGATCATGCCCAAGACGGGCGTGCTCGATCCGCAGGGCAAGGCGATCTCGCACGCCCTCGCCTCGCTCGGCTTCAACGGCGTCGGCGAAGTCCGCCAGGGCAAGGTGATCGATCTCGAATTGAGCGAGAGCGATCCGGCCAAGGCCAAGCGCGCCATCGAGACGATGTGCGAGAAGCTGCTCGCCAACACATTGATCGAAAGCTACCGCGTCGAGATTCAGGGGTAAAACTGAGAGCGCCCGCGAAACAATGCCATGCAATGCTATATGTACGTTTTGTACAAACCGTATATAATTGGCCGCTGTCATGACTGCCGCCCGAAAAAAGCCGCTGCCGACCGCTGCCGCGCGCGATAATTTCGCCGAGATGGTCAATCGTGCCGCCTATGGCGGCGAGCGCGTGCTGGTATCACGGCGCGGCAAGCCGCTCGCGGCGATCGTACCGCTGACCGATGTCGAAGCGATGGAAGCTTTCGAGGACGAGCTCGATTCCGCGATCATCCGCAAGCGCACTGCGGAATGGGAACGCGCCGGCCGGCCGGGCATTACGCTTGAGGAATACGCGCGAAAACACGGCATCAGGCTAAAACGAAACCGCAAGTGAGGTGGCGGCTCGTCCTTGCACCGCGCGCCGAGCGAGAATTGGATGCGCTCGAACACCGCATTCGAGATCGCATCGTCGTGGCGCTCGATCAGCTTGCGCTCGATCCCTATGCCACCCGCAATGTCAAAGCGTTGAAAGGCGGCGGCTATCGCCTGCGGGTCGGCGACTACCGCGTGTTGTATGAATTGAAGAACGATATCCTGGTAATCTTGGTCGTAAGAATCGCGAACCGACGCGAAGTCTACCGTAGACCATGAGAGCAAGCTTCTGACCCTACCCCTCTCCGGCAGGCACATCGCGGTGCCCGAAAGTCGCGAGCTCGACCTGTTCGCCCACATGCTCGAAGAGCAAGGCGCCGAAACCTTGCGCTGCCCGCTCGTCGTGATCCGCGATCTCGATGATCCGGCGCCGGCCGAAGCCTGGCTCAAGCGGCTGATCGCCGGAAAATTCGATGATCTGATTTTGCTCACTGGTGAAGGCCTGCGGCGCTTGATCGGCATCGCGCAGCGCGCCGGCATCGAAGCCGACACCGTTGCCGCGCTCGCCAAATTACGCACGGTCACCCGAGGCCCGAAGCCGGTGCGGGCGCTGCGCGAACTGGGCCTCAAGGCAGGCCTCACCGCCGCCGAGCCAACGACCGCAGGCATCATCGCCACGCTGGCGCATGAGAATCTCAAGGGTCGCGGCGTGGGCGTGCAACTCTATCCGGGCAATCCAAACGCGCCGCTGCTCGATTTCCTGGCCCAAGCCGGCGCAACCGCCGATCCGGTGCTGCCCTATGCTTACGCCAGCGACGCCGAGACCGGTCGCGTTGCCGAGCTCATCGGCGCGATGGCGAACGGCAAGCTCGACGCGATCGCATTCACCGGTTCGATGCAACTCGAACGCCTGGCCGAAGTCGCACGCGCACGCGAATTGGAATCGCAATTGCGCGACGGATTGGCGCGCACCAAGATCGCCGCGATCGGTCCGGTGGTGAGCGCCGCCGTCGAGAAGATCGGCGGCCGCGTTGCGATCATGCCGGCCGGCGGATCGTTCCATCTCAAGCCGCTGGTCAACGCGATGGTCGCCGCGCTCGACTCGACACCCCGCCGGCCTTGATCGGCCGCCCGGTGCGGGCTATCTCAAGGGCGTAGTCCGCGCCCGAGGCCGCCCGTCCATGCAAGCCGCGATCATCCTGTTCCCCGGCTCGAATCGCGAGCAGGACGTGCACGACGCGCTCCACCGCGCGACCGGCATGCCGCCGCTCAAGGTCTGGCATCGCGATACCGACTTGCCCAAGGCCGACCTCATCGTCATTCCCGGCGGCTTTTCCTATGGCGACTATCTGCGCTGCGGTGCCATGGCGGCGCATTCGCCGATCATGCGCGAAGTCAAAGCGCGCGCCGACAAGGGCACGCCGGTGCTTGGCATTTGCAACGGTTTCCAGATCATCACCGAGGCCGGTCTCCTGCCCGGCGTGCTGCTGACCAATCGCACGCTGCGCTTCCATTGCAAGGATGTGCATCTGCGCGTCGAGACCAGCCAGAGCGTTTACACGCGGCGCTACAACGCCGGCCAAGTGATCCGCGTGCCGGTGGCGCATCATGACGGCAATTACTTCGCCGACAAGGACACGCTCGACCGGCTCGAAGGCGAAGGCCGTGTCGCCTTCCGCTATTGCAGCGAAGCCGGCGAAATCGTCGACGAAGCCAACGACAACGGCTCGGCGCGCGCGATTGCGGGAATTTTGAATGAAGGACGCAACGTGCTGGGTTTGATGCCGCATCCCGAGGACGCGACCGATCCGCTGTTGGGCGGCACCGACGGCCAGGGCTTCTTCGCCTCGCTCGCCGAGGTGTTGGCGTGAGTCCGGATACCGGCGCGGAGTCCGCGGCGACCCTCGACCAGGCGCGGCAGTTCGGCCTTTCCGAAGAGGAATTCAAGCGCGCCTGCCGCATCATGGGCCGCACGCCCAATTTCACCGAGCTCGGCATCTTCTCGGTGATGTGGTCGGAGCACTGCTCCTACAAATCGTCGAAGGTCTGGCTCAAGACGCTGCCGACGACCGGCGCGCGCGTCATCTGCGGACCGGGCGAGAACGCCGGCGTCATCGACATCGGCGACGGCGACGCCGCCATCTTCAAGATGGAGAGCCACAACCATCCGTCGTTCATCGAGCCTTATCAGGGCGCGGCAACCGGCGTCGGCGGCATCCTGCGCGACGTTTTCACCATGGGCGCGCGGCCCATCGCCAATCTCAACGCGCTGCGCTTCGGTAGCCCCGATCACCCCAAGACCAAACACTTGATCGACGGCGTCGTGCGCGGCATCGGCGGCTACGGCAATTGCGTCGGCGTGCCGACGGTCGGCGGCGAGTGCAATTTCCATGCGAGCTACAACGGCAACATCCTGGTCAACGCCATGACGGTGGGATTGGCGCGCGCCGACCGGATCTTCTATTCGGCCGCCGCCGGCCCGGGCAATCCGGTGATCTATGTCGGCGCCAAGACCGGTCGCGACGGAATTCACGGCGCCACCATGGCTTCGGCCGAATTCAGCGAGGACAACGAAAGCAAGCGGCCGACGGTGCAGGTCGGCGATCCCTTCACCGAGAAATTGCTCATCGAAGCGTGTCTCGAGCTGATGGAAAGCGATGCGATCGTCGCCATCCAGGACATGGGCGCAGCGGGGCTTACTTCGTCGTCGGTCGAGATGGCGGGCAAAGGCGGGCTCGGCATCGATCTCGCGCTCGACAAGGTCCCGACGCGCGAAGAGAAGATGAGCCCCTACGAGATCATGCTCTCCGAAAGCCAGGAGCGCATGCTGATGATCCTGAAGCCCGAGCGGCAGGAACTCGCGCGCAAGATTTTCGACAAATGGGAATTGGACTTCGCCGTCATCGGCCGCGTCACCGACAGCGGCCGGCTGGTGCTGACGATGAACGGCCGCACGGTGGCCGACATGCCGGTCGGGCCGCTTGTCACTGAGGCCCCGCTCTACGAACGTCCGTGGACGCCGGCACCTTCCTTGCCGGAAATCGCCGCGAAGAGCGTTGAAGCGCGCGAACCGATCGCGGCGCTAAAGCAGCTCATTGCCTGCCCCGATCTCGCCTCGAAACGCTGGATCTGGGAGCAATACGACCATCTGGTGATGGGCCACACGGTGCAGCGGCCGGGCGGCGACGCTGCGGTGGTGCGCCTGCCCGGCCGCAACAAGGCGCTGGCGCTCGCCACCGATTGCACGCCGCGCTACTGCGCCGCCGATCCGAAACGTGGCGGCGCGCAAGCCGTCGCCGAGAACTGGCGCAATATTACGGCGGTGGGAGCAACACCCCTCGCCATCACCGACAACATGAATTTCGGCAACCCCGAACGACCCGAGATCATGGGGCAATTTTCTCTCTGTATTGAGGGAATGCGCGAGGCGTGCCTGGCGCTCGACTATCCGGTCGTCTCGGGCAATGTCTCGCTTTACAACGAAACCAATGGCAGCGGGATTTTACCGACGCCGGCAATCGGCGGCGTCGGTTTGATCGAGGACGCGGCGAAAACGGCGTCGCTCGGCTTCAAGCACGCGGACGAGATCATCGTCGTCATCGGCCAGACCAAAGGCTGGCTCGGCCAGTCGCTCTATCTGCGCGAACTTCTGGACCGCGAGGATGGCGCGCCGCCGCCGGTTGATCTCAAGGCCGAACGGCGCAACGGCGATTTCGTGCGCGCGCAAATCTGTGCCGGCGCGATTTCCGCCTGTCACGACGTGTCGGACGGCGGCCTGCTGGTGGCCGTGGCCGAGATGGCGATGGCTTCCGGCATCGGCGCCACGCTGTCGGTGCCGCAGGATCAACCGGCGCATGCCTTCTGGTTCGGCGAGGATCAGGCGCGCTACGTGCTGACATGCCGCAGCGCCGACGCCCTGCTCCAGGCCGCGCAAAAGGCCGATGTCCCCGCCCGCGTTGTGGGAAAAACCGGCGGCGCCGCGTTGACACTGGCGGGAGGCAATGCCATATCCGTGGCGGATTTGAAGCACCTCAACGAGGCGTGGCTGCCCGCCTATATGGCGCAATAGGAACGCGAATGGCGCTCGACGCGGCGACGATCGAAAGACTGATCAAGGACGGCCTCCCCGGCGCGCGCGTCACCATCGAGGATTTACGCGGCGACGGCGACCATTATGCCGCGCTCGTCGTCGCGGCCGCGTTCAAGGGCAAGACGCGGATACAACAGCACCAGATGGTCTATGCTGCGCTGCAAGGCCGCATGGGCAACGAGTTGCACGCGCTGGCGCTCCAGACCAGCGCGCCCGAGGAATAACCAGGTTCAGCACGAGGACACGATGACCACCGACGCCACCGTTACCGATCGCATCAAACAGGACATTGCCGACAACACGGTTGTGCTTTTCATGAAGGGCACGCCGGTCTTCCCGCAATGCGGCTTCTCCGCCCGCATCGTGCAAATCCTCACGCAGATGGGCGTCAAATTCAAAGGCGTCGACGTGCTCGCCGATCCGGCGATCCGCCAGGGCGTCAAGGAATTCTCGAACTGGCCGACGATTCCGCAGCTCTACGTCAAGGGCGAGTTCGTCGGCGGTTGCGACATCGTCAGCGAGATGTACGAAAACGGCGAGCTCAAGCAGGTGCTCGCCGAAAAAGGCGTCGCGACACGCGCCTGAGTCTCAGCATAGGTTCAGAAAAATGCGTCGGATTCTTTTAGCGTTGATCGCGATTCTGGCGGCGACACCGGCCTGGGCGCAGAGCGGCGGTGAAAAGGCCGCCGCCACGCAGTGCGGCAGTCACGATCCCGCACAGGCGGTTATCGGCTGCACGCAGATCATCCAGACGCAGCACCAGACCAAGCCGATGCTGGCGTTCGCCTTTAATAAC
>JBOHLR010000113.1:0-7543 GCA_050729555.1 Allostellaceae bacterium
CGCTCGCCTTGAGTTTGACGCTGGCGGATTTGAGCTGGCCGCACGCCGCCAGGATGTCGCGGCCGCGCGGCGTGCGCACCGGCGAGGCATAGCCGGCCGCGTTGACGATGTCGCCGAAATGCTCAATAGCCTCGTCGGTCGAACATTCAAAGGGCGGGCCCGGCCATGGATTGAACGGGATCAAATTGATCTTGGCCGGAATGCCGGCGATCAGCTTCACCAGCGCGCGGGCGTCGGCTGGGCTGTCGTTGACGCCCTTGAGCATGACGTATTCGAACGTGATGCGCCGCGAATTGCTTGCGCTCGGATAGGCGCGGCAGGCGGCGATCAGCTCGGCGATCGGGTATTTCTTGTTGAGCGGCACCAGCACGTCGCGCAGCTCGTCATTCACGGCGTGCAGCGAAATCGCCAGATTGACCGCCAGCTCCGTGCCGACGCGCGCGATCATCGGCACGACGCCAGCGGTTGACAGCGTGATCTTGCGCTTCGAGACCGACAGGCCCTCGTGGTCCATGGCGATCTTCACCGCCTTGGCGACGTTGTCGTAGTTGTAGAGCGGCTCGCCCATCCCCATCAGAACGATGTTGGTAAGTTGGCGGTCGTCCTTGGGCGACGGCCATTCGCCGAGCGCGTCGCGCGCCACCATGATCTGGCCGACGATTTCCGCCGCGCCGAGATTGCGCACCAGGCGCTGCGTGCCGGTGTGGCAGAACTTGCACGTCAGCGTACAGCCGACCTGCGACGAGACGCACAGCGTGCCGCGATCCTCTTCCGGAATGTGCACGCATTCGGCCTCTTGGCCGTCGGCGAAGGCCAGCAGCCATTTGCGCGTGCCGTCGTTCGACACCTGGGCACGGCTTTCAACCGGCCGCGCGACGGTATAGCGCTCGGCGAGCTGCGCGCGGAACGATTTGGCAAGCGTCGTCATCGCCGCGAAATCGCGCGCGCCACGATGGTAGATCCAGTGCCAGAGCTGACGGGCACGGAACGGCGCGGCGCCGAGCGTCGCCATTTCGGCGACCAATTCCTCGCGCGACAGCCCGATCAGGGTTTTCGGAACGGACATAACCGGCAAGATATAGGACCGCCGCCGCCGCCGCGCCAGCGCTACCGTTTGACCTTGCAGGCCGTATCGATCGCCTTCAGCGCCTGGCCGAAACCGGCCAAATCGTAGGTATCGGTGGTCGCCGTGCCGCGCGCCGACGTGGCCTTGAGGACCGCCGACTTGCCATGCGCCAGCGCCTCGGTCACCGCCTTGTCGGCTGCGGCGCTCGCGGTCCAGGCGGCGTCGTTATCGACGAACAGCGCGTATTTGCGGCCGTCGATGACGAGCCCGGCCTTGGCGTCCTTCTTCGCGGCATAGCCGAGATTGAAGGTCACGACGTTGTAGGCCTTCTCGCTGACGCGGTGCGACACCATCGCATCGACCTGCGAACGCGGCAGCGAAGCCGGCTCGGACGATGCTGGTTTGCCGACCAGATAGCAGGTCAGCCCGCCCTTCTCGGGCACCGTGTAGGCGCTCCAGGTTTTTCCGGTCGCGAGCGTCTTGATGTCCTGCGCAAAAGCGCTCGTCGCGACGAGGACGAGCGGCAGCGCGAGAACGGCGATCCATCGTTGCATTGGTCAACCATAGCGAAGCGCCGCGCGACGGACAAGCAATCGCTCTTGCGTCGAATCGCGCGGCGCGACAAGTTCCGCGCCGGAGAATTATTAAATGCGTGCAATCCTCTGCCGTGAATACGGCGCCATCGACAAACTCGCGATTGCCGACGTGGCGGAGCCGCCGCTCGGCGCGAGCCAAGTGCTCATCGACGTGCATGCGGCCGGAATCAATTTCGGCGAGATGCTGATGGTGCTGGGCACGTACCAGGAAAAGCCGCCGCTGCCGTTCACGCCCGGTTTCGAAGCGGCCGGCGTGGTGCGGGCGATCGGCGACGGTGTAACGAATGTGAAGCGGGGAGACCGCGTCATGGCGGCGCTGCCGTGGGGCGGCTACGCCGAAGCCGCGGTCGCCGCCGCGAACGCCGTCTTTCCGATTCCGTCGACGATGGATTTCGTCACCGCCGCCGGTTTTCCGATCGCCTATGGCACGGCTTATGGCGCCTTCGCCTGGCGTGCCCATCTCGCGGCCGACGAGACCGTGCTAGTGCTCGGCGCCGCCGGCGGCGTCGGCCTGGCCGCGGTCGAGGTCGCCGCCGCCATGGGCGCACGCGTCATTGGCGCTGCCGGCGACGCGGAGAAGTGCGCGGTGGCGCAGGCGCATGGCGCGGCGCACACGATCGACTACCGCCGCGAGAATTTGCGCGAACGCGTGCGCGCCCTCACCGATGGGCGTGGCGCCGACGTGGTGTTCGATCCGGTCGGCGGCGACGCGTTCGCCCAGGCACTGCGCGCCGTCGCCTGGAGCGGCCGTATCCTGGTGATCGGATTCGCCTCCGGCAGCGTGCCGCAGATTCCCGCCAACCACGTCCTTGTAAAGAACGTCGACATCGTGGGCTTTCAGTGGGGCTCATACCGGACGCGTCGTCCGGATTTGTTGACACAAGGCTTCGCGCGCCTGACCGGCTGGTATGCGGAAGGCCGCCTGCGGCCCGCGGTTTCGCATCGGTTGAAGCTGGCGGCCGTGCCCGAGGCCTACCGCCTGCTACGTGAGCGCCGGGCGACCGGCAAGATCGTGCTCGAGACCCGTGCCTGAGGCGTTCAAATATCGTTGGGTTGTTTGCAAAACCTCTCGAAAGCGGCGCACGCGCCGGTCTATGATGCGCGTGCCTTGGGAGGGGCAGGAGGATGAGCGTCATTCGTCAGGCGCGCCTCGAAGACGCGCAGGCGATCGCCAAGATCGAGATCGACACTTGGCGGGCGACTTATCCCGGCATGTTGCCCGATCGGGTGCTGCTCAACATGTCCGAGCGGCGCCAGACCGCCTCGTGGGCCAGTTTCCTGCGCCATCGGCCGGAAGACGTCTGGGTGGCGCAACATCCGCATATCGGCGTCATCGGCTTCGGCAATTGCGGCGCGCAACGCGACGGCACGGTTGATTACACGGGTGAAATCTACACGCTCTACGTGCTGCCCGACCTGCAAGGCACCGGCATGGGTCGCGCGCTGATGGGCGCGTTGTTCCAACGGCTCGAGGCGTCGGGCCATCGTTCGGCGCTGGTCTGGGTCGTGCGCGGCAATCCGGCACGCTTCTTCTATGAGCGGTTGGGCGGCAAGCAAGTCATGCACCGGCCAATCCCGATTGCCGGTCAGCCGGTCGAGGCGATCGCCTATGGCTGGCGTAATTTCAGCGCGGTGCTTGGGCGGCATGCCCGCTCGCGCGGCGAACCCACCGGCGATCCGCCGGTTCAATAACCAAAACGGAAGTTAGGCGCGGGCGCGCAACGCCGGACGACGGCGCAGCGGCGCTGCTGCCACCGGCCCATCCTCGTCGAACAGTTCAGCCAAGCGCTCGAGCATGGTGCCGCCGAGCTGCTCGGCGTCGACGATGGTGACGGCGCGGCGGTAATAGCGCGTCACGTCGTGGCCGATGCCGATCGCGGTCAGCTCGACCGGTGAATTGCGCTCGATCTGGCCGATGACCTCGCGCAGGTGCCGCTCGAGATAGTTGCCCGGATTGACCGACAGCGTCGAATCGTCGACCGGTGCGCCGTCGGAAATCACCATCAGGATCCGGCGCTGTTCCGGCCGCGCGAGCAGCCGGTCGTGCGCCCAGATTAGCGCTTCGCCGTCGATGTTTTCCTTAAGAATGCCTTCGCGCAACATCAGGCCAAGGCTCTTGCGCGCACGGCGCCACGGCTCGTCGGCCGCCTTGTAGACGATATGCCGCAAATCGTTGAGCCGCCCCGGATTGGGCGGTTTGCCGGCGGCGATCCAGCGCTCGCGCGACTGGCCGCCTTTCCATGCGCGCGTGGTGAAGCCCAAAATCTCGACCTTGACGCCGCAGCGCTCTAACGTGCGCGCCAGGATGTCGGCGCTCATCGCCGCGACCGTGATCGGCCGGCCGCGCATCGAACCTGAATTGTCGATGAGCAGCGTCACCACCGTGTCCCGGAATTCCATCTCCTTTTCGCGTTTGTAGGACAGCGGATAGACCGGGTTGGTGACGACGCGGTCGAGCCGCGCGGAATCGAGAATGCCTTCCTCGAGATCGAATTCCCAAGACCTCGCTTGTTTGGCAAGGAGCCGGCGTTGCAGGCGGTTGGCGAGGCGCGCGATGACGCTCTGGAGGTGCGCCAGTTGTTGGTCAAGCAGACCACGCAGGCGCGTCAGCTCGTCCGGATCGCACAGACCCGCCGCATCGACGATTTCGTCGCATTGTGTGGTGAAGGCGCGATAGGCCAGCGGATCCTCATTGACGCCGCGCTGGCGCGGCATCTGCCCCGGCCGGCCGGGGCGGCCCGGGTCGTCATCGCCTGCGCCGGGCATCAATTCGCCCTGGATCTCTTCGGCGCCGGCGGCCTCGCCGTCTTGCTTCTCGTCGTCCGGCGCGCCGCCTTCGAGTGCGCCTTGCGCGTCCGCACTCGCGGCCTCGCCCTTGTTGCTGTCGCTGTCGCCGTCGTCGGCCTTGTCGCTATCGTCGTCGGCACTGTCCTCGGCGGCATCGTCCTCGGCTTCGCCCAGGTCGAGGTCAAGGTCTTGAATCAGCTGACGGGCCGTGCGCGCATAAGTCGCCTGATCGCGCATGTGGCGTTCGAGATCGAGCAGGTCACGGCCCACTTTGCCTTCAAGATAAGGCCGCCACAGCTCGACCACCTGCCGCGCGGCCGGCGGCGGCGGCGCCCCGGCGAGCCGCTCGCGCACGAGCAGGCGGATCGCCTCGGCCAGCGTCACGTCATTGCGTTCCGCCATCTGCTCGTAGCCCTGGCGGCGATAGCGCTCGTCAAGCATGGCCGCCAGGTTGCCGGCAACGCCGACCATGTTGCGCGAGCCGAGCGCCTCGACGCGCGCCTGTTCGATACCTTCGAAAATACTGCGCGCGGTCTCGCCGGCGGGCGCGCGCCGCGCGTGCACGGCCGGATCGTGGTAACGCAGCCGCAGGCCCAGCGCGTCCGCCGCGCCGCGCACCGGCGCCGCGTCCTTTTCCGCCAAGTCGCGCGGCGGCAACGGCAGCCGGATGCGCGCGCCGGCGGCCCCGGCGGGCTCGGCGCCATAGGTTATCGTCACGTCGCCGCGGCGCGCGATGGCGCGCAATGCGGCCGCGGTCGACCGCTTGAAGGTCTCGACGGGTGAATCGTTGTCCGGCATGGCCGTGGCCTCCGGCGCGTCAGCTCACGGTGACGCGGACGCCGCTTTCCTTGAGCTCGTTGCCGAAGCAGCGCTGGTAGTATTCGGCCACCGTGGCGCGTTCGACCTCGTCGCACTTGTTCAGGAAGGTGGTGCGGAAGGCGAACGCCATGTCGTTGAAGATGCGGTTGTTCTCGGCCCATGTGATGACCGTGCGCGGCGACATCACGGTCGAGATGTCACCGTTGACGAAACCGGCGCGCGTCAGCTCGGCCAGCGACACCATCGCGTGCACGATGCGGCGGCCTTCCTCATTGTCGTAGGAGGGCGCCTTGGCGAGGACGATGTCGACCTCGGCGTCGTGCGGTAGGTAGTTCAGCGTCGCGACGATGTTCCAGCGGTCCATCTGGCCCTGGTTGATCTGCTGCGTACCGTGATAGAGGCCGGTGGTATCGCCAAGACCGACCGTATTGGCGGTCGCGAACAGCCGGAAAGCCGGATGCGGGCGAATGACGCGGTTCTGGTCGAGCAGCGTCAGCTTGCCTTCGACTTCGAGCACGCGCTGGATGACGAACATCACGTCGGGACGGCCGGCATCGTATTCGTCGAAACAGAGCGCGGTCGGATGCTGCAGCGCCCAGGGCAGCAAGCCCTCGCGATATTCGGTGATCTGCAATCCGTCCTTGAGGACGATCGCGTCCTTGCCGACGAGGTCGATACGGCTGATGTGGCTGTCGAGGTTGATGCGGATCAGCGGCCAATTGAGGCGCGCCGCAACCTGTTCGATGTGCGTCGACTTGCCGGTGCCGTGATAGCCCTGAATGAGAACGCGGCGGTTGTAGGCGAAGCCGGCCAGGATCGCGAGGGTGGTGTCGCGGTCGAAGCGATAGGCTTCGTCGAGATTCGGCACATGGTCGCTCAGCCGCGAGAAGGCCGGCACCTGCAAATCCGAATCGATGCCGAACGTCTGGCGCACCGAAACCGTGATGTCGGGCCGGTCGGGCGTCTCGCTGGAATGCATGGTTTCGACTGTCATAATCGCTTTCTGTCGTCGTTCATTGTTGCGAGGTGTAGCAGGCCTTGAGCGTCGAATAGGCTTGATTGATGATTTTGAGGCGCTCTTCGGCGTCCTTGTCGCCACCATGCGCGTCCGGGTGGTTCAGCTTCACCAGCTCCTTGTAGCGCGCCTTGAGATCGGGCAGCGAAACCGGCTCGCTCAAATCGAAAACCGCCAAAGCGCGCGCCTCCGGCGAGGCCGGATGGCGATGCGACGCGGCGCCGTTGCGGCTGACCGTCGGCTCGTCGTCGTCGAGATCGAACAGGCCATCGCCCTTGAACCGCGCTTGGTGGCAGAAAGTGCGCGATCCGAGCGGCCAGCTAGGCCGCTGCCACACGGTGTCGCGCCGAATTTCGCGTTCGATGTCGTCGGGCGACATGCCCGCGTAATAATTCCACGACGAGTTGTAGGTCCGGACGTGATCGAGGCAGAACCACAGGTATTCGTGCAGCGCCGAGCGTGAGCGTGGCGCACGAAATTCACCCATACCGGCGCAACCGGGATGGTCGCACGGCCGCCGGTTGGCCGCCCAGTCCGGGTCGGCATGGCTCGCGCTTACGGGACGTGGCATGATGTCTAACAGTATGGAGAGACGGTCGATTCCTGACAAGACTGTGCCGGTTTAAGGGTGCCGATACCGATAAAATGGGCTTTTTACCAAGGATTTAAAGGATTAATCGCGTGTCCGGAACAGTTGCCGAACGAATCCGCAGCAAACTCGCTACGCTCCAGCCGACGCGGCTCGTCGTGCATGACGATTCTGGCCGTCACGCTGGACATGCCGGCGCACGTCCCGGCGGCGAAAGCCATTTTCGCCTGGAGATTGTTTCACCGACCTTTGCCGGGGAGAACCGGGTTGCGCGCCAGCGGCGGGTCTACGCGCTGCTTGCCGATGAACTCCAATCGGGCGTGCATGCGCTTCAACTGACAACTCTGACCCCCGACGAAGACCGCGACCCCAGCTAAAAAAATCGGGCGTTTGCCGATTACAATCTAGGGTTGTGTCGCGCTACAAAGCTGCTCTTAATGGTTGCGCCGCACGCAAATCGCGCTAACATTTAGCGATGGATCCCATTGAGTACAGGCTGGCTGGTCATGATCGGACCGGAAGCGGCGAACAGGTTTGTGCCAGTTCTACACGCTCGACGCTGGTCAATCGCAACGTCACCGTCGAAGGCCACCGCACCAGCATTCGCCTCGAGCCGGCGATGTGGGAAGCACTCAATATGGTCTGCAAGCGCGAGAACAAGAGCCTGAATG
>JBOHLR010000114.1:0-7436 GCA_050729555.1 Allostellaceae bacterium
ACGCCACGGGAGTACGTCGAGCGTTGAATGATGCGTCGAAAACTCCGGCTTCAGAGGAGGCCCCGCCGAGCCCTGCGGGCAAACTGACGCGACTCAAGGCGATCGTGACGCACATCGGCGATCAATGCGGGGCCGTCCTGCATCGACAGACCTCCTTCCATGCGATGACCCGTAGCGCCGGGCTGGCCGAGGCATTGCACGGCACATATGCCCGTAAGTCAGCCCCGGCACGTGAGGCATCTCGGATTACCGTACCATTACCGTAGGTCCCAGTATTGCCGTACGTGCCAGCCATAACTACTTGAATTTGTGGTGGAAAGGGAGGGACTCGAACCCTCGACCCCGGCATTATGAGGGCGATGCGTCCGATTCGCGGTTACAGTAGCGTTACGCGATCCAGACGCTCGGGCCGTTCAAGAAAGCCGCTCGGCTGCCGCGCGAGTCCCTCGATAGGCCGGGGATGAAGCCGTTGCCGGCCCGTCGACGGTCGCACAGATCGCTCGAGGCGCAAACTCAGCGCTGACTACCGCGCCAGTTCTCGGCGTCGTGCCAATCGACGTCTGCAGCCGGCGGCGGCTGACGGCCGCGGACGAGGTCGGCGGCCTTTTCTGCAATCATAATCGTCGGCGCATTCAGATTGCCGTTGGTTATGGACGGCATGATGGATGCGTCGACGACCCGCAACCCGTCGACTCCGATGACGCGGGTTTCGGGGTCGACGACCGCGAACCGATCGCTCGCGGCACCCATGCGGCAGCTGCAAGACGGGTGATAGCCGCTCTGCATCTTCCTGCGTACGAACGCATCGATATCGGAGTCGCTCGTGATATCGGCTCCGGGGCTGATTTCACGCGCATAGAACCGCCGGAACGCCGGTTGGGCGAAAATCTCCCTCGTCAAGCGCACGCAGGCGCGCATCTCGATCCAGTCATCCTCGTGACTCATGTAATTGAATCGGATGCGCGGTGCGTCGAAGGGATCGGCGGAGGCAAGACGCACCCAGCCGCGGCTTTTCGACTGCATCGGTCCGACGTGAACCTGAAAGCCGTGCTCCCTCGCCTGCGCTGTCTTGTTGTACGTCACGATCGCCATCGGCAAGAAGTGGTACTCGATGTCCGGGTAGCGGATCCCCGCCCGGCTCCTGATAAATGCCCCGGACTCGCAATGGTTGGTCGCCCCAAGCCCGGTCTTGAACAGCACCCACCGCAGACCGATGATGGCCTTTGAGAGCGGATTCATGACGGAATACAGCGTGATGGGCTCCCGGCAGGCGATCTGAAAATAGAACTCGGCATGGTCCTGCAGGTTCTCCCCGACACCCGGTCGGTCGCAGACCACTTCGATGCCTCGGTCCGCGAGCTCGGCGGCCGGACCCACGCCCGAGAGTTTCAGGAGCTGCGGCGAATTGATCGCGCCGGCAGAAAGGATCACCTCGCGCCGCGCACGCACGGCTTGTACCCTACTACGACCGACGCGCCGGTACTCGACTCCGACGGCGCGCCGTCCCTCGAACAGTATTCGGGTCGTATGCGAGCGGGTCCGCACGGCGAGGTTCGGGCGATCGAGCGCGGGGCGCAGGTAGGCGTTAGCGGTGCTGCTACGGCGACCGCCGCCGACGGTCATCTCGAAGCGGCCGAAGCCCTCTTGGCGATACCCGTTGAGGTCATCACTTCGCGCATAGCCCGCTTGGGTTCCGGCGGTGATCCACGCCTCGTGCAAGGGGTTCGAGAGGGATCCGTAGCGCGTCGCAATCGGACCTGAATCTCCGCGATAGGCATCCCCGCCGCTCGCCCGCGTCTCCGCCCGGCGGAAGTAAGGCAACACGTCGCGGTAACCCCATCCGGCGGCGCCCTCGGCCTTCCACCGCTCATAGTCAAGCGCATGGCCGCGTATGTAGACGAGGCCGTTCGTCGATGATGAGCCGCCGAGGACCTTGCCGCGCGGCACGTGCAAACGCCGGTCACCGAGGTTCGGCTCCGGCTCCGTGAAATAGCACCAATCGTACTTGTCGGTGTTCATTGGTATCCCGAGCGCGCTCGGCATCTGGATGAAGACCGAGCGGTCGGACCCGCCGTGCTCGAGCAGCAGCACCCGATGCGTGCCGTCCTCGGTCAGCCGGTTCGCAAGGACACAGCCGGCTGATCCTGCGCCGACGATGATGTAATCGAATTCATGCTCGTCGCTCATGCTCGCAGTCCTAAGGAAATACGATGATTTGACGCAGAGCCTCCCCTGCGGCGAGCGCATCCATGCCCTCGTTGATGCGCTCCAACGGCAGTCGCGCGGAAATCAAGCCCGAGACCGGCAGCCGACCCTCCTGGTACCATGAGACGTATCGCGGAATATCCGCCGCGGGATCGCCACCGCCCATGTAACTGCCTTGGATCGTCCGCTCCTCCGCGACGAGCTGCGTCGCGGAGAACGAAAACAAATGCTGCGGATCGGGTAACCCGCAGCTGACAGTCTTGCCGCCGCGACGGGTGATTTGCCAAGCGCTCTCGAGGGCTCGCACAGATCCCGACATCTCGAACGCGACATCGACCCCGCCACGAGTCGCATCTCGCACCGCGGCGGTGAGATCGGCGGAGTCGGCGAGGAACTGGGCCGTCGCGCCGAGTCGTGCGGCTTGGGTTAACTTGTCGCGCACCTTATCAATCGCAATGATGGAGCTTGCACCAGCGGCCCGAGCTCCGAGCACGGCAGCCATGCCCACACCGCCCAATCCGACCACCGCTACTCGTTGCCCGGGTGCGACGCGAGCTGTATTCAGGACTGCACCGACGCCCGTCAGCACGGCGCAGCCGAAGAGTGCGGCGATGTCAAACGGTAAGCTTGCGTCGATCCGGACGACGGATTTCTCGGACACGACCGCGTGTCGGGAGAATCCGGAAACGCCGCAATGATGATTGATCGGCTCGAGACCCGCGTGCAGTCGGCGCGCCCCGGATAGCAGAGTGCCCGCACCGTTGGCTAGGTTGCCGGGGCTGCACAGCGCCGGCCGCCCGAGCATGCAGTCCGCGCAAGCACCGCAAGCCGGCACGAACACCGCGACCACATGGTCGCCCGCCCGCAGATGCGTGACTTCTCTTCCGGTCTCGACGACGATGCCCGCGGCCTCGTGGCCCAGCACCATGGGGGTCGGGCGCCGCCTGCTGCCGTCGATGACCGACAAGTCGGAATGGCAAATCCCGGCGGCTTGCAGCTCAAGCAGAACCTCGCCCGGCCCAGGCGCATCGAGCTCGAGGTCCGCCAGCTCGAGCGGACGACTGAGCGCATAGGGCCGACTCGTTCCCTCCGTTCGCAAAACCGCAGCCCGCGTTTTCAATGGCATGCTCCCCTGGAGGTGCGTGATTTCCGCCGACCACCCGTGCCTTCGAGCCGACCCGCACGGTCGGCCGAGCAGAATAGCCCGAGGATAACACAAAATCTTTGTTGACCGTACAACAAAGTTGCACTATACGTGGACTCCGATGTCGAGGGCGCAGGGGCTCACGTGACAACACGAGATCGAATGAGGACACTCGCCGAGCCGACGCTCGTGCGCGCATCGGAGGTCCCGCGTCTCCTCTGGGGCGACGAAGAGTCCGGATACGTCAACGATTGCTTCTACGCATTGAGCGCCGAGCTTTTGGTCGTCGGCGTGACGCTGCCGCCGGGTGGGCGCTGGCGGTCCTCCGAGCGGCACCGCGCGCTCTTCGACACGCACGAATGCCTTTGCGTGCTCGCAGGGCAGTACACTTGCCACGATCCGGAGACCGGCGAGGTGCGCACCCTCGAGGCAGGCGAGGCTCTGTTCATGCCCGAGCGGCGCTGGCATTACGGCAATAGCTTCGGCAACGAGGATCTGCACATGCTGGAGATCATCGCGCCGCCAACGAACCAGTCCCTTGCGCACGTACCGCGCCCGCGAGGACTCATCGGTCGGGACTCGGACGCGCTGCGCAACTGGCCCCGCGAGCACGCGCGAGGCGCCGAGAACTTTAGGATTTGCCGCCTTTCCGATGCGCTCGACGCCGTGGTCGGCGATGCGAATCCCATTCTCTGCCGGGTACTCGCCAGCACCGATCGAGTCTTCTCGGCGATGGCGACCGTGCCCGCGGGCGGCCGCAGCGACGAGATGGCCTACCCCTTCGATGTCTGCTATTGCGGCATCGAGGGCGAGACGTCGCTATTTGTAGCTGGCGTCGGCACGTATTTCGCTGTTCGCGAAGCCGACGTCGCGTTTCTACCGGCCGGGACGTCTCACCGGCTCTTCAACCATACTTGCTTCGGGCACAGAATCCTGGTCGGCGGCGCCGGGAATTTCGCGCGCCTGCGAGTGAGTTAGCGGAGCCTTCCCACCTTGCGCTCAGGCGATTTTCCGCGATTTGCGACCGTGGCTGCGCGCATTCAGGGCGGTGACCTCGCTATGCTGCGACAGTATCCGCTCGATATACTTCGCGATGACAGCAATCGCGCCCCGCTGAGTGATCCCGGAGGCGCCGATCGATATATCAAGCCACAACCCGTCGATCATGCCGATGAGCGCGATGGCTTCCTCCAGCGGATCCAGCTTCGCGCCGGCGGCATCCGCGGCCTCACGAAATAGCGACGCGACCGCTTCGTACTGTGCGCGGTAAGCATCGTTCGTGATCTTTACCATCTTCTTGTCGGCCATCGACAAGGTCCAGAACGCAAGGTACGCGGTCCGATAGGGCCGATTGTTTCCATCCGACGGCAGGCAGGCCTGCACGAACGCCTTCAGACGATCCGAGGCACTGCCCTTGGCCGCCAGCACCGCGGCTCGCGTATGCGCAATATGGATGTCGAGAAGGTGCCCGTAGGCCTGGCAAAGAAGGTCCTCTTTGTCACGAAAATAATGCCCGGGCAAACCACGAGACACGCCGGCCGCGGCGCAAATTCGGGCGAACGTCGCGTTCTCAATCCCGTGCTTCGCGACCATTTGGATCGTCGCCTCAATCAGCGTCTCGCGCCTGAACTTGTTGATCTCCGGCTGTGTCGCGGGGCGCTCGCGCATGCATACCTCTCGGAGTGAGTCAGGTTTCAAAGGAAAAGTATATACCACGGTGTCCGGAAGTTGCGCGCCGAGTCGATGCAGCCGGCACGCCGCTCCTTGCCGATGCCGGCGGGGCAATCGTCGGCCGCATCCTCAGGTCCCTTATTTGATCGAATACCCGCCGTCGACGACCAGGCTTGCACCGGTGATGAAGGACGAGGCGTCCGAGGCGAGAAAAACGGCGGGCCAGACCAACTCATCGATGCGAGCCCGTCGCCCCATAGGCGTCATCATGCGTATTCCGCCCTCGAGGTCCTCGCCGGCGCCGGTCGACACGTCGCCGTATTCCGGGACGTGCTCCGTGTAGCCAGGATTCATCGAATTGACGCGGATACCATGACAACCCCATTCGAGCGCGAGATTTCGGCACATTTGGTCGACGGCGCCTTTGGCGGCAGCGCCGGCCGTCAGCTCCGCATAGCCGACGATGCTCGCATTCGCGGACATGGCGATGATCGAGCCCCCTCGCCTCTGTTTGATCATCTGTCGGCCGACCGATTGCGCAATGTTGAAGTAACCGGCAATGGTCACTTGCATCTCGCGGTTCCAGTCGGTCTCGGAGATGCTCTCCGCCGGCCCGAACAGTCCGGTCGCGGCGTTGCAGAAGGCGATGTCGACGCCGCCGAACGCTGCGACCGCGTGCTCGACCAGCCGTTGGCACGCCGCGCGGCTCGTGATATCCGTTTGGACCGCGGCAGCCTTGCCACCGCGCGCGAGGCACTCCGCGACCGTGGCCGTGAGCTCGCGCTCGGTTCTCGCGCCGACGACGACATTGGCGCCCCGGCCGGCGAAGCCGATCGCGATCGCGCGGCCGAAGCCGCGGCCGGCGCCCGTCACGACGGCCGTCTTGCCCGCGAGCGAAAATACGTCGGTTGGCATGAGCGCTCCTGGCAGTGGCTCGGGACGAGCATCGCATACGGCCGTCGGTCGTGCAAGATCTTTGTTGGCTGTCCAACAATGTGGAATAGATGCTAAGCTTTGCAACAGCCGACCGGCCGTTCAACCGAGAGGACGGGTTCGCACGTGAATTCGGGCATCGCGGAAAACACCAAGAACCCGGCGATCGATCGATGGCGATGGCCGATGCTCGCCGTCATGTTTCTCGCAAACGCCCTCCCCGAGTTCCTGTGGAGCAATTTGCCGCCGGTCATGAGCGAGGTCCTGACCCGCTACCAGGTGGGCGCGACTGAGGCGGGGTTGACGATGCTCGGCTTTTCGGTCGGCACGGTGGCGGCCATGCGCTGGGCGGGCACGATCATCGACAAGGCCGGCTACCGGATCGCGGTCCTCATAGGGCTGGGAATTTGTACGGTCTTCGCGGCGCTGCGCATTGTGGATGGCCCGTTCTGGCTTCTGGTCGCGGCGCAGGTCGGGATCGGCGCAGCGCTGCCGTTCACGACGGCGACGACCTCGTCGTTTGTCGTCGATTGGTTTGAGCCGCGCCTGGAGTCGAGGATTACGGGTGTGTGCATGGTGGGCTTGTTCACGGGCCTTGGCGTCTCGATGATCGTCTCGCCGATCCTGTGGCGGCACTTCGGTTTCTCAGGGCTCATGCGGGCCACGGCGCTAATCAGCGCGGCGACGTTCGTCGTCTCGGTCCCTATCGCCCGACAGCGAACCGATCCGAAGCGGATCGCCGGTGGCCGGCGTGATCGCGCCGGCGTTCGCTGGGTGCTGCGCAATCGCACGCTGACGATTCTCCTCGCCACGAGCCTGCTCGCGCAGGGGGTGTTCGCCGGACTCGCAGGCGGCCTCGAACTTATTTGGCATGGTCGCGGCTTCAGTCCGGAGGATGCCGGCTTGGCCAATGGGCTGTTCATTCTCGGCGGGACAATCGGCAGCCTCGCGCTTCCCGCGATTCAAGACCGATACGGCAACGGGCGGCTGCTGCTCATTCTGTGCTTCACCTCCGCGGTCGTCTTCACCTATCCGCTGTTCGCCGCGACGACGCTCGCGTGGGGCGCGACCGCCGCGCTCGCATTGGGCATTTGCTGGCTCGGGAACGCGCCGGTTTCGCTGACCCTCCTCGAGCGCTCGGTCGGGCCGCGCTACGCGGGGGTCGCCTCCAGTTATTACTGGGGAATCGGCAACTTCGGCGTCATCGCCCTCGTGCCGGTCTTCAACAGCTTGCTCGAGTTTCGCAACTGGTACTGGGCGGTCCTCGCCATGATCCTGCTGATGGGCCTGTGCATGGGCGTAACGTTCGCGCTGCCGACCGACGGCGAAGCCACGCACACCGCCACCGCGGACCCTTAGCCGGAAGTTCGTCCAGTCGGTAGACGGAGTTTCCCTTCGCTTTCAACAACATGGAGTTGATGGCGGTGAGCGGTTTCTGTCTACGGGGTGATCTTGTCGATCAGCTCCAGGGCGCGGCGCTGTA
>JBOHLR010000115.1:0-7398 GCA_050729555.1 Allostellaceae bacterium
TCCTAGAGGCAAGCCTCGTGGATGAGCGAGGCCTTCCGACCGGAGTGCCCGACCGCGAAATCAACAGTGTCTGTCCTTATTGCGGCGTCGGTTGCCAGATCACTTACAAGATCAAGGACGACAAGCTGCTTTACGTCGATGGCCGCGAAGGCCCGTCGAACCTCAATCGTCTGTGCGTCAAAGGCCGCTTCGGCTTCGATTACATCAGCCATCCGCAGCGGTTGACCAAGCCGATGATCCGCAAGCCGGGCGCCAAGAAAGACGCACACGCTCCCTTCGATCCGAGCAATCCGTGGGCGTTGTTCCGCGAGGCCTCTTGGGAAGAGGCGCTCGACGCGGCCGCGGCCGGTCTCAAAAAGATTCGCGATACGCACGGCTCCAAGGCTCTTGCCGGGTTCGGTTCGGCCAAGGGCTCGAACGAAGAGGCTTATCTCTTCCAGAAGCTGGTGCGCACCGGCTTCGGCACCAACAACGTCGACCATTGCACGCGGCTTTGCCACGCTTCGTCGGTTGCCGGCCTGCTCGAGGGCATCGGCTCCGGCGCGGTGACGGCGCCGTTCATGGCGGCCAAGGACGCCGACGTCATCTTCGTCATCGGCGCCAATCCGACCGAGAACCATCCGGTTGCGGCGACGTTCTTGAAGAACGCGACGAAGCGCGGCGCGACGCTCATCGTCATGGACCCGCGCGGCCAGGCGCTGAAGCGCCATGCGACCCACATGCTGCAGTTCAAGCCGGGCCGCGACGTCGCCATGCTGTCGGCGATGCTGCACACGATCATTGCCGAGGACTTGGTCGACAAGCAGTACGTCCAGGCGCGTACCGAGGATTTCGAAAAACTGGCCGCGAGCGTCAAGGACCGCACGCCCGAGAAGATGGCGGCAATTTGCGGTATCGACGCCGAAACGCTGAAGACCGTGGCGCGCAAATACGCGCGCGCCGAGGCGGCGATCATCTTCTGGGGCATGGGCATCTCGCAGCACGTCCACGGCACCGACAACACCCGCTGCCTGATCGCGCTAGCGATGATCACCGGCCAGGTCGGCCGGCCGGGGACCGGGCTC
Source organism: Allostellaceae bacterium (assembly GCA_050729555.1). Taxonomy (GTDB): domain Bacteria; phylum Pseudomonadota; class Alphaproteobacteria; order ATCC43930; family CGMCC-115725; genus REEB95. Next base: position 1,065 of record JBOHLR010000115.1, read on the forward strand.
CATCCGCTGCGTGGCCAGAACAACGTGCAGGGCGCGTCGGATGTCGGACTGATCCCGATGGTCTTCCCGGACTATATCTCGGTCGAGGATCCGGAACGCCGTGCGTTCTTCGAGAAATTGTGGAGCACCAAGCTCGATCCCAAGGCCGGTCTGACGGTGGTCGAGATCGTCAATGCGATTCATGCCGACCAGATCCGCGGCATGTACGTCATGGGTGAGAACCCGGCGATGTCCGACCCCGACGTGCAGCACGCGCGCGAGGCGCTTGCCAAGCTCGACCATCTGGTCGTGCAGGATTTGTTCCTGACCGAGACGGCGTCTTATGCCGACGTTTTCCTTCCGGCTTCGGCGTGGCCGGAAAAGGCCGGTACGGTCAGCAACACCAACCGCCAAGTGCAGATGGGCCGCCAGGCGCTGCCGTTGCCCGGCGACGCGCGCCACGATCTTTGGATCATCCAGGAGCTCGCGCGGCGCATCGGCCTCGACTGGAACTATGCCGGCCCGGCCGACGTCTTCGCCGAAATGAAGCTGGCGATGCCGTCGCTCGACAACATCACGTGGGAGCGGCTGGAGCGCGAGAGCTCGGTCACCTATCCGTGCCTGGGGCCTGATCAGCCTGGCGAGGACATCGTCTTCGGCGACGGCTTCCCGACCAAGAGCGGCCGCGCCAAGCTGGTGCCGGTCGAGATCCGCCCGCCGGCCGAGGAGCCCGACAAGGACTATCCGATGGTGCTGATGACGGGCCGACAGCTCGAACATTGGCACACCGGTGCGATGACGCGCCGGGCGAGCGTGCTCGACGCCCTCGAGCCCGAGGCGCACGCCTCGCTGTCGCCCGGCGACATGCATCGCATGGGCATCGAGGCGGGCGCGATCATCCGCGTCGTCACGCGGCGCGGCACCATCGAGCTCAAGGCGCGGCAAGATCTCGCCATCGCGCCGGGCCAGGTGTTCATTCCGTTCTGCTATGTCGAGGCGGCGGCGAACATCCTGACCAATCCGCAGCTCGATCCGATGGGCAAGATTCCCGAGTTCAAATACTGCGCCGCGCGGGTCGAGCCGGTCGTCGCCAAGGTCGCGGCGGAATAGGGCTTATCCGCCGCGCCTAGCCGGCAGCCATCGGCTCGAACGTGCCGCTGACCGGATCGCGCACCAGCAACCGTCCGGTGGCGACGCCGAAATAGGCACCGTGCAACGTCAGCGTGCCGGCGTCGACGCGCCGGCGAACGAACGGGAACGTCATCAGGTTCGTCAGGCTGAGTTCGACCGACGCGCGCTCGAGCCGGCGCAGATAGGCGTCGCGATCCGGGCCGCGCGCGCCGAGCGCCTCGGCGGCCGGCGCGATCTGCGCCATCCAGCGGCCGATGAAATCGCCGGCCGACAGCGGTTTCTGCTCATCAGCAAACGCCTGGATACCGCCGCACAAGGCATGGCCGAGCACGACGACGTGCTTCACCTGGAGCGCCTGGACGCCGAATTCGATCGCTGCGCTGGTGCCGTGCTGGGTCTCGCGGTGCGGCTCGAACGGCGGCACCAGATTGGCGACGTTGCGCACCACCAGCATTTCGCCCGGCGCGGCGTCGAAGATCACCTCGGGCGACACGCGTGAATCGACGCAGCCGACGACCATGATCTCGGGCCGTTGTCCGGTCCGCGCCAGCGTCTCATAGCGCGTGTGCTCGCTGGCAAAACGGCCGTTGAGGAAGGCGCGGTGGCCTTGCAGGAGGCGTTCGGGAAAGGTGGGCGGTGTTGCGGATTTGGCGTCGGGGGTCATGCGGCCTTTACAAAAAATCGGCGGGTGGGGGATTGGCCCCGCACCCGCCGATGGGTTGAGGGTATCGGACTATTCGGCCGGCGCCGCCCGCGCGGGCGCGGCGATCTGCCGCGAGCGCAGGGGCTTCAGGACGAACAGCGCCAAAGCGACCACCGCGAAGTTCATGATCGCGGTGATCACGAATACCATGTGCCAGCTCCCGGTCGTCGATTTGATAATGTTGGCGACCGGCACCAGGAAGGCGGACGCCCCCTTGGCGGTGTAGAGCAGGCTCAGGTTGGTGGTGGCGTACTTCGGCCCGAACGTGTCGGTGCAGGTCGACGGGAACAGGCTGAAGATTTCACCCCAGGTGAGGAAGATGAGACCTGCGAACACGACGAAAGCCCACGGCGACGTGCCGGCCGAGCCCAACAGCCAATAGCTGATGCCGCCCAGGCCGAAGGCGATCGCCATGGTGTTCTCGCGGCCGATATTGTCGGAGATCCAGCCGAAAATCGGCCGGGCCGCGCCGTTACACACATTATCGACCAACGGCGCCACGGTCAGCGTCGTGCCGCCGAGGAAGATCACCGTATTGGAGACATTATAGTCCTTGGCGATAAGCGCGATCTGCGCCGTCGCCATCAAGCCGCTGGCCGAGACCAGGATGAACATGATGTAGAGGACCCAGAACACCGGCGAGATCAACACCTGGCCTGGGGTGTAGCTCTGTGCCGTCTGGATGACCTTGACCTCCTTCGGCGTCGGCACGTCGCCCGGCGCCGGGCTACGCAGGTACCACGCCACCAGGAACACCACCGCTCCCTGGATCAGTCCAAACCAGAAGAACGCCGACGAATATCCCGCTGATGCGATCACGGTCCGAATCGGGATCACCGTCAACGCCGCGCCGGCACCGTAACCCGCCGCCGTCAATCCCACCGCCAAGCCACGGCGGTCCGGGAACCACTTCACCGCGTTGCCGACGTTCGTCGTGTAAATCGCGCCCGCGCCGGTGCCCGAGATGATCGCGCCGAGGTACAGCATCGACAGGCTGTCGGCATAGGAATTGATGATCCAGCCGATCGCCACCATCACGCCGCCGACCGCTACCACCAACTTCGGACCGATCTTGTCGGCCAGCCAGCCTTCAAGCGGCGTCAACCACGTCTCAAGCGCGATGAAAATGCTGAACGCAATTTGGATCTCGGCGATGGCCCAACCGTGGGCCGCGTTCATCGGCCGGACAAACAGCGTCCAACCATACTGCAAGTTCGCAATCATCACCTGACAGATGATGACCGCGATCAATTGTCCCCAACGATTGGGCGTGCTCCTCGCCATGCTCTTCCCCTTGTGTGTGTGGTGTTGCACTCATACCCGGCGGATCAAGGCCGCTTCTTGGTATGCCAATATTTGAACAGCCCACTCACACCAAGGCAAGCGCGATGTGGGTCTCGTATTGCTGCGCAACATAGCGGCTCGCAATTGGTTGGCATCGACAACCGTCATCGCCGCGTCACGGTTGCGAATGCGATCGACTCTTTGGCGCTCGGTGTCCGCGATAGCGTCATGCGCGATCGATGGCACGACAGGCGCGACGTGAGTCCTGTTCCGGGATCACAACGGTCTTGACAAGGCGTCGTTTGCGGTGACGCGTCGACCGGCATCGCGCGCCGCGAAGCTCTTGATTGCCATCGTGTCCGGGTGCAAATCTCAACCTACGCCCTGCCGCGGGATGCATCAGGGGTTCGACCACAACGCAAACGGAATTCGCCAACAAGGCCGCGCCCATTGCGGTGGCGCCGCCCAGCGAAGGGAAGGGGACCACCCAATGAGCAAACAAGTTCTCGTCGACGCGCTAAAGAAAAGCGGTATGCGCACTTCGGACGCCGGCGAAGCCGTCGACACGATTACCGACACGATCGCCAAGGAACTCAGGAAAGACCAAAAATTCAGCCTCCCCGGCTTCGGCACGTTCGCCGTGAGTCATCGTGCCGCGCGCATGGGCCGCAACCCGCGCACCGGCGAAGAGATCAAGATCAAGGCCAGCAAAGGCGTGCGCTTCAAGGCCGGCGCCAAACTCAAGGCCTCGCTGTAGCATCCGCGATTCGCAGGGCGCGGCGCCGGCGCTGCGTCCCGCCTTACCGGCTGCTGATTCCGGGTTTACACGCGACCAGGTCGACCAGCGCCGACATGCCGTCGTGTCCGGTCCCTTCGTGGATCACCTCGTCGTGTTCGGCGAGATGAAGAATGTCGAAACCGGCGAACGCGGTCCGCAGCATCGCGGCGGTATAAAGATGGTCGAGCTCCTTCGGGCCGCCGGTGCCGTAGCCGATCTGCTCCGGTCGATAGCCCTGGATGAGGATCACGCCGCCGGGCTTGAGCGCGTCGCGCAAGCTTTGAAACAGACGCGCGCGCAGCGACGCGTCGGCGAACTGGATGAAAATTCCGGCGATCACGTCGAACCGCTCGCGTTCCCACACCCATGTCGCCAGATCGGCGCATTCGGTTTCGAGCTCGACCCCTTCGCGCGCGGCCAGGCGGCGTGCTTTGGCGAGGGCAACCGGCGAGAAATCGACCGACAGCACCTTGAGCCCTTGCTTGGCGAGGAACACGCCGTTGCGGCCTTCGCCGTCGGCGATGGCCAGAGCATGCTGGCGGGACTGGAGATGTCCGGTTTGGCTCGCCAGAAACCGGTTGGGCGCCGTGCCGAACAGATAGTCGTTGCGCTGGAAGCGCGTGTTCCAGCGCGCCAGGGCCTCATCCGGGCGCATGGCGCGACCGGCTGAAAGGCGCAAAATACGGCTGTTTCCCTGCTGTTCCAGGGGATTGTGCCGGGCGGGACTGCCTATAACCAGCGGGGCGGTTCCCAGCCGGATTTCGCCGCTTCACCCATGGGCGCAATCTGCGGCGGGATCGATGCATGGTCGAAATCTTTCCAAAATCTCGTGCGCTTTTATACCCTGGCGGAGCACGCGAACAGGGTCCGCGCGGGTATCGGTCCGACATCACGACCTGGGAGATCCCGGCATGAGTGGCACGATGCACCCGAGCGGTGCGACAGTCGTTTCCGGCCCGGCTGGAGGCGGCAATGTTTGAACGGCACTTCCGCGATCGACCGCGGGCGTTTTGGGGTGCGATCGCGCTTGCCGCCTTGGTGGTCATCGGGCTCTGGATCGCGTTGCGTCCGCGCAGTGCGCCGCACGCGGCGCTGCCGCTGCCGGTTGTCGCGGCGACCGCGGCGACCGGCGAAATGCCGGTTGTCTATACCGCGCTCGGCACGGTGACGCCGCTCGCTTCGGTGACCGTGCGGACACAGGTGAGCGGTCAGCTGGTTTCTGTCGGCTTCACCGAAGGTCAGGAGGTCAAGGCCGGCGACTTCCTCGCCGAGATCGATCCACGCCCCTTTCAGGCGGCGCTCGACCAAGCCGAAGGCCAACGCGAGCGCGACCAAGCGCAACTCGCCGGCGCGCGCGTCGACCTCGCGCGCTACGGCGTCCTGATCAAGCAGGATTCGATCGCCAAGCAGACCTACGACGATCAGGTGGCGACCGTGCACCAGCTCGAAGGCACGGTGAAGCTCGATCAGGCGGCCGTCGAAACCGCCCGGGTCAATCTCTCCTATTGCCGCATCCTCGCGCCGGTCGCCGGCCGCGTCGGTCTGCGCCTGGTCGATCCCGGCAATTACGTGACGCCGTCCGACACCAACGGCCTCGTGCTGTTGAATCAGATCAAGCCGATCTCGGTACTCTTCTCGCTGCCGCAGGAGGATCTTGAAGCCGTGCTGAAGGACGTTCATGCCGGCGCCAAGCTGGCGGTCGCCGCCTATGACAGCGCCGGCAACACCAAATTGGCCGACGGCACGCTCGCCAGCGTCGACAACACCATCAACACCAGCACCGGCACGTTCCAGCTGCGCGCGTCGTTTGCCAACGCGGACGAGCAGCTGTTTCCGAATCAATTCGTCAACGCGCATATCACGGTCGACACGCTGAAGAACGTCATCGTGATCCCGAGCGCGGCGATCCAGCGCGGCGCGCCCGGTACGTACGTCTATGTTGTCGGCGCCGACGATACGGTGTCGGTCAAGCCGGTGACGCTGGGTCCGTCGGCGGGCGAGAACGTCGCGATTCTGAAAGGGCTGCAGGCCGGCGACAAGGTCGTGGTCGACGGCGCCGACAAGCTCAAGAACGGCGCCAAGGTCTCCCTGCGATCGGCGTCCGCCGCCTCGTCGACCGCGCCGTCCCAGCCATGACCGAAGCGGCTGGGTGACATGGCGCTCAGCCCATCGCGCCCGTTCATCCTGCGGCCCGTCGCCACGTCGCTGTTCATGGCGGCAATCATGCTGGTGGGCATCGTCGCCTTCCGTTTCCTGCCGCTGTCGGCGCTGCCCGAGGTCGATTATCCGACCATCGAGGTGACGACGTTCTATCCCGGCGCCTCGCCCGATGTGATGACCTCGTCGGTGACCGCGCCCTTGGAAGTCCAATTTGGTCAAATGCCGAACCTGGTCCAGATGTCGTCGACCAGCTCGACCGGCGCCTCCGTCATCACGCTGCAGTTCGGCCTCAACATCAG
>JBOHLR010000116.1:0-7329 GCA_050729555.1 Allostellaceae bacterium
TGATGACCTCGTCGGTGACCGCGCCCTTGGAAGTCCAATTTGGTCAAATGCCGAACCTGGTCCAGATGTCGTCGACCAGCTCGACCGGCGCCTCCGTCATCACGCTGCAGTTCGGCCTCAACATCAGCCTCGATATCGCCGAACAGGAGGTTCAGGCGGCGATCAACGCCGCCGGCAACCTGCTGCCGTCGGATCTGCCGGCGCCGCCGATTTACGCCAAGGTCAATCCCGCCGACGCGCCGGTGCTGACGCTGGCAGTCACGTCGGCGACGATGCCGCTGCCGCAAGTCGAAGACCTGGCCGACACGCGGCTGGCGCAGAAGATTTCGCAGCTTCCCGGCGTCGGCCTGGTCAGCATCGCCGGCGGCGAGCGGCCGGCGGTGCGCATCCAGGCCGATCTGCGTGCGCTCGCCGCCTACGGTCTCAATATCGACGATCTGCGCACCACCATCGCCAACGCCAACGTCAATACGCCGAAGGGCAATTTCGACGGCGTGTCGCGCGCCTATACCATCAACGCCAACGACCAGATCCAGGACCCCAACGCCTATCTCGGTCTGGTCATCGCCTATAAAAACGGCGCGCCGGTGCATCTGGGCGACGTCGCCCATGTCGTCTCCGGCGCCGAGAACGACAAGCTCGGCGCCTGGATGAACACGACGCCGGCGGTGATCATCAACGTCCAACGCCAACCCGGCGCCAACGTCATCGCCGTGGTCGACGGTATCAAGGCGCTGCTGCCGCAGCTCCAGGCGTCGTTGCCGCAGTCGGTCGACGTTTCGGTGCTCACCGACCGCACGGTCACTATCCGCGCTTCGGTGTCCGACGTCGAATTCGAGCTGACGCTGGCGGTGATCCTCGTCGTGTTGGTGATCTTCGTCTTCCTGCGCTCGAGCCGAGCCACCATCATCCCGAGTCTTTCTGTTCCGTTGTCCCTCGTTGGCACCTTCGGCGCGATGTATCTGCTGGGGTTCAGCCTCAACAACCTGTCGCTAATGGCCTTGACCATCGCGTCGGGTTTCGTCGTCGACGACGCCATCGTGATGATCGAAAATATCTCGCGCTATCTCGAAGAAGGCGAAACGCCGCTGCGCGCCGCGCTGCGCGGCTCGGAACAGGTCGGCTTCACCATCATGTCGCTGACCATCTCGCTCATCGCCGTGCTGATCCCGTTGCTGTTCATGGGCGACGTGGTCGGCCGGCTGTTCCGCGAATTCGCGCTGACGCTCGCGGTCACCATCCTGATCTCGGCAGTCGTGTCGCTGACGCTGGTGCCGATGGCCTGCGCCAAGTTGCTGCGCCGGCCCGGCGAAACGCCGGAAAGCCGCTTCCAACGCTGGAGCCGCGAGAAATTCGACGCGCTCATCCATGCCTATGGCCGCGCTTTGACTTGGGTGCTCGATCGCCAGGTCGCGACGCTGCTGGTCGCGGGCGCGACTCTGGTGCTGACGGCATTGCTCTATATCGTTGTGCCAAAAGGCTTTTTTCCGGTGCAGGACACCGGCCTGATCCAGGGCATCTCGCAGGGCCCGTCGAGCGTCTCTTATGGCGCAATGGCCGAGCGTCAGCAGGCCTTGGTGGACGCGGTGCTCAAGGACCCCGCCGTTGCCAGCGTCTCGTCCTATATCGGCATCGACGGCACCAACACGACGCTCAACAGCGGCCGGCTGCTGATCAATCTCAAGCCGAAGAACCAGCGCAGCGACGTCGAAACCGTGATCCGTCGCCTTGGCCAGGAGACCGCCAACATCCCCGGCACGACGCTCTACCTCCAGCCGGTGCAAGACCTGACCATCGACACGATGGTAAGCCGCACGCAGTATCAATTTGCGCTCGAGGATGCCAATCCCGACGAGCTGGCCGCGTGGGTGCCCAAGCTGGTCGACAAGCTCAACCAGACCGACGGCTTTGCCGACGTGGTCAGTGATCAGGCGAACGACGGCCTGTCCGCTTATATCGACATCGACCGCGCCACGGCGTCGCGTTTCGGCCTGACGCCGGCGACCATCGACAACGCGCTCTATGACTCGTTCGGCCAGCGCATCGTCTCGACCATCTTCACGCAGTCGAACCAGTACCGCGTCATTCTCGAATCGGACAAAAACTATCAGTCGTCGCTTGCTGCGCTCGATTCGATCTACCTGCCGTCGTCCAACGGCGGCCAGGTGCCGCTGTCGGCAATCGCCAAGGTCGAAACCCAGACCGCGCCGCTGCAGATCGACCACCTCGGTCAGTTTCCGTCCAACACCATCTCGTTCAACCTCGCGCCGGGTGCGTCCCTCGGCGGCGCGGTCAATGCCATCAAAGCCGCCGAGACAGCGATTGGCATGCCGCGCGGCGTCATCACCGTGTTCCAGGGCGCGACGCTCGCGTTCCAGAACTCGCTCAGCAACGAACTGTTCCTGATCCTGGCCGCCGTGGTCACGGTCTACATCGTGCTGGGCGTGCTCTATGAGAGCTACATCCACCCGGTCACGATTCTCTCGACGTTGCCGTCGGCCGGCATCGGCGCGCTGTTGGCGCTCATGCTGGTGGGCGACGACCTCACCGTCATCGCCATCATCGGCATCATCCTGCTGATCGGCATCGTCAAGAAAAACGCGATCATGATGATCGACTTCGCGCTCGACGCGGAGCGTAACGAGGGCAAGTCGCCGCGCGAGGCGATCTATCAGGCGTCGTTGTTGCGCTTCCGGCCGATCATGATGACGACCATGGCGGCGATTCTCGGCGCATTGCCGTTGACGGTGGGCACCGGCGTCGGCTCTGAGCTGCGCCATCCGCTGGGCCTCACCATCGTCGGCGGTCTGATCGTCAGCCAGATGCTGACGCTGTTCACCACGCCGGTGATCTACCTCGCCTTCGATCGTTTGGCATTGCGCTTCCGCCGACGCACCGCGGGCTTCTTCAATACGGATGCCGTCGACCGGCCTGGGGAGAACCCCGCCGAATGAACCTCTCCGAGATCTTCATCCGCCGGCCGGTGGCGACGACGCTGCTGACGCTTGGCGTCGCGCTGGCCGGCGCCGTGGCGTTCGCCCATCTGCCGGTCGCGCCGCTGCCGCAAGTCGATTTCCCGACGATTTCGGTGCGTGCGACACTGCCCGGCGCCAGCCCCGAAGTGGTGGCGACTTCGGTGGCGACGCCGCTCGAACGCCATCTCGGCCAGATCGCCGACGTCACCGAAATGACCTCGAGCAGCTCGGTCGGCGGCACGCGGATCACCCTGCAATTCGGGCTCGACCGCGACATCGATGGTGCCGCGCGCGACGTCCAGGCGGCGATCAACGCCGCGCGCGCCGATCTGCCGGCCAGCCTGCGCTCCAACCCGACCTACAAGAAGGTCAATCCGGCCGACGCGCCAATCATGGTGCTGGCGCTGACTTCGGACACGCTCGACCGCGGCCAGATGTACGACGCCGCCAGCACGGTGCTCGCGCAGAAGCTGTCGCAGCTGCCCGGCGTCGGCGAGGTCGACGTCAGCGGCTCGGCGCTGCCGGCGGTGCGCGCCGAGCTCAACCCGCTGGCGTTGTCGCAATACGGCATCGGCCTCGAAGACGTGCGCGCCGCGCTTGCCGCGGCGAACGCGCACGCGCCGAAAGGCGCGGTCGAGGACAACGGCAAGCGCTATCAGATCTACGACAACGACCAGGCGCGCACCGCGGCGGAGTACAAGAACCTGGTCGTCGCCTACCGCAACGGTTCGGCGGTGACGCTGTCGGACGTCGCCGACGTCGTCGATTCGGTCGAGAACCTGCGCAACGCCGGCCTCGCCAACGGCAAGCCGGCGGTGCTGGTCATCATTTATCGCCAGCCCGGCGGCAACATCATCAGCACGGTCGACGGCGTCAAAGCCGAGCTGCCGGTGTTGCAGGCCGAGATTCCGGCCGCGATCGACATCAGCATCCCGGTCGACCGTTCGACCACCATCCGCTCGTCGCTCGCCGAGGTCGAGCGCACGCTCGTCATCTCGACCCTGCTGGTGATCGCGGTCGTCTATCTGTTCCTGCGCAACGGCCGCGCCATCATGATTCCGTCGGTTGCGGTGCCGGTGTCGCTGATCGGCACCTTCGGCGTGATGTACATGCTGGGTTACAGCCTCGACAATCTGTCGCTCATGGCGCTGACGGTGGCAACCGGCTTCGTCGTCGACGACGCCATCGTCGTGCTCGAGAACACCACGCGGCATCTCGAGGCCGGCATGCCGCGGCTCCAGGCGGCGTTGCAAGGCGCGCGCGAGGTCGGCTTCACCGTGATCTCGATGAGCCTGTCGCTGATCGCCGTGTTCACGCCGATCCTGCTGATGGGCGGGCTCATCGGCCGCTTGTTCCGCGAATTCGCCATGACGCTGTCGATCGCCATCATGGTGTCGCTGGTTTTGTCGCTGACCACGACGCCGATGATGTGCGCCCGGCTGTTGCGGCGGCCGCGTCCCGACGATCCACCGCCGCACCGGTTGCTGCAATGGAGCGAACGCGGCTTCGAGCGGATCAAGGATCTCTATCGCCGCTCGCTCGATAGGGCGCTGCGTCATTCGCGGCTCGTGCTCGTCATCCTCGGTGCGACGTTGTGCCTCAACGTGCTGCTGTTCATCATCGTGCCCAAGGGTTTTTTCCCCGAACAGGATACCGGCCGGTTGATCGGCAATATCCAGGCCGATCAGAGCGTCTCGTTCCAGCTCATGCAGAAGAAGCTGACCCGTTTTGTCTCGATCATGCGCAAGGATCCGGCGATCGCCAACGTCGTCGCCTTCACCGGCGGCGGCCAGACCAATTCCGGGTTCCTGTTCGCCTCGCTCAAGCCGTTGAACCAGCGGCCGGGCATCGACCAAGTCATCGGCCGGTTGCGGCGCGAGATGGCGGTGGTGCCCGGCGCCACGTTGTTCCTGCAGCCGGTTCAGGACATTCGCGTCGGCGGCCGTGCCTCGGCCGCGCTCTACCAATACACGCTGCGCAGCGACGATTTGCAGACGCTCAACGAATGGGTGCCGAAGATCACCGCCGCCCTGCAAAAGGTGCCGCAGCTCACCGACGTCAATTCCGATCAGCAGGACAAGGGCCTTGAGACCGATCTGGCGATCGACCGTGCGACCGCCGCGCGCCTCGGTCTCAACGTCAGCGCCATCGACAACACGCTGTACGACGCGTTCGGCCAGCGCCAGGTGTCGACCATCTTCAATCCGCTGAACCAGTACCATGTCATCATGGAGGTCGCGCCGCAGTTCTGGCAAAGCCCGGATACGCTCAAGAACCTATACGTCAGCACCACCGGCGGCGCGGTGGGCGGCACGCAATCGACCAATGCGGTCGCCGGCACCATCGTGTTCAAGGGCCAAAGCAGCGCGGCGGCGACCGTCGCTGCCGACGCCGCGCGCAATCTTGCCACCAACGCGATCGCCGCCATCGGCAAAAACGCGGCCTCGACCGGCACCGCCGTCAGCACTAACAAGGAGACGATGGTGCCGCTGGCCGCGTTCGCCAGCTTCCATCCGGGCACGACGCCGCTCGCCGTCAATCACCAGGGTCTGTCGGTCGCCTCGACCATCTCGTTCAACCTGGCGCCCGGCGTCGCCTTGGGCCAGGCGGCGACCGTGGTCAACCGCACCATGCTCGAGCTCGGCGTGCCGTCCAACGTCGTCGGCACCTTCCAAGGCACGGCGCAGGTCTTCCAGCAATCGCTCGCGGCCGAACCGTTCCTCGTCGTTGCCGCGTTGGCCGCGGTCTATATCGTGCTCGGCATGCTCTATGAGAGTTACGTCCACCCGATCACGATTCTATCGACGCTGCCGTCGGCCGGCGTCGGCGCGGTGCTGGCGCTGATGCTATTCCACATCGAATTCAGCATCATCGCGCTGATCGGCGTCATCCTGCTGATCGGCATCGTCAAGAAGAACGCCATCATGATGATCGACTTCGCGCTCGATGCCGAGCGCAGTCTCGGCCTGTCGTCGCACGATGCCATCTTCCAGGCGTGCCTGATGCGCTTCCGGCCGATCATGATGACGACCATGGCGGCGATGCTCGGCGCGGTGCCCTTGGCGATCGGCGCCGGCGAAGGCGGCGAGCTGCGCCGGCCGCTCGGCCTCGCCATCGTCGGCGGCTTGATGATCAGCCAGTTGCTGACGCTCTATACGACGCCGGTGATCTACCTTTATCTCGATCGCTTCCGCCTATGGGGGCTGCGGCGCATGGGCCGCGGCGACGCGCATCTGCCGGGCGCGGCGCCGGTGGCGGGAGAATGAGCATGCGTCGCACCGCCATATTCGGCCTCGCCTTGGCGCTCGCCGCCTGCTCGGTCGGGCCCGACTATCAGCGGCCGTCCGCGCCGACGACCCCCGCCTATAAAGAGACCGCCAACTGGAAGCCGGCGACGCCGACAACAGCGGCATCGGGCCAGCCCTGGTGGTCGATCTACGACGATCCGACGCTCGACCGCCTCGAAAGCCAGGTCAACGTCTCGAACCAGAATCTGAAGGCGGTCGAGGCCGCCTATCGTCAGGCGGTCGCCGTCGTCGCCGAGCAACGTGCCGGCTTTTTCCCGTCGATCGGCATCGATCCAGCGATGACCCGGTCGAAGCCGGCGACCGGATCGTTCGGTGGCGGACGCATCCGCAACCAATTCAGCCTGCCGGTCGACGCCAGCTGGGTGATCGACATCTGGGGTCAGGTCCGCCGTTCCGTCGAAAGCGCCACCGCCACCGCTCAGGCCGATGCGGCCGAGCTCGCCGCCGCCCGGCTGTCGGCGCAAGCGACGCTGGCGCAGGATTATTTCCAGCTGCGCGTCAACGACGCCCAGCACAAGCTGCTCGAAGACACAGTTGCGGCCTATACCGTGCAGCTGCGCATCACCCGCAACAAATACGTCGCCGGCAATGCCGGCAAGTCGGACATGGCTCAGGCGCAGGCGACGCTCGAAAACGCGCGCTCGCAAATGGTGGCGTTGGGCGTGGCGCGGGCACAGCTCGAACATGCGATTGCCGTGCTGATCGGCCAGCCGCCGGCGTCGTTCGCGCTCTCGCCCACGCCGGCGTCGCTCGCGTTGCAGGTGCCGGTGGTGCCCGCCGGCGTGCCGTCGACGCTGCTCGAGCGCAATCCCACTGTGGCGCAGGCGGAACGCCAGATGGCCGCCGCCAACGCCCAAATCGGCGTCGTCGTCGCCGGCTATTTCCCGTCGCTGACGCTCACCGGCAGCTACGGTTTCACCAGCAGCATGCTCGACACCTTGCTGCGCGCATCGAGCCTCACCTGGTCGTTCGGTCCGCAGATCGCCGCCAACGTCTTCAACGGCGGCCTGACCACCGCGCAGGTCGAAGCGGCGCACGCCGCCTAT
>JBOHLR010000117.1:0-7266 GCA_050729555.1 Allostellaceae bacterium
CGAGCACCAGCGCCAAGGCGACGATCAGCGATGGCGTCAGCCGCTCGTCGAGGAAAACGATCGCGATCAGTACCGACAGCGGCGGCACGGCAAATTGGAAGACGGCGACGCGTTGCACGCCGCCGGTGCGCAGCGCCCAAAACCACGCGATGAAGGCGGTGAGGTTTGGGCCGTAGGCGAGGGTCGCGACCGCGATGAAGTCGCCCCAGCCGAAACGGCTCCAATCGACCAGCGGAATCCGTACGATGGCGAACGGCATCAGCACCAAGCCGCCAGCGCCGACGCACCACAGTGTTGCCGGCAATGCGCCGATATAGGCCGACAGCCGCGCGCCCGCGACGTACGAACTCGCCGACAGCGCCGCCGCCGCCAGCACCAGCAGGTCGCCCGTGAGGCTGACCGCATGACCGGCGTCGGCGCGGAATCCGAATAGCAGGCCTTCGCCGAGAAACGCCAGCGCGGCGCCCATCCACCAATAGAAGCCGGGCTGCCGCCGCTCGACGATCGCGGCGGCGAGGCCGGTGAAGATCGGCATCGCCGCTTGAATGAGCGCGCCGTGCGTTGCCGAAGTCTGCGCCTGGCCGAGCGTGAACAGCAGCGGAAAGGCGATGAAACTGCCGACCGTCGACAGTGCCAACAAGGTCCATTGGTGCCGCGTGTGCGGCAGCTTCAGCCGCAGCGCGATGGCCAGCGGCACCGCCACCAGCGCCGCCGCCGCCGGCCGCATACCCAAAAGCAACGGGTCGATGTCGCCCGCGATCGCCCGGGTCAGCGGCCCGCTGAGCGCGAAGAACACGACCGACACCATCGCCGCTGCGAAAACCGCCGCCGGTCGCTCGCCGGTTTGATCCATCGCGTCCCTTGTCGCCGTCGGCGCCGCGCCGGGTCAAGGGTGCTCCGCGCATGGCTGGACACCCGCCAGCGCGCTTGCTAGGCCTTGCGCCCAAGGAGAGCGAAGCCGATGTCGGCGAAAAAGCCGCTGGTCGTGGTCACACGCAAGCTGCCGGACGTCGTCGAGACCCGGATGATGGAGCTGTTCGACGCGCGGCTGAACGACAGCGACGCACCGTTCACGACGGATCAGCTGAAGGCCGCGATGGCCGAAGCGGACGTGCTGGTGCCGACGGTCACCGACCGCATCGATGCCGACATCATCGCCGCCGGCGGCGAACGTCTGAAGCTCATCGCCTCGTTCAGCAACGGCGTCGATCATATCGACCTGGCGGCCGCCAAGGCCAAGGGCATCATCGTCACCAACACGCCCGGCGTCCTGACCGAAGACACCGCCGACATGACCATGACGTTGATCCTGGCGGTGGCCCGCCGCGTCAGCGAGGGCGAGCGCCTGTTGCGCGACGGCCATTGGCTCGGCTGGAGTCCAACCTTCATGCTCGGCAGCCGGCTGTGGGGCAAGCGGCTCGGCATCGTCGGCATGGGCCGGATCGGCTCGGCGGTGGCGCGGCGCGCGCGCGGCTTTGGGCTTTCGATCCACTATCACAACCGGCACCGCGTCGATCCCGATCTCGAGCTCGAGCTCGAGGCGACCTATTGGGAAAGCCTCGACGCGATGTTGGCGCGCATGGACATCGTCTCGATCAACTGTCCGCGCACGCCGGCGACATTTCACCTGCTGTCGGCGCGGCGTCTCAAGCTGCTGCGGCCGACCGCGATCCTGGTGAACACCTCACGCGGCGAGGTGATCGACGAGGAAGCATTGACGCGCCTGCTGGTCGAACGCGGCATCGCCGGCGCCGGCCTCGACGTGTTCGAGCGCGAGCCCCTGGTCAACGCCCAGCTGTTGGCACTCGATCGTGTCGTGCTCCTGCCGCATATGGGCTCGGCGACCCTCGAAGGACGCGTCGACACCGGCCAGCGCGTCATTCTCAACATCAAGACCTTCGCCGACGGCCATCGCCCGCCCGACCGGGTCGTCGATACACTGCTTTAGGCCCGCGGGCGGCGACAAAAACGCTTTTCAGCGCACATCTCACGTTATATCTTTCTGTATACAACGAAGGAGAGATTCATGCGCCGGCGCTGGTTACTGATTGCCGTTCTGTTGACGTTATTCCCGATGGCGCCGGTGCCGGCGCAGGCCGACACGTACACGATCTTCGCCGCGGCCAGCCTCAAGAATGCGCTTGATGCCGCGGTCGCCGCCTACGAGAAGGAAACCGGCGACACCGTACGGGTGTCGTACGCGGCGAGCTCGGCGCTGGCGCGCCAGATCGAAGCCGGTGCCCCGGCCGACATCTTCATCTCGGCCGACCTCAAATGGATGGACGAACTGCAGGGCAAGAATCTCATCCAAGCAAACAGCCGTCGCAACCTGTTTGGCAACGATCTGGTGCTGGTCGCGCCGAAGGCCAGCGGCACCAAGATCGATCTCAAGCCCGGCGTCGATCTGCTGCCGTATCTCAAGAACGGTCCCTTGGCGATGGCCGACCCGGCGGCGGTGCCGGCGGGGATTTACGGCACGGCGGCGCTGACCAAGCTCGGCGTCTGGAATTCGGTCGAGGCCAAGGTCGCGCGCGCCGAAGACGTGCGGGCGGCGCTGCGCCTGGTGGCGCGTCGCGAAGCGCCGTTGGGCATCGTCTATCGCACAGACGCCAACGCCGAGCCGCAGGTCGAAGTCGCCGGCATCTTTCCACCCGGCAGCTATCCGCCGGTGACCTATCCGGCGGCGCTCGTCACGCACGCCCAAGGGCGCGCGCATGCCCTGCTGGATTTCCTCGAATCGCCGGCGGCACGGCCGTATTTCGAGCAGCAGGGCTTCAAGGTCCTGTTCTAAGGCCGTAAAGCGCGCTGAAGCGCCGCGAGTTCGCGCGCCGCGGCCTTCTGCGAGCGGCGCTCGATCGCGCGATAGTGGGCGACCAGCGTGCGGCCGAACGGCGTCAGGCGCGCGCCGCCGCCGCGCTTGCCGCCCGGTTGCGCGGTCACCACGGCGCGCCGGAACGTGCGGTTGAGGTTGTCGATCAGCATCCAGGCACGCCGGTACGACATGCCCAACGCGCGGCCGGCGCGCGAGATCGAGCCGCTGTCGCGGATCGCCTCGAGCAAGCGGATTTTGCCTGGCCCCACCGCCTTGCCCGGCCCGAAATCGACGCGCAACGTGAGTTTCGCCACGCGCCGCCCTCAGCCGCCGCAGGTGGGGCAATCGGGATCGCGCGGAATCTCGATCTTGTGGAAATCGGCGGCCAGCGAATCGTACATCAGCAGCGTGCCGCTCAGGCTCGTGCCGATGCCGAGGATCTCCTTAAGCACTTCGACCGCCTGCAACGTTCCCATGACGCCGGCGATGGCGCCCAGGATGCCGGCGGTCTCGCACCGCGGCACGCTCTCGGGCGGCGGCGCCTCGCGGAACAGGCAGCGATAGCAGGGATGCGGCGGGCCGAGATAGGCCTTGAACGTGGAGAGTTGACCGTCAAACGGCGACAGCGCGGCGCCAACCAGCGTCTTGCGCAGCCGGTAGCAGAGATCGTTGAGCAAGTAGCGCGTCGCGAAATTATCGCTGCCGTCGGCGACCAGGTCGTAGCGCGCGACGATGTCGCGTGCATTGCGCTCGTCGAGCCGCAAGGCATGAGGTTCGATCCGCACGTCGGGATTGATCGCGGTCAGCGTCTGTTGCGCGCTCGCGGTCTTGAGGCTGCCGACGCTCGATGTCGCGTGGACGATCTGGCGCTGGAGGTTGGTCAGGTCGACCTGGTCGTCGTCGACGACGCCCAGCGTGCCGACGCCGGCGGCGGCGAGATACATCAACAGCGGCGAGCCGAGCCCGCCGGCGCCGATCACCAGCACGCGCGCGGCGAGAAGCTTGGCCTGGCCTTCCTCGCCGACCTCGTCGAGGATCAGGTGCCGGGCGTAGCGTTGGAACTGCGCCTCGCTCAGCGGATGCGCCAGCGTCTCGGCCATCACAGGCCTTCGAACAGCGCCGTCGACAGATAACGCTCGGCGGTGTCGGGCAGGACGGCGACCACGACCTTGCCGCTCATCGCCGGCCGCTGGCCGATCTCGACCGCCGCCGCCAGCGCCGCACCCGACGAGATGCCGCAGGCGACACCCTCGAGACGCGCGACCTCTCGGGCGACCTTGAACGCGGTCTCGTTACCGATGCGGATCACCTCGTCGATCAGCTTGGTGTCGAGGATCGCCGGCACAAAACCGGCGCCGAGACCCTGAATCTTGTGCGGGCCGGGCGGACCGCCCGACAGCACGGCGCTGTCCTCGGGCTCGACCGCGACCATGCGCAGGCCGGGCTTGCGCGGTTTGAGGACCGAGCCGACGCCGGTCAACGTGCCGCCGGTGCCGACGCCGCTCACCACCGCGTCGACGCGACCGTCGGTGTCGCGCCAGATTTCCTCGGCCGTGGTGCGGCGATGGATTTCGGGATTGGCCGGATTGTTGAATTGCTGCGGCATGAAGGCGTCGCCGAGCTTCTTCACCAGCGCCTCGGCGCGCGCAATGGCGTAGCGCATGCCCTGGGCGGCGGGCGTCAGCTCGATCTCGGCGCCCAGCAGCTTGAGCATGTGGCGGCGTTCGACCGACATGCTGTCCGGCATGATGAGGATCAGGCGATAGCCCTTGGCGGCAGCGGCAAAGGCGAGCGCAATGCCGGTGTTGCCCGAGGTCGGCTCGACCAGCACTGTCTTGCCCGGCTTGATCAGGCCCGCTTGCTCGGCCGCCTCGATCATCGCCGCACCGATGCGATCCTTGACCGACGACAGCGGATTGAAGAACTCGCATTTGGCGAGAATCTCGGCCTTGACGCCATGCGTCGCGGCAAGGCGCGACAGACGCACCAGTGGCGTCGCGCCAATCGTATCGACGATGCTGTCATAGACCCGGCCGCGGAACGAGGCCGGCGCGATCGCATTCGACATCGGCTTGGGCTCGGGTCGCGCCATGATGGGCTCCTTCAGATGGAGAAATCGAGGCGTGCGCCGTACTCGCCCGGCACGCCCATTTTGTGCGCCCGCAGGCACAGATCCTCGATGGTGATGCCGTCGAGCCGCGCCATCACCTCGACGTTGAGTTCCTGCCACAACGGCCGGACCACGCGATGGCCGAGCTCGGCCCCGGCGTCTTCCGTCAGCGGGTCGTCGCCGCCATCGAGCGTTTGGACGACGCGCACGATCTCGCCCAGGCTGATGCGCCTGCGTTCGAGCGCCAGCCGGTAGCCGCCGCGCGGGCCACGCACGCCGGCAAGCACGCCGGCGCGCACCAGCTGCTGCAACACTTGTTCGAGGTAACGGCGGGGGATGCCCTGACGTCGGGTGATTTCGCCCGATTGCACCGGCAGCGCGCCGGCGTTGTAGGCGATGTCGAGCACGGCCTCGATCGCGAACAGCAATTTCTTGGTGAGCCTGACCATCGCGCCGGCGCTCTATTCGGCGGCCTTGCGGTCGAAGAACTGGGCGATGCGCGCGGCCAGGCGGTCGCCGACGTCGCACTTGCTGAGCCGGCCCCAGGATTCGGTGCCGCGTTCGTCGATCAGATGGATCTCGTTGGCATCGCCGCCGAATACGCCGGTCGCCGCCGAGACGTCGTTGGCGAGGATCCAGTCGGCGCCCTTGGCGGTGCGTTTGGCTTTGGCGGCGGCAATGAGGTTTTCGGTCTCGGCGGCAAAGCCGACGACCAGCCGCGGCCGCCGGTTCGCGGCGTGCGCCAGCGTCGCCAGGATGTCGGGGTTCTCGACCAGCGCCAGAGTCGGCGGCGCGCCCTTCTTTTTGAGCTTCTGCGGCGCCGCCTCGGCGCGCCAATCGGCGACCGCGGCGGCGCAGACGGCCACGTCAACCGGCAGTTGCGCCTCGCAGGCGCTCAACATCTCGCGCGCCGAGCACACGTGGACGACGCGGACGCCGGGCGGATCGGCCTCGCGCGTCGGTCCCGAAACCAGCACCGTGTCGGCGCCCAGGCGGGCGATCGCCGCGGCGATTGCATGTCCCTGCTTGCCCGACGAACGATTGGCGATGTAGCGCACCGGATCGATCGCTTCCTCGGTCGGGCCGCTGGTAACCAGCGCTCTACGGCCGCGCAGCGCGGCATGCGCAACGAAATGGGCTTCGACGGCGTCGGCGATCACGGTCGGTTCGGCCATACGGCCGAGCCCGCTTTCGGCTTCGGCCAGCGGGCCGCTGTCGGGTCCGATGCGCTGCACGCCGCGTTTTTCGAGCAGCACCAGGTTGGCTTGGGTCGCGGCGTGCGCCCACATCCGCGTATTCATCGCTGGCACCAGCAGGATCGGCTTGGCGCTGGCAATCAGCACGGTCGAGGCCAGGTCGTCGGCCAGACCGCTCGCCAGCTTGGCGATCAGGTTGGCGGTCGCCGGCGCCACCACGATCAGGTCGGCCTCCTGCGACAGCTGCAGATGGCCCATCTCGCTTTCGTCGGTGAGCGAGAACAGGTCGCTATAGACGCGGTCGCCGGACAGGGTTTGGACCGACAGCGGCGTAATGAAGCGCTGCGCTGCCGCGGTCATGACGCAACGCACCGCCGCGCCGCGCTCGCGCAAGCGGCGGATGAGTTCGAGGCTCTTATAGGCGGCAATGCCGCCGGCAATGACCAATAGGATGCGGCGTCCGTGCAGCATCAGCGGCTTTCCAACAGAGTGATGCGGAATAGCAAAATAATTTACTCTATCGGTGGTGTAATTTCAAATCTCAAAGCCGCCAACCCGAGTGAATTGCGGCAATGCCGCCGCTGAGGGTGCGAACCGCGACTTGTTCGAAGCCGGCTTGCCGCATCAGCGCGGCCAGACGCTGGCGATCGGGAAACCGCCGGATGCTTTCGGCCAGATACTGATAGGCGTCGCGGTCGCGCGCGACGACCGCGCCGAGGCGCGGCAACACCGCGAACGAATAGAGATCGTAGGCGCGTTTCAGCAGCGGCTGGTCGACGTTGCTGAATTCGAGGCAAAGAAACCGGCCACCCGGCTTCAACACGCGCCGTGCCTCGGCCAAGGCATCCGGGATACGCGTTACGTTGCGCAGGCCAAAGGCGACGGTATAGGCGTCGACGCTAGCGCTAGCGATCGGCAGCGCCTCGGCGTTGCCGCACAGCCAGCGCAGCGCGCCGCTGTCGCCCCGGTCCAGGCCGCGGGTGCGGCCGGCTTCGACCATGGCGGCGTTGATGTCGCAGACGATGGCGCGGGCGCCGCGGGCGCGCGCCACGAAGCGCCGCGCGACATCCCCGGTGCCGCCGGCGACGTCGAGCAGCAGCTGGCCCGGCCGCGGCGCGAGGCGGTCGATCAGCTGCGCTTTCCATAGC
>JBOHLR010000118.1:0-7052 GCA_050729555.1 Allostellaceae bacterium
CTGGATGATGTTCTTGCTGGCGTACATCGGCGCGCCGCCGACCATTGGGTCGTTGGCCGCGACCGCGGTTCCGGCGACGGCGAACGCAACGAGCGCCGTGGCGCTGAGCAACTTGATCCTGTTCATGGGTACTCCCTGTTTCGACCGCGGGTGTCGGGCTGCCCTTCGCCAGCGCGGCTTGCACAGGGTCTACGGACCAAACGGCCGCACGGATGCAAAGATTCCGCATCCGAACCGTCGGGCGCCGCGTAATACCGGGTAGCCGCTGGGATTGGGAGAGAACTAGGTGTCTTCGGATTGCGCCGTTCCCCCCGGAATGGACAAGCGCACGGTTTCGGGGCACCCTGTAATCCAGCCATGGGCCCACGACCGAAATTCCTTCATGGCCGATGATCCAGCCGCCTCGCTAGCTGCTGCGGCAATCCTCATCGAAGCTGTCGGGCGGGGCAGCCGCACGGCATTGCGACGGCTTTACGATCTCGAATCGCGCCGGCTCTACGGCGTCGCGCTCCGCATCGTGCGCCGGCCGGAAATCGCCGCCGAGGTATTGCAGGAGGCGTTTCTCCAGGTCTGGCAGAACGCGCGGACCTATTCGGCCGAGCGCGGCGCGGCTGCGGCTTGGCTTACCGGTATCGTCCGCTTCCGCGCACTCGACGCGGTACGCAAGTATGGCCGCGAGATGCCCGCCAGCGATCCGACGTTGCACGAGCCGTCGTTTGAGCCAGACGTGATCGAACGCATCGATGCCAAAGCCGGCGCGGCCGCCTTGCGGCGCTGTCTCGATGCGCTCGACGCCAATCAGCTGCGGTGCGTGCTGTTGGCCTTTGTCGACGGATTTTCCCACTCCGACATCGCGGCACGCCTCGCGGCGCCGATCGGCACCGTCAAGAGCTGGGTGCGGCGCGGCTTGCTCGCGCTGCGGAGCTGTCTCGAATCATGATCCCGGAAACGCGCGACGAACTCCATGCCCTGGCTGGCGAATACGTGCTCGGCGTGCTCGAACCGTCGGACATGCGCGAGGTCGAAACCGCGCTGGCGACCCACGCCGAGTTGCGTCTCGCCGTCGCGTTCTGGGAAACGCATCTTCATCCGCTCGCGGCGCTGGCGCCTCCCGCCGAGCCGCCCGCGGGGACCTGGGACGTGATCGCGTTCCGCCTCGACGGCGCCGCGCAAAGCGCCGCGGCGGCGCGGCTTTGGAACCGCCCGGTGCCATGGCGCTGGGCGACCGCGGCTTGCGCCGCCGTCGCCGCTGCGCTCGCGCTCTATATCGCGCTGATGCCGATCTCACCTGTCGCGCGCTACGTCGCCGTGCTGCACGCGCCGCAACAGAACCAGGCCGAATGGCTGGCGACGACGGG
This sequence comes from Allostellaceae bacterium, assembly GCA_050729555.1. Classification (GTDB taxonomy): domain Bacteria; phylum Pseudomonadota; class Alphaproteobacteria; order ATCC43930; family CGMCC-115725; genus REEB95. The sequence goes on from JBOHLR010000118.1 coordinate 1,359, forward strand.
CAAGGACGGATTGACGATCCGCGCTGTCGCGGCACAGCATCCGCCGGCCGACCGCGCCTTCGAGTTATGGGCGATCGTGCCCGACGCGTCGCGGCCGCAGCCGCTCGGTGTCATTCCGGCCGATGGCGTCTTGCGTATCGCCGCGGTGCCGCCGGGCGTACGCGATGGCACGACGCTGGCGATCAGTGTCGAACCGCCGGGCGGTTCGCCGACCGGATTGCCCACCGGACCCGTGGTGTTCGTCGGCGGCGTGCAACCGCTCTAGGCGTTGGCGCGCCCCGACGGCGACGTTATCATCGCGCGATGCAGCTTCTCTCCCGCCGCCAGATGGCTTGGCGCGCCGCGCAGGACATCCCCGATGGCGCTTACGTCAATCTCGGCATCGGCCTGCCGACGCTGTGCGGCGATTACGTTCCGAAGGACCGCGAGATCGTCTTCCACAGCGAGAACGGTATCCTCGGCATGGGCCCGGCGCCGGCGAAAGGGCAGGAGGACCCCGACCTGATCAACGCGGGCAAGCAGCTCGTCACGCTGCTGCCCGGCGGCAGCTATTTCCATCACAACGACGCCTTCCTGATGATCCGCGGCGGCCACATCGATCTCGCGCTGATGGGCGCGCTCGAAGTGGCGGCGAATGGCGATCTCGCCAACTGGATCACGAACGATCCGCATGCGCCGCCCGGCGTCGGCGGGGCGATGGACCTGGCGGCGGGCGCCACGGAAGTCCGCATCCTGCTCGAGCACACCACCAAAGAGGGCGGTCCTCGCATCCGGAGAACATGCAGCTATCCGCTGACGGCCAAAGCGTGCGTCAAGCGCATCTACACCAATCTGGCGGTGATCGACGTGACGCCGGATGGACTGGTGGTACGCGAGATGGTTGAGGGGCTCGATCTTGCAGCCCTGCAAAAGATGACCGAGCCGAAGCTTACCCTTGTGAACGACTGGAAAAAGCTGACGGCGCCCGCGGTCTGACGTTTCACCCGGCGCTGAGATTGCGCACCAGCGCCATCCAGTTGCCCTGCGGTGCCGTGCATTCCTCGTCGGCGCCTGGCACCAAGGCAACGCCGCCGAACTTCCACAGCCGGCGCCATTGCGTCAGATCGGCCAGCGCCTTGTCTTCGACGCGGCGGCGAATGCGGCGGTGCATGTACCAGCGGCCGAAGGTGAAATAGATCAGCACGCCGGCAACGGCGACGCCGACCGCCGCCTGCCAGCCGCGGAACCACCAGGCGGCAATTGCGAGCGCGAACCCGCCGTAAGCCCAGATATTGCCGTCGGCCTCCGAGCCGACCGGACTGTCGAGATGCGTCAGCTTTTTGTAGTCGAAACGCAGTGAAATTTTGCCGTCGGTGTGCAGGCGATTCAGCGCGGCGAACAATTTCTCCGCGGTCTCCTCGGACGATGCGGCGCCTTCGGCGAGACTCATGCTTTGCCGTTCAGCCGTTCGATGATTGCGGCGATCCCCTGGCCGACGCCGATGCACATGGTGACGAGCGCGTAGCGTCCGCCGCGCCGTTCGAGCTCGCGCAAGGCGGTCAAGGCTATCCGGGCGCCGGAGGCGCCCAAAGGATGACCGATGGCGATCGCGCCGCCGTTCGGGTTCACCCGGCTATCGTCAAAGGGCAGGCCCATCAGCTTCAGACAGCCGAGCACCTGGGTGGCGAACGCCTCGTTCAATTCGATCACGTCCATGTCCTTGAGCGTCAGGCCGGCGCGCGCGAGCGCTTTTTGCGAGGCCGGCACCGGACCGAGACCCATGACGCGCGGCGGCACGCCCGCGACCGCGCCGGAGACGATCCGTCCGCGCGGTACCTTACCCGCGCGTTCGCCGAGCGCGCGCGAACCGATGAGCAGCGCGGCGGCGCCGTCGTTGATGCCCGACGCGTTGCCGGCGGTTACGACACCCTCGGCAAAGAGCGGCTTGAGCTCGGCCAGCCGCTCGAACGTCGTGTTCGGGCGCGGATGCTCGTCCTGATCGACGGTGACACCGGCGCCTTTCTTGTTGGTGGTGACGGCAACCGGCAGAAGCTCGTCGGTGTAAAAGCCCGCCGCCTTGGCCTTGGCGTATTTTTCCTGCGAGGCGAGGGCGAAGCGATCGCTGTCGGCGCGCGAGATGCCGTGATCGCGCGCGATATTGTCGGCGGTTTCCGGCATCGTGTCCTGGCCGAACTGTTTCGCCACCTTGGGATTGGGAAAGCGCCCGCCGATGGTGGAATCGAACAGTTTCGTATCGCGGCTATAGGCGCTTTCGGATTTCGACATGACGAACGGCGCGCGGCTCATGCTTTCGACACCGCCGGCAACGAACAAATCGCCTTGACCGCAGCTCGCCGCGCGCGACGCATCGAGCACGGCTGCGAGGCCGCTGCCGCACAACCGGTTCACCGTTTGGCCGGCGGTCTCGACCGGTAACCCGGCGAGCAGCCCGGCATGCCGCGCAACGTTGCGTGCGTCTTCGCCCGCCTGGTTCGTGCAGCCAACGACGACGTCTTCGTATTGCTCCGGCTTGAAGGGATTGCGCTTGATGACGGCGGCAATCACGCCCGCCAGCAGATCGTCGGGCCGCACCGGCGCCAGCGCGCCGGCATGCCGGCCGATCGGCGTGCGCAAGCCGTCATAAATGTAGGCATCCATCATCGCCAATCTCCAGGCTCCGAGCAGGGCAGAAGCTAGGCAGGGTCGCGCGTCCGGGCAAGCGACGAAATCAGCGGAACGGCTTGCGTCCCGGCGATGGCTCGGCCGCGGGCTAGGCCTTGCCGAGTTCCTTGAACACCTCGCGCGCCGTCTTGAAGCTTTCGAGTGCCGCCGGGATGCCGCAATAGATGCCGACCTGGAGGAAGATTTCCTTGATCTCCTCGACGGTGACGCCGTTGGTGAACGCGCCCCGGAGGTGAAGCTTGAGCTCGCCCGGCCGGTTGAGCGCCGACAGCATCGCCAAATTGAGCATCGAGCGCGTCTTGCGCGGCAGGCCGGGCCGCGACCAGATTTCGCCCCAGCACCACTCGGTCGTGAGCTTCTGGAACGCCATCATAAAATCGTCGGCGTCGGCCAGCGATTTATCGACATAGTCCTTGCCGAGCACCTCGCGGCGCACGCTGAGACCCTTGGTGAAATGCGGCGTGTTGATGTCGGTGGCCATGGTGCATCCCCTTTGCGGTTGATGAGCCCGTCGGACCGCGACGTTAAGGAATGCCGTCCCGGGCGACAAGCGGGACAACGCCCACGGTGGGCGCTTTTCCGCTTGCTCCGCTCGGGCACCGGTGCCATGCATCCGCCCCGACATGCGCGATTTCCACCAACCGCGCCGATCGCCCGCTATCGCTAGCGAAGCCATGGCCGCGACGTCGCATCCGCTGGCGACGCTGACGGCGATCGAGGTGCTGCGGAGCGGCGGCAACGCCGTCGACGCGGCGATCGCGGCGTCCGCACTGCTGTGCGTAGCCGAGCCGCAGATGACCGGCCTGGGCGGCGATTGCTTCGTGCTTTATTCGCCGCAAGCCGGATTGCCGAAGGCGCTCAATGGGTCCGGCCGCGCGCCGGGCAAGGCGCAGGTGTCGTGGTACGTCGAGCGCGGCATCAAGGAAATCACCTCGCGCTCGCCGCATGCTGTCACCGTGCCCGGCGCGGCCGACGCGTGGCTCACGCTGCATGCGGAATACGGCACAAAGGACTGGGCCGAACTGCTACAACCGGCGATCCGGCTGGCGGAAACCAGCATGCACCTCGCGCCGCGCGTCGCATTCGACTTCGCGCTGGGGCACGCGCAATTCGAGCACGATGCCGATGCGACGAGGATACTGAAGCCGGACGGCAAGCTGCCCGGCGTCGGCGATACGTTGCGATTTCCCGCGCTGGCCGCGACGCTCAAACGGATCGCGCGCGATGGCCGCAAGGGATTCTACGAAGGCCCAGTGGCCCAGGACATCGTCGCCAAACTCAACGCGCTCGGCGGCTTGCACACGCTCGATGATTTTGCCGCGCAGAAGTCGGAGTGGGTTTCGCCGATTTCGACAAACTATCGCGGCTACGACGTGTTCGAGTGTCCGCCGAACGGGCAGGGCCTGGCCGCGCTGATGATGCTGCGCGTGTTCGCGGGCTACGATCTCGGCAACGGCAAATTGTCGGACGCCGACCGGATTCACTTGTTGGCGGAAACTGCCAAGGCGGCGTACGCCGAGCGCGACGCCGTGTTCGGCGATCCGGCCCAGGTCACGGTGCCCGTCGAACGTCTCTTGTCGGAGGATTGGGCGCGAACCGTGCGCGCGGCGATCCGCATGGATCGCGCCGGCACGCCGACGTCGCTCGAATTCGCCGAGCACAAGCACACGGTGTATCTCTGCGTCGTCGATCGCGATCGCAACTGCATCTCGTTCATCAACTCGCTCTTCGATACGTTCGGTTGTGGAATTATGGCCCCGCAGAGCGGCGTGCTGCTGCACAGCCGCGGTAAAACCTTCCGCACGGTGCCCGGTCATCCCAATGCGATCGCACCCAACAAGCGGCCGCTGCACACGATCATTCCCGGCATGCTGATGAAAGGCGGCCGCGCCATCATGCCTTTCGGCGTGATGGGCGGGCACTATCAGGCCAACGGTCACGCGCATTATCTGTCGCAGGTCCTCGACTGCGGTCTCGATCCGCAGGCGGCGGCCGAAGAGCCGCGCAGCTTCGCGATCGACGGCGTGTTGCAACTCGAGCGCGGCGTCAGCGAGGGCATCGCCAAGGATCTAACGCGCCGCGGCCATAAGGTCGTGCGGCCGGAAAAGCCGCTCGGCGGCGCGCAAGCGATCTGGCTCGATCACGCGAACGGCTCGCTGACCGGCGGTTCCGATCCGCGCAAGGACGGCATGGCGCTCGGTTATTGAGACGCGGCAAAATCGCACAGGATCGAAGCCTTCCCCTCGACGCAGCACTCGATTAGAAAACTCCACTGTCGCGACTGGAATTTGCGCACTTCCACACAAAATTTGGGGTTTTAACCGGCGGATTCGCCGTCAATACTGCGAGCAATGGCCGAACTCGAATTGAAATACGGCCTGGCCTTTGGCGACCTCTATCGCCGTGAAGGTCTGGCAAAGGTCGACGACGCCTTCCTGAAACATCTCGGCGAGGCCGACGCGCTCTTGCGCGAGCGGCTCGTCGCGGCGCGCGCCAATGCCGACGCGCTCGCCGCCAAGGACGAGTCGGCGCTGCTGATCGATCTCGCACCGCATCTCGAGGATTTCGTCGGCAAGCTGTTCGGCATCGGCCGCGAGGTTCGCGCGCTGCAAGCGCGCCACGATGCGCTGGCGCCGATGCACGCGGTGAAGCGGCTGTTCGTGCAACGCCGCGCCACCAAAGGCGTGCCGCCGGAGCAGGCGGCGGCGATCGACGGGCCGGCGCTCGCGGCTGATCTCGCCAAACGCTTCGGCGAGCCGCTGACCGAACTCAGCTTCGCGCGCCACGTCGCGGGCTGGCTCGACGACGAAACCGCCCATGCCGCCGAGATCGAGCTGGCGGCGCGCTACGCCGCCTGGGCGACATTGTCGCCGGCGGGCCGGGCGGTCCATAGCGCCGGCGTGCTGTTCAAGCAGCCGCACAAGCTCGACATGCTCAATCTGGTGCATGTCGAGAAGCACGCCGTCGCCAGCACGACCGTCGACCGCTATCCGCAGGCGAAGTGGCGGCAACGCGACGGCTTCAAGCTCACCG
>JBOHLR010000119.1:0-6973 GCA_050729555.1 Allostellaceae bacterium
TGCCGCTGGCCGCGCCGGTGACGACGGCGATCTTGTCCTGCAAACGCATGTCGGTTCTCCCGCGATGGGTCGGAAACGGCCGGAATCGACGCCGATCATCGTGCGGGAATTTGTCGCAATCGAGGGCCGTGTAGACTTCCGCGTCGAGCCTACTGCTTCACCAGGATATTGTTCTGGACGTTGACGACGCCCTTGACGCCTTGGGCGATCGTGCTGGCCTGATCCTTCTGATCCCGCGTGTTGACGAAGCCGCTGAGCTGCACTGTGCCCTGCATGGTTTCGACACCGATGTTGAACGCCTTGAGCGACTGCGCCTGAACGAGCTGCGTCTTGACCTTGGCGGTGATACTCGAATCGTCGACATATTGACCGGTGGTTTCTTGCCCCTGGACGGCGGCGCAACCGGCGAGCGAGCCGCCCAACGCGAGCGCAAGTGCAAAAGCGGTGAGGCGCGGCAGGCGGATCATTCGGCTCTCCATGGCGGGGGATCGGGTACGCGATTAGAGCCCAACGCCATCGCCGACTGCAAGCGTGCTGCCGCGCCGAGCCGGCCGGCCACGATCATGTCATTTTCGCGACACGGGAACAGGCACCCGACATCATCCGTTATCGCTATAATTGTGAGCATTCTGAACGGAGGTCGGCCGTGCACAGAACCTGGAGGTTGTTTCGTCGCCCAGCGGCCGTCGCCGTGGCAGCGTTTAGCCTGACGCTCGCCGCCGCGCCGGCGATGGCCCAGTACTACTCATGCCCGCCAGGCTATTACTTCGCCCAGGGCTATGGCTGCGTCGCTGCAGCGCCACCGCCGCCGCCAGCCTATTACTACGCAGCGCCGCCCCCGCCGCCGGTGGTTTATCCAGGGCCGTTTATCGGTTTTGGCTTTGGCTTCGGCGACCGTGATCACGACTGGCATGGTGGTGGCGGCGACTGGCACCACCACTGAGCGCCGCCGCGACCGCTTACCCGTTTAAGGGTTAGAGCTACCCGGCGCGACTTGGAGCGCCGTCGGCGGCCCGCTCGCGGCCGCGCCATTACCGTTGTCCGCGCCCGACGCGGGTGCCGGCACCGGCGTGGCGACAATACCGCCCGACGGATGGTCCGCCGCCGCGCTATATCCCGGCGCCGTCGAGATGACGTTCGACGTCGGCGGCGCGAACGGCCCCACTGCCCTTGGCTGCGCGACCGGTGTTCCGTTCGGTGCGCGCGAGATCACCACCTCACCCGGAGGAACCGCGACGGGCGGCGGCGGCGCGTTCGACGCAACTGCGGCCGGCGATGGTGGCGACGTGGAAGGCGATGGCGCGCCGAGTCCGCCGAGCGAATGCGGCTGCTCGCCGTTGACGTAGCTGACGCCGTTGACCGTCACCTCGCCACCCGCGGGCGTGACCGCGGTCGCTGCCGTCGCCGACGGCGTCGCCCGTTGCGGCGCAGCGGTTGTCGGCGCCGGAGCGGCGGGCGGCGTCGCGTCCGGATGAAGCACGGCCGCGATTGGCGCCGGCAGGTCGGTATCGGCCGGAGCCGGCGGCGTGGATTCAGGTTTGGCGGTGGCGGTGCGCACCGGTTGCGGCGCGCGCTTGGCGGCCGGCAGCGGCAGCGGCGCCGGCGGCGCCGACACGATCTGCGGCTGCAGCATGTCGCGCGGCAGGTCCGCATCGGCCTTCTTGACCGCGGGCGTCGGGTGCGGCGGCGTCGCCGCAGCCTGTATCGGCGGCACGGGCGGCGACGGCGGTGCCGGCGAGACCGTCGGCAACGGCGACGGCAGCGCCAGCGGCGTTAGCGATGCTGTCGGTGATGGCGGCGCCGATTGTTGCGCGATCGCATTCGCCGGCTGCGACGGCGTGATTTGGTGATACCGCAGGGCGACGGCGCCCGCCGCAACCAGCAACAAGCCTGCGGCGATCGGAATAATCGCCGCGCGACGCCGGGACGCACGTGGCTCGCGCCATGATGCATCGCCGCGGTCAAAGCCAAAGCCGGCGCCAGCGCCGGCGCCGAATGTCGGATCGCGGCGGTCGCTCGGATCGCGCCGGCCGCGTGGCGCCCTGGCTCGGTGCGAGGAATCGATCCGGTCGCCAGCTTCGAGCGCCAGATTAATACGCGGCTCATCACCGTGCGGCTCATCGCCATGAAGGAGGAATTGCGGCACGTCGGGCATGCGTGGCTGTTCGGCCGCAGCGCGCGGTGGCGGCTCGGGCTGGGGCTGAACCGGCGGCTCCGCTCGGCGGGCGACCCGGCGCGGTACCAAACGGATCGACTCGTTTTTCGCTTCGGGCGCCGGCGCCCGTGATGGCGCAGGAGCGGCCGGCCGCGGCGGCTCGGCACGCGCGGGTTGCGGCGCCGGACGGAACGACGGCTCGGCCTGGCTCGGCTGGGTCGCAGCAGGCCGTTGCGCGCTACGACGCAATGGCGACAGCATCAAATCAGGCGCCGAGAGCAGCAATTCGACAACCGCGTCGCACCAATTCGGGTTGCCGATTGCCGGCTGTCCTTGCGGAAACGCGCTGTCCATGATGCCGGTAACCGCGCCGATTTCGCTCGGACCAATCGCCACCGGCACGATCGGCAGCGCGCCGGGCTGCAACGCCGGGAAGCCGGTGCGCGCGAGGAAATCCTCCAGCGGCGCCAAGGCCGCTTCGGCAGCGGCAGTATCGACGAGGGCGATGCCTTTGGCGGGGTGCAACGCGACAAAGCGGACCCACGGCGGTCCATCCGCACCGGAGGCCCGCCGATTCGCGAGCACAATCCAGGGCGACGGCAGCGTCCCAAGCGCTTCGCGCAGCTGCGCGGCGACCCGCCGCTCGGACAGCGGCGCAACCCGTTGAGGCCCCGAAAACCCACGGAACATGACCTACTCCCCTAACCGTTCCTGGCGGCGCTCACGTTATAGGCCGCCATGACGCTAAACGTGCGCTCAGATTACGAGTTAGCAAGGGCCACCACGCGTCCAAATCATGGCAAAACTTTGGCCGTGCTGGCGTCGCGCTCCGCGGTCATAGGCGCGCCAGCGCCCCAATCATCAGAAGGGCGGCACATCCGACCATTGCGGCGGTGCCGATATAAAGGCGGTGTCAAAGACTAGGCGGCGGGCGCCGCGCTATGGCTTCCGCAGCGTGAACACCAGAACGCCGCCGGCCTGCTCCTGGCAATCGAGCAGATGTGCGCCGGTGGTCTTGCAGAAATGCTCGAAATCCTTGACCGCGCCAGGATCGGTGGCGAGCACGCGCAACACGCCGCCAGCCTTCAACTCCTTCATCGCCTTGCGCGCCTTCAGCACCGGCAGCGGACATTTGAGGCCTTTGGCGTCGAGCGTGAAATCGGGTTCCGTTCCAGCCATGGCTCAACCGAATTTGTTGTCGGCATTGAAGCCGCGGGCGATGCGGCCGGCGGCGGCGCGCACACCGAGCCAAGCCCGGAGATCGGTCTCGGTGCGGACGCGATCACCCGATTTCCAGCTCAGCCCCTCGGCGCGCTTGAAGGTCTTGGCATCGCTGAGACCGCCATCGTGGTAGCGCTGCAAGATGACGCCGCGGCCGCCATTGAGCTCGGGCACTTCGGCGAGCGGGAAGATCAGCAGCTTGCGGTTCTCGCCGATGACGGCGACGTGATCGCCGGCGACCGGAATGGCGACGCGCGCGACCGCGTCCTTGCCGGGCCGCATCACCTGCTTGCCATTGCGCGTCTGCGCCAGCACCTCGTCGGCCGGCGCGACGAAACCACGGCCGTCGCTTGCCACGACGAGAATTTTCTCGCCGGGCTTGTAGACCAGCACCGAGGCGACATCGTATTCGTTCGGCAAGTCAACCATCATGCGCACCGGCTCGCCGTTGCCGCGGCCGCCTGGCAGTCTATCGATTGCAAGTGTATAAAATCGGCCGTTGGTGGCGAACACCAGCAGCTTGTCGGTCGTGAGCGCTTCGAGGGCGAAGCGCGGCCCGTCGCCTTCCTTGTAGCTGATCGTGTCGAGCTTGAGGCCGTGGCCCTTGGTCGCGCGCACCCAGCCCTTGGCCGAGACCAAAACCGTGACCGGCTCGCGCTCGACCAGCGCCTCCAAGGGCACTTCGACGACCGCGGGCGCCGCGGCAATTTCGGTGCGACGCTTGCCGAGCGGCGTCGTCGGCCCGAATTCCTTACGCAGCTCGGTCAGCTCCTCGCCGATGCGCTTCCACTGGCGCTTCTCGTCGGCGAGCAAGCCGGCGAGCTCCTTGTCCTCGGCCGAAAGCTCCTTCAACTCGGTGCGGATGGCGATCTCCTCGACCTTGCGCAAGGCGCGCAAGCGCATGTCGAGAATGGCGTCGGCCTGGAGCGAGGTCAGGTGCCAACGCTTCATCATCCGCTCTTTGGCGTCGTCGTAATTGCGGATGAGGCGGATGACTTCGTCGATATGGAGATAGACGATCATCAGGCCCTTAAGGACCTGGCTGCGATGCGCGATCGCGTCGCGGCGGAAACGCGAGCGGCGCTGCAGCACTTCGCGGCGATGGTCGAGGAAGGCCTGGAGCGCCTCCTTCAAATTCATCACGCGCGGCACGCCGTCCATGTCGAGGACGTTGAGGTTGAGCCCGATGCGGGTTTCGAGCTCGGTGGCGCGGAACAGCGATTCCATCAGCACCGCGGGCTCGACGTTGCGGCTTTTCGGCTCGAGCACGAGGCGGACGACGTCCGTCGATTCATCGCGCACGTCGGCGAGCAGCGGCAGCTTGCGCTCTTCCAACAGTTGCGCAATGCGCTCGATCAGCCGCGATTTCTGCTCCTGATACGGGATCTCGCTGACGACGACCTGGTACGTCCCCTGGCCGAGCTTCTCGGTCGTCCAGCGCGCGCGTAGCCGGAAGCTGCCGCGGCCGGTGGCATAGGCCTGCTTGATACTGGCGGCATCCTCCACCAACACGCCGCCGGTCGGAAAATCCGGACCGGGCATGAGCTCGACCAAATCGCCGATGCCGGCGCGCTTGTGCTTCACCAGATGGATGAGCGCGTCGCACAGCTCGACGATGTTGTGCGGCGGAATGCTGGTCGCCATGCCGACGGCGATGCCCGACGCGCCGTTGGCGAGCAGATTGGGGAACCGCGCCGGCAAGACCAGCGGCTCATCGTTCTCGCCGTCGTAGGTCGGCCGGAAGTCGACCGTGTTCTCGTCGATGCCGGCGAGCAGCGCCTCGGCCACCTCGGTCAGACGGCTTTCGGTGTAGCGCATCGCCGCCGGGTTATCGCCGTCGATGTTGCCGAAATTGCCTTGGCCGTCGACCAGCGGATAGCGCTGCGCGAAATCTTGCGCCAGGCGCACCAGTGCGTCGTACACCGCGACGTCGCCATGCGGGTGGAATTTGCCGATGACGTCGCCGACGACGCGCGCGCATTTCTTGTAGCCCGATTTGGGATCGAGCCGCAGCTGGCGCATCGCGTAAAGCAGCCGCCGGTGCACCGGTTTCAGGCCGTCGCGCACGTCGGGCAGCGACCGCGCCATGATCGTCGACAGCGCGTAAGAGAGATACCGCTCGCTCAGCGCATCCGCGAACGCGACGTCGCGCACCTCGCCGACAATGACGGAACCGGACTTCTTCATGCCGACTCGATTCGTTGTGCCGTTAGAGTACCGGTTCGGCGCAGCACGTCAACGAAGCGCGTGCGCGCCGCCGGCGTCTTGCGGCCGTGCGGATGGAATACGCGACGATCGAGAAAAAAGCTGGTCAGTTTCAAGCCATCGAGAATCTGCGCGTGGTCAGGCGCGGTCGTCCCATCGAGCAAGAACGGCGGCAGGACCAGGAGTCGCTCCCGGTAGGGTGTCGCGGCTGCGGTCGAGACGGCCTGGCCCGATCGCGGCGATACATAGGTCAGGCCCTGGCGCACGCCGGTCGCGGCGCATCGCGACAGATCGAGGCCGTAGCCGAGTTCGGCCAGCAGATCGAGCTCGAGCCGGACGTAGCGGGCCGGATAGGCGTCGTCACGCCCGAGCTGGTCGAGCAAATCCATCATGCCAGCATAAAAGCGCGGATGGGGCTCGCGTTCCGGCAAGGTCGCGGCGGCCATCGCCGCGACAGCCGCCAAGCAGGCAAGCCGCGCGCGGTCGTCGATGAAGCGCGCGGCCCGGCTGACCAGCAATTCACCCGTATAGGTACCGAGGTGGTCGATAAGGCGCGCGGACCAGGTCACGCTGACCTGGTTCCCAATTTGATAGAGCACCCGCGACTTGGGCCCCTGACCGCCGCGCACCAGGCCGGCGTACCGCCCGTGCTCGTTGGTCAAAATATCGACGATCAATGCGCGCTCGCCGTGCCGCCGCGTCGCCAGGACGGTGCCCTGATCGACCCAATGCATTATTCGTCGAAATCGAGACGCATGGCGGCGTAACGCTCGCGATCTTCGGTCCAATTCTCGGTCACGCGCACCTGAATGAAAAGATGGACGCGGCGCTGGAATATGGCTTCGAGGTCGGCGCGCGCCGCGGCACCGATGCTCTTGATTTGCCGGCCCTCGGCCCCGACCACGATCGCTTTCTGCCCCTCGCGGGCGACGTGCACGACCTGATCGATCCGCACGCTACCGTCGGCGCGATCCTCCCACTTCTCGGTTTCGACTGTCACGGAGTAAGGCAGCTCCTGATGTAGCTGGCGGAAAATCTGCTCGCGCGTCGCCTCGGCGGCCAGGAGCCGCAACGGCACATCGGTGATCTCGTCCTCGGGATAGAGCCACGGTCCACGCGGCAACGCATTCGCCAGATAAACCTTGAGGTCCTCGACGCCGTCGCTGGTCAAGCCGGAGATCATGAAGATGCGATCGAACACGCCTTCACGGTCGAGCGCCTGTGCCAGCGGCAGCAGGTCGCCGCGCTTCACTTTGTCGACTTTATTGAGTGCCAGCACCGCACGACGCTTGGCGTCGCGCAAGCCGTCGATGATTCGGCCGGTATCGGCATCGAGCCCGCGCACGGCGTCGACCAGAACGACGATGTTTTCCGCGTCGTGCGCGCCTGTCC
>JBOHLR010000120.1:0-6958 GCA_050729555.1 Allostellaceae bacterium
CCTGGGCCTCCCCCTCTCCAAGAGCCTCGTCGAGCTCCATGGCGGCCACTTCTCCATCACCAGTACCCCAGGCCGCGGCACAACCGTCACCATAACCCTGCCGGCCGACAGCGGCGAAACCGCCGCCCTGTGGCGGGGCGTCGGCTGATCGACGGGCTGACGGCGCTTCGTTCCGGCGGTAGAATACCGCTCGAGGATCCGCCGATGACCGGTTCAAGACCTCGTTTGCGTTTTGCGTTTCGCGCCACGATGGCCGCGCTGGCCATCCTGCTGCTGGCGCGTTGCAGCGACAACACGGTGCACGGCTCGGCCGGCGCCAATGGCAGCGACCGGAGTTCGGTCGGCCAGGTCCGGCTCGGCTTTCCGTTCTAACTCAGTCGCGTTTTAGCGGTAGGCGCGCAACCGTTGTGCCGGCGTCGGCAACGGGCGCGGTTGCGGCGGCGCGGCTCGCGGACGGAACGGTGCGATCTGCGCGGCGGGTTGCCCGCGCGGTGCGGCGTGTTCGAGCCGTTCGACCAGCGCCCGGTTAGCCGCCATCAACGCATCCATCTGGCGCAAGCGTGCGTCGAACGCCGGCCGCGCCATGTCGTGCGACGCGGCGGGCGCGGCATGCAGCGGCGCGTTCGGAACATAGCGTTCCTGCCAGCCGGCATCGTAGAAATCGGGAATCTGACGCCGGCGGCGATAGCTGCCGATCGACAGCACCGCGATCGTTGCGGTCACCACCAAGCCCCACATCACGGCGATGCCGTACGCGATCTCCGGCGCACCCGAGGTCGGCGGAAACAGCGCGACCAGCGGACCGAGCGAGACGATCAGAAACAAGGTCACCGCCATGCCGCCGACCGCCGAAAGCGCGAACAGCAGCAACGACGTGCCAAAAACTCGTGCCGGATGAAGACCGCATTGCCATACCTTTTTACCGATGCGCGGCGCGATCCCAATCGCGCCCGCGCCCAATCCATCGCTGAGTGTTTTATGGTTAAAACATTATAAGTACAAGATAAATATAGTTAAAACGGCACAGAAAGTTGGTTAATACTATAAGTATAAAGTAATAAATGTAACGTCGACATGGTTAATATTAATCAAGCGTCGGAAGAATTGACGCGAATCGCGGCCGCCGGCGTCAGGCCCACCGACGCGGTGGCAGCGGTTCAGTATCCGGGCTGGCTCAGATCGAGCAGCGGAAAGGCCGACAGCACGTGCGGCGGATAAACCGGCGGCGCCGGTACCGCCATGTCGCGCTTGAGATCGGCATAGCGCGTGACACCGAGGAGGCCGAGACACATGCGGATCTCGATCTCAAGCAGCTCGAGCACGCGGCGAACGCCGGCATCGCCGGCCGCGGCGAGGCCGTAGCAATACAGCCGGCCGATGCCGACCGCGGCGGCGCCAAGCACCAGCGCCTTGACGACGTCATTGCCGCGGCAAAAGCCGCCGTCGACGATGACCGGCACACGGCCTTTGACCGCCGCCGCTACCTCGGGCAGCGCGTCGAGCGCGCCGCGCCCCTGATCGAGCTGCCGGCCTCCGTGATTCGAGACGTAAACGCAGGCCGCACCGAGCTGGCAGGCGCGCTCGGCATCTTCCGCCGTGGCGATGCCTTTGAGGACAATCGGCAGCTTGTGCTTGGCCTTGAAGCGCGCCACGCCGTCCCAGTCGAACGCCGCCTGAAAGCGCTCCATCTCGGGCACGACGTGGCGCCGGCCGCCGACGACGTAGCGCTTGGCGATGTCGCGCTCGCGGCGTCCGTACATCGACGTATCGACGGTAAAGCAGAATGCCTCGTAGCCATGCGCGACCGCCCGGCTGCCGAAATCGTCGACCCACGCCTCGTCGCCGCGGACGTAGAGCTGGAAGATGCGGCGGCTCGCCGGCGCGTCTTGCGCCGTCGCTTCGAGTCCGGGCTTGGCCACCGAGCTCACCGCCACGGGCACGCCAAACGCGGCTGCGGCGCGCGCCACCGCCGCCGTGCCTTCGGCGTTGAGATTCTCGATCGAGCCGATCGGCGCCAAGATCACCGGCAAGCGAGACGGCTTTCCGAAAATCTGCGCCGTGCTGTCGATCTGCGATACGTCGCGGAGCACCCGTGGCCGGAAGCCGAGACTGTCGATCGCCAGGCGATTGCGCCGCAACGTCGTCTCGGTTTCGGCGGCGCCGGTCAGCTAATCCCAGAAATTCGCCGGCAGCGCGTTGCGTGCGGCCCGCACGATCTCGTGCAATGTCGCGAACCGCTCGCCGAGGCCGCTGTCGGTTGTCTCGGTCATCGGGATTTCCTGCGCCGCGCGGGCTCAGCCGGAATGATCGGCAACAGCACATAGGCCGCCGCGCCGCTGCCGAAATAAAGCGTGGTATCGCCGCTGAAGAGCGGCGCCGGCCGGTCGCGCCGATCGTTGTGGAGGAATGGGCCGCAGCCGCGCATCGGATGTTTCATGTTGGAAAGCGCCGCCGCCGGCCCGTCATGCTCGTAATCGCGGCCGCGCACCGACAGGCCGACGCGCCAGCCCTTGGGGACGACGATCGAGGTCGGCCACAGCTCGACGTCGAGCGTCACCTTGCCGTCGGGCTTCAGCGGCTCTGCCTTGGCGTGCGCGTGATAGGGCCGCCACGGCCGTGTCAGCCGGCGGTCAAGCCGCCGATGCGAGGCGCGCAGCCAACCTTGCGCGACCGGCGTTTGCGGATCGAGCGCGCCCTGGAACGCGACTTCCTTGCCAACGGGATCGAACAGCCGCAACACCAGGAACAAATCGGCGTCGGCGGTCGAGGACGATACGACCAGCCGTGCGGCAATCGGCCCGGTGATCTCGGTCGTCTGCACGACCGGCGCGCTCATGAAGGTCAAACCGTCGCCCAACGCGGCGAAGGTGCGCGCCGCCTTTTTCGCCGTCGGCTTGGCAGCGAGCGTCAAATCGGGCCGCAAATGGAACTTGGTCCAGCGCGTGCGCTTGAGCGGCCATTCCTTCTCGAAGCGCTCGCGGAAGCCGTCGACATGCCGGACCTGGAGCCGCACCTTGGGCTCCTTGTTCCAGCCGTTCTTCTCGCCCTTGAGGAAATAGGCGAAGAAGCGCTTCTGCAAGCCGACGCCGTAATCGGTATAGAACTCGACCCAGTGCGTGCCGCCATGCGCTTCGAGCCATTTGTGCTTGGAAGCGGCGCGGATGAAGGCTTCGAAATTGCCGCGCGGATGCAAGCCCTGTCCGCCCCAATTCGCCGCCGACAAAAACGGCACCTTGACCTTGTCCCAACGCGGCGAGCGTGCCTTGTACCAGGCGTCGTCGCGCGGATGCGCCAGGATGTCGTTGCCGAAGTCGCAGCGATTGGCCGCGAGTTCGGCGTCGCCCAGCGTCTCCGGACCGCACACCAGCGCGCCGGTGACCGCGCTTTTCGGCCCGCGCGTGCCGAGCCCATGCTGCACGGTCTTCACCTGCATGTCGTACCAGTTGGCCCAGAAGGTCGACAGGATGCCGCCGTGATGGGTCGAATCGCGGTACCAGTCGGCGGCGCCTTCCCAGGCGCACACCGCCGCCAGATGCGGCGGCTGCCGCGACGCCACGGCCCATGAATTCATCGCGTAATACGAGATGCCGTTGATGCCGATCTTGCCGTTGCACCAATCCTGCCGCGCCGCCCATTCGACGCAGTCGTGAAAGTCCTGCGTCTCGCGCGGCGAGAAATGGTCGATCGTGCCCGGCGAGCGACCGGCGCCGCGTGAATCGACGCGCACGCAAGCATACCCATCGGGCACCCATTTCTCCGGATCGACGACTTCCCAGTTCTGGTATTTGTTCGACGAGCCCGCGGTCACGTCGGGATGCTTCGTCGCCATGATCTCCCAGGCGGTCTTGTAACCGTCCTGGAAGGCCAGCCCCTTGGCGTAGGGTCCGTAGGTGAGGATCGTCGGCACCTGGCCGGGCTTGAGCGGGCGGAAGATGTCGGCGCGCAGGACGACACCGTCATCCATCCCGATCGGCACGTCCCAATCGATCCGCATGCCGTCGCGGACTTCACTTTTCGCCGTCAACCAGCCCTCCCGAGCCACGGTCTTCTCGACGCCGCGGCCGGACGCGATGATACCGTTTTCGCGCGCCGTGACAGCGGCAAAAAGAGGCGGCGGTCCGGCGCCAAGCCGAACCGCCGCGCTGCCCTTTGGGGGAGGCATAACTCGTCGGGAAAACGCCGGGCCGAGAGGGCTGTCCCAGCCCGGGTGGTCGTCGATCGCGCCGTCGCGCGATGGGGCCACTCTGCGCAGCGCCAATGACGACGGCGTGACGCGTCGGTGGCGCTTCGATGACGCGGTGGATAACGCAGCGCCTTCAGCTTAGCGCCGTTACCGCCGCCGCAAAGGAGCGCGCGACGGCGTCCCGGCCGACGCCGCGCGTGATGAAAACGAGCCGCGTCCGCCGGTCGGAGTCGGGCCAACGCGGCAGCTCGCGCGGCGCATGGACAAGGTGCTGCACCGCGTCGAGCGCGACCGGACCGCCGCGTCCGGCAATGTTGGCGAGGCCCTTGAGCCGCAGCAGCGCCGGCCCCTTGAACGCCGCCACAGCTTCCAGCCACGCGACCAGCGCCGGCCAAGCAATCGGCGCGTCGTGCGTCAGGGTGAAGGTCGTGATCCCGTGATGGCGCAGCAGATGATCGGGCGACGGATCGTGGTCGTGGTCGTCAGTATCGCGAGCGACGACCCGCACCGCTGACGGCGTCGCCGCAAAGAGAAGCTCAGCCGCGATCGCGCCGTTGACTGCGGCGACGATCGCCGCCGACGGATTGAGCGCACGCAGGCGGGTTTCGAGGAGCGTGCGCGTCGCCGGCGCGACCAGATCGGTCTTGGTCAGCACCATGACGTCGGCGAGCGCCGTCTGCTTCGCCGTTTCGTAATTCGCGTCGAGCTGCGCCGCGGCGTTCACCGCATCGACCGTCACGACGACGCGATCGAGCCGCACCAGCGGCACAAGCCGTGCATCCTCGAGCAGCGTCGCGACGATCGGCGCCGGATCGGCAAGGCCGGTGGTTTCGATCGCGATACGCTCGAAGCGCGGGATTTCGCCGCGACGGACACGCGCATCGAGCGTCACGATGGTGTCGGCGAGATCGCCGCGCACCGTGCAGCAGACACAGCCGCTTTTCAGCAGCACGGCGTCCTCGAACGCGGTTTCGATCAGCAGATGGTCGAGGCCGATCTCGCCGAACTCGTTGACGATGACGGCCGTGTTGCGCAACGCCGGCTGCCGCAGCAGCGCGTTCAGCAGCGTTGTCTTGCCGCTGCCGAGAAAGCCGGTGATCAGCGCCACCGGAATCGGGCCAGCCAACGCCCCGCGAATCCTCGATTTTTCTCGCATTTCCATCGCCCGCCGCTCTGTTAAGATCGCGCCAAGCGGCGCGTGCCGCAAGAACGCGACGAGGGGGAGGACATGATCCACATTCGCCCGGCGGCCGCCGGGACCGCTCTGATCGCCATCTTGTCCCTTGTCGGCGCACCCGCCGGCGCGCAGACGCCAGTCCCGATCAACGTCGGCTGGGCGCAGGCGCCCGGCCATCTGGCGCCGCTGCTCGACATCCTGGCGCAGAAGCATCCCGAAATCATGCCGCACGACGGCAAGACCTACATCGCCAAGGCGGTGCGCTTCGCCGGTTCGACGCCGCAGATCGAGGCGATGGCGGCAAACGAGCTCCAGGTCGCGGCCTTCGCGCCGTCATCGCTGGCGCTCGCCATCACCAACGCGCATCTCGACGTGCGCGTCGTCGCCGACGTCATCCAGACCGGCACGCACGGCTATTTCGACCAGCCGTACATGGTGCTGAAGGACGGACCGATCAAAAGCGTCGCCGACGTCAAGGGCAAGCGGATCGCCACCAACGCCATCGGCTCGGCCAGCGACGCGGCGATGCGCGTGATGCTCCACAAGCACGGCGTCGAGGACAACCAGTTCACCACCGTCGAGGCCAATTTCGCCAACATGGTGTCGATGATCGAGCAGAACAAAGTCGATCTCATCGCCGTCATGCCGCAGTTCGAGCACCGGCTCGACGAAGCCGGCAAGTACCGCACGCTGTTCACCATGGGCCAGGCCATCGGCCCGTCGCAGACCGTGCTGTGGGCGATGCGCGAGGATTTCATCAAGGCGCATCGGCCGGCGCTGGTCGATTTCTTCGAGGACCATATCCGCGCTGTGCGCTGGTTCCTCGATCCGAAGAACCGCGACGAGGCGCTGGCGATCGCCGAGCAGGCAACCAAGCAGAAGCCGGAGGACCTCGCCTATGCCTTCACCAAGAGGGACTTCTATCGCTCACCGGACGCCATGCCCAACATCAAGGCCGCGCAGGACGACATCGAGGAGGCGGCGAAGCTGCACGTCATTCCGAAAGCGGTGACGCTCGAGCCCCAATACGTCGATTTGTCGTTGATCGAGGAGGCCAAGCGGCGCATCGACGGCAAATAGCCGCCGGTGATTTCGCTACCATGCCCGCGCAAGCCCAAAATCTGAAGCTGCTCGCCCATCACGATCTCGCCGGCTTCGGCGGCATCGGCGAGGGCATGAGCCTGCAACTCGCCCATGACGGCCGCCGCATCCTCTATCTCGCGCACGAATCGGCGCCGAAGAACTTCACCGCCGTCGACGTGACCGATCCGCGCAAGCTTTCCCTGGTGGTGCAGACCGACCTGCCACACAAGCAGGTGCGCTCCAACTCGCTCGAAGTGTGCGGCGATATCCTGGCGGTCGCCTATCAGACGGCGACGCATGGATTGAAGCCGGCGGGCGTCGAATTGTTCGACATTTCAAAGCCCGAGCAGTCCAAGTCGATCGCGTTTTTCGACTGCTCGGGTCCGTTTTCGCGCGGCGTGCATCAACTCTGGTTCGTCGACGGCAAGACCGTGCATTTTTCCGGCGGTGCCGCCGACTTCAAGCCGCGCAACCCGAAAGACGATCAGTTCTATCGCGCCATCGACGTCAGCAAT
>JBOHLR010000121.1:0-6923 GCA_050729555.1 Allostellaceae bacterium
CGGAACCCGGCGGGATGGAACGTGGCGGCGTGCGGCCTGAATCGGGCATTGGTTAGCTCTCGCTACTTATTTAGGAGACCGAGCATGGTTTTGCCAAGCGCGGCGGGCGAATCCGACACCGCGATACCGGCACGTTTCATCGCCTCAATCTTGTCACCGGCCGTACCGGTGCCGCCGGAGATGATCGCGCCCGCATGACCCATGCGACGGCCCGGCGGGGCCGTGGCGCCGGCAATGAAGCCGACCATCGGCTTCTTCACCTTGCTGCGCTGGATGAAATCGGCCGCCTCTTCCTCGGCCGAACCGCCGATCTCGCCGATCATGATGATCGACTTGGTCGCCGGATCCGCCAGGAACCTTTCGAGGCAGTCGATGAAATTGGTGCCGTTGACCGGATCGCCGCCGATGCCGACGCAGGTTGACTGGCCCAATCCAACCGCCGTGGTCTGCGCCACCGCTTCGTAGGTGAGCGTGCCGGAGCGCGACACGATGCCGACCGAGCCCGCCTTGTGGATGTGGCCCGGCATGATGCCGATCTTGCACTGGCCCGGCGTGATCACGCCCGGGCAGTTCGGGCCGATGAGCCGCGATTTCGAACCGGCAAGGACGCGCTTGACCCGCACCATGTCGAGGACCGGGATACCCTCGGTGATGCAGACGACGAGCGGCACTTCGGCGTCGATCGCCTCGAGAATCGCGTCGGCCGCGAACGGCGGCGGAACGTAGATCGCGCTGGCGGTGGCGCCAGTCGCCTTCACGGCGTCCGCGACGGTGTCGAAGACCGGCAGGTCAAGATGCTTGCCGCCGCCCTTTCCCGGCGTGACGCCGCCGACCATCTTGGTGCCATAGGCGATCGCCTGTTCGGAATGGAAGGTGCCCTGCGCACCGGTGAAGCCCTGGCAGATGACCTTGGTATTGCTGTCGACGAAAATAGACATCAGGCCGCTTCCTTCACCGCTTTGACTACCTTCTGGGCTGCGTCGCCGAGATCGTCGGCGGCGAGAATCGGCAGGCCCGATTTGGCGAGAATTTCCTTACCCAGCTTGACGTTGGTGCCTTCGAGACGAACCACCAACGGCACTTCGAGGCTGACCTCGCGCGCCGCCGCGACGACGCCTTCGGCGATGACATCGCAGCGCATGATGCCGCCGAAGATGTTGACCAGGATGCCTTCGACGTTCTTGTCCGACAGGATCAGTTTGAACGCGGTGGCGACGCGCTCCTTGGTGGCGCCGCCGCCGACGTCGAGGAAGTTCGCCGGTTCGCCGCCGCAGAGCTTGATGATGTCCATGGTCGCCATGGCGAGGCCGGCGCCATTGACCATGCAGCCTATGTTGCCGTCGAGCTTCACGTAGTTGAGCTGATGCTTGCCGGCTTCGAGCTCGATCGGGTCTTCTTCGCCCTCGTCGCGCATCGCTTCGACGTCGGGATGGCGGAAGAGCGCGTTGTCGTCGAAGTTCATCTTGGCGTCGAGCGCGATCACGTCGCCCGCGCCGGTCACGACCAGCGGGTTGATCTCGACGATCGAGGCGTCGAGCGCGATGAACGCTTTGTACATGCCGAGCATGAACTTGACGGCCGAGCCCACCTGCTTGCCTTCGAGCTTGAGGCCGAAGGCCAGACGGCGGGCGTGGAACGCCTCCATGCCGGTTACCGGATCGATCGCGACCTTGATGATCTTTTCCGGCGTCTTCGCCGCGACCTCTTCGATCTCCATGCCGCCTTCGGTCGAGGTCATCACGGTGATGCGCGAGGTTTTGCGATCGATCAGCATGCCGAGATAGAGCTCGCGCTTGATGTCGCAGCCTTCCTCGACGTAGATGCGCTTGACCTCGCGGCCCTTCGGCCCGGTCTGCTTGGTCACGAGGACGTGGCCGAGCATCGCTTGCGCCTCCTTTGCCGCATCGGCCGGCGACTTCACCAGCCGCACGCCGCCCTTGCCCTTTTCGTCGCCCTTGAACCGGCCGGCGCCGCGGCCGCCGGCATGGATCTGCGACTTCACCACATAGACCGGGCCGGCGAGCGACTTCGCCACCGTCTCGGCCTCCTGCGGCGTGTAGGCGACGCCCCCTTTGGGAACCGCAACGCCGAACTTCGTCAGCAGGCTCTTCGCCTGATACTCATGAATGTTCATCGGTCGATCACTTCACCAGGCCGGCGCCGCGCGCCCACCGGTATTTCGCACCCAGCACCGCGACCGGGATTTCGGTCGTGTAGGCGTAGGCCGGGACACCGTGGTCGTAGAGATATTCGGCCGCCTCTTCGACCTGCACGTCGCCGGCGAGCGAGGCGACAATCGGCTTCTCGATGCCCTTGGCCTTCATCTCGTTGACGACCTCGACGACGAGTTTGCCGAACACCATCGGCGGCGTGATGATCGTGTGCCAGTAGCCGAGGATGATCGCATGGATGCGCGGATCCTCGAGCCCTAGCCGGATGGTGTTCTTGTACGTCGTCGGCGGTTCGCCGCCGGTGATGTCAACGGGATTGCCTGCCGCGCCGAACGGCGGGATGAACTTGCGGAACGCGGCGTCGAGATCGGCCGGCATCTTCATCAGATGGAGCCCGTTGTCGACGCAGGCGTCGGACAACAACACACCCGAACCGCCGGCGCCGGTGATGATGATGACGTTCTCGCCCTTGGGCGTCGGCAGCTTCTGGAGTCCGCGCGCATAATCGAGCATGTCGCGCAAGCCAGGGGCGCGGATGACACCCGATTGACGGAGGATGTCGTCGTAAATCTTGTCGTTGCCGGCAAGCGCGCCGGTATGCGAGCTCGCGGCCTTGGCGCCGGCCGCGGTGCGACCGGCCTTGAGCACGACGATCGGCTTTTTCTTCGAGACGCGCTTCGCCACCTCGGCGAAGGAACGGCCGTCCTTCAGGTCCTCGAGGTGCATCGCGATGACCTGGGTGTTGTCGTCCTGTTCGAAGAAGGTGAGCAGATCGTCCTCGTCGAGATCCGCCTTGTTGCCGACGCCGACGATGGCCGACACGCCCATCTTGGCCGAGCGCGAGAAGCCGATGATCGCCATGCCGATACCGCCGGATTGCGACGACAGCGCCGCCGCGCCCTTGTAGTCGTAGGGCGTGCAGAACGTCGCGCACAGGTTCATCGGCGTGTAGTAGTAGCCGTAGATGTTCGGGCCCATCAGCCGGACGTTGTACTTGCGGCCGATCTCCTGGATTTCCTTCTGACCGGCGACATTGCCGGTTTCGGCGAAGCCCGAGGGAATCAGCACGGCGCCGGGAATCTTCTTCTCGCCGACTTCGGTCAGCGCGCCGGCGACGAACTTGGCCGGAATGCAGAACACGGCGACGTCAATCTCGCCCGGCACGTCCTTTACCGACTTGTAGACCTTGCGGCCCAGAATCTCGGTGGCCGACGGATGGATCGGGTAGATGTTCCCCTGATAACCGCCGTTGATGAGGTTCTTCATCACCGAGTTGCCGATCTTGCCGTCCTCGGCCGAGGCGCCGATCACGGCGATCGATTTCGGCCGCATGATGCGGTTCATCGCGCGGACGATCTCGTCCTGCGACGGCCGGTAGCGCTGCACTTGCGGTTGCCAATCGAGGATGATGCGGACGTCGGCGGCGACCGCCGCTTTTTCCGATGCGAAGACCGGATTGAGGTCCATCTCGGCGATCTCTGGGAAATCGGCGATCAGCTTCGAGACGTTCTCGATCAGGCCGGCGAGCGACGCGCGGTTGACGCCCTTGCCGCCGCGGACGCCTTTGAGTATCTCGGCTGCCTTGATGCCGTCGAGCATGCCGAGCGCCACGTCGCGCGTCACCGGCGCGAGGCGGAAGGTCACGTCCTTGAGCACCTCGACCAACACGCCGCCCATGCCGAAGGCGACCAGCTTGCCGAAGCTCGGATCGGTGACGGCGCCGATGATGACCTCTTGGCCACCGTCGACCATCTGTTGAACCTGCACGCCGTCGATCTTGGCCTTCTTATTGTACTTCTTGGCGTTGGCGATGATCGACGCATAGGCCTTCTGGGCGTCTTGCGGCGTCTTGACGCCGACCACGACGCCGCCCGCCTCGGTCTTGTGCAGGATGTCGGGCGATACGATCTTGAGCACGACCGGGAAGCCGACCTTCTTGCCGAGCTTGCCCGCCTCGGCGGCGCTCGTGGCGATGCCTTCCTTCGGCACCGCGATGCCGTAGGCGTCGCAAACCAGCTTGCCCTCGGGCGCGGTCAGCGCGCTGCGTTTATCCGCCTTGGCGCGGTCGAGGACTTTGCGCACGGCAGCTTTGGCGTTCTTCGCACTCATATCGGAACTCTCCTTCATGCCTTGGGCGCGGCGAGCCTTTAGCCGCGCTGAACGGAAAAGGGGGCGGATGATTGCCATCCGCCCCCGGTAACGGGTTGGCGCTATTCCGCCGCCATCGGCTTCGCGCCGCCAAGCGCGCCCGAGTCCTTGAACTCGCGCACCTTCTTGTCGTCGTAGCCGAGAACCTTGGTCAGAATTTCGTCAGTATGTTCACCCAACAACGGCGAACGCTTCACGTCGCTCGCGCTGTCGCTGAGCTTGATCGGATTGCCGACGGTCAGGTACTTGCCGCGCTTCGGATGGTCGACCTCGACCACCGTGCCGGTCTTGCGCAGCGATTCGTCCTCGGCGAGCTCCTTCATCGACAGAATCGGACCGCAAGGAATGTCGTATTCGTTGAGGATTTCCATGGCCTCGAACTTGGTCTTCGTCGTGGTCCATTGCTCGATGCGGGCGAAGATCGCCTTGAGCTTCGGCAGCCGCGCCTCCGGCGTGGCGTAGCCCGGATCGGTGATCCAGCCCTCCTCGCCAATCACCTTGCAGACCTTGTCCCAAACCGGCGCCTGCGTGATGAAGTAGACGTAGGCGTTAGGATCGTTTTCCCAGCCCTTGCACTTCAGAATCCAGCCCGGCTGGCCGCCGCCGGAATCGTTGCCGGCGCGCGGCGTCGCGTCGCCGAACGGAATGTTCTCGCCGAACTGGCTGTATTCCTTGAGCGGCCCGTGCTTGAGCCGCTGCTGGTCGCGCAGCTTGACGCGGCAGAGATTGAGCACGCCGTCCTGCATCGCGACGGTGACGCGCTGGCCCTTGCCCGAGTGCGTGCGGTGGTAGAGTGCGGTGACGATGCCGAGCGCGAGGTGCAGGCCGTTGCCGGAGTCGCCGATCTGCGCGCCGGTGACCAGCGGCGGGCCGTCGCGGAAGCCGGTGGTCGACGCCGAGCCGCCGGTGCATTGCGCGACGTTCTCGTACACTTTGCAATCCTCATAGGGACCCGGGCCGAAGCCCTTGATCGACGCCATGATGATCTTGGGGTTGATCTGGTGCACGCGTTCCCAGCTGAAGCCCATGCGATCGAGCACGCCCGGCCCGAAATTCTCGACCAGCACGTCGCACACCTTGATCAAGCCCTCGAGCAGCTCCTTGCCCTTGGGATTCTTGGTGTCGATGGTGATCGACCGCTTGTTGTGGTTGAGCATCGTGAAATAGAGGCTGTCGACGTTGGGGATGTCGCGCAGCTGGCCGCGCGTGACATCGCCGACGCCGGGCCGCTCGACCTTCAACACGTCGGCCCCGAACCATGCCAACAGCTGGGTGCAGGTTGGGCCCGACTGCACATGTGTGAAGTCGAGAATGCGAACGCCTTCAAGTGCCTTGTTCATTATCTTGTCCTCCTTCGCGCGCCGTTCTTACTCGCCCATCGTCCGGGCATCGGTCCCCGGCGCTGATTTACGCGGGTTGATCCAGGTTTCGACAGCCGCCGGGTTGCCGGCGGCCTGCGGTCTTCCCGCTGTCGTAACGTCGCCTGTCATAAAACGCCTCTGACGGATCCTCTTTTAATCGAGATAGTCGCAGTGCCGCTCCACATGGGCGGCGAGATCGAGTGCATGCTTGAGCACCAGCGACGACGCGTGGTCGGTGTCGCGCCGCTGCACGGCCTCGATGATGTTCATGTGATCGACAATCGAACGTTTGGCGCGATCGTCCTGGCCGATCGTCGCCTGGCGAATGGCGCGCATGTGAATGAACAGGTCGCGCGTCATCTCGACCAGCACCGGATTGCCGGACAGCTGGATGATCGCCTGATGGAAGCGGATGTTGGCGTCGGAATATTCGTCGAGATGGCCTTCCGGCGAGCCGTCGCGGAAATCGTCGAACATGTGGCGCAGGTTGGCGATTTCGCGGTCGGAGGCGTGCAGCGTCGCCAGACGCGCCGCCAAGCTCTCGAGCGCCGCCCAAACCTGGATCATGCGCACGATCTCTTGCTTGCTTTTGCGCACCACGATGACGCCGCGGCGCGGCACGGTACGCACAAAGCCCTCGCGCTGCAGCATGGTGAGCGCTTCGCGGATGGGCGTGCGCGAGACGCCGAGCTCTTGCGACAAGCGACGTTCGTCCAGCCGGATTTCTTCCGCCTGGCCGTACACGTTCATGGCCGTAATCGCTTCTTTGAGCTTCCGATACGCTTGCAGCCGGAAGCTCGCCGGCGAGTCGATCGGCTTGATGACGAGACGCGTGGCCGTCATATAGGCAACCCTCCCGTCGGGCACCGTTTAGATCGGCCCCCTGATTAACGCTCATGGTATCTGGTATGCCACCATTGGTCAAAGAGAATCCCGCTCTGTCCCATTTCGATGGCGGCACCAGTATCGGGTCTGGCGACGGCCGCATCCATCCCAGACGATGACATTAACTCTATATCGACTGGGATTAACTTTACTCGGTCATAATTAACTTATTATTCAAGAGAATTTATCATTTTATGGAATTGTATTACATTAATACTTCGAATACACTTGGCGATATCTAGGGTCAGGACTCATTGATCAGAGCCAGAAGATAACGACAGCGGCGATGCAGATGGCTGACATGAAGGTATGGGCGCATCGGTCGTAACGGGTATGGATACGTCGCCAGTCCTTGAGC
>JBOHLR010000122.1:0-6914 GCA_050729555.1 Allostellaceae bacterium
AAAACGCTGGGTGCGACCATTGCTCGCGAGGTGGATGCCGCTTGACGGTCGTCCCGTGCCGGTCCGCGTCGTGTAATCGGTTTGCAGGAATTGGCCGACGGTCATCGGTTGGTCCTTTCGAATTTACTGGGGAGGCGTGGAGCCCGCGTCGTCGTCGCGAGGACCGCGCGCGACGAAGCGATCCAGAGTCGTTCTCGGACCCTGGATTGCTTCGCGCCTCGCCAGGCGCTCGCAATGACGTTTTTGCTATTCGCCGGTTGCGACCCAACTCACGCTGCCGCCGACGTCGGTGCCAGTGCGGTCGAAGACATGAATCGTGCAGCCCGTGGTGGTGACCGACGCGGCGGTGGCGGCGAGCGCGCTCGATCCGAGCGGCGTCACCCGCACATTGGGCGGCAGGTGATAGGGCGACGGAAAGACGATGCCGGTGCCGCCGGCGGAGATCGTCACGCTGGTGGCGGAGTTTTCGATCTTGGGCGCGCGGTCGGCGACCAGATCGAAACCCGTGAGGCACGCGACCGAACCGGCGACGTTGGTCAACACCGCCTCGCCGCGCAGATAGCGCATGTCGACCGTGCCGATCGTCCACGCGGTGAAAACGCCAGAATCCGACGCGCCGGTGAGCCAGGTGTCGATGGCGAGACTGGCTTCGGACGTACCGCTTTGGCCGCGGCCGAGCGAAGTCGCGATATTCGCCCAGACGCGCAGCGTATCGTCGAAGCCGGTGTCGGCCGCGGCGGTGGCGAAGCTCGAAATCGGCACCGGATAGGGAACAAATCGCTCGAATAAATCGGCGTTGGTGTGCGCGCTCGCGAGCTTGATCGAATCCGGGACCAGCACGCCGGTCCAATGCGGCACGAAGCCCGCAAGCGTGCCGGACCAGAACGGCGCCGCCTGTTCGTCCAAAATCACGGGATTGGGGTTCGTGACGATCAGGTCCACCGTCGCCGGCGCGGGCGAGAACTGATCGGCGACATCGCGGGCGCGGATCGTGAAGGTCCAGGTGCCGGGCGGCACGGCGGCATTGGTCATCTCGGTGCCGCGCGCGCTTTCGGTCAGGAACGTCGCCGACGCGATCGAGCCGCCTTGCGGACCGTAGAGGATGTCGTAGCCCTTGAGCGCAAAGTCGGCGACCTCATCCCACTTAAAAACCACGGCGCCGCCGGTCTGCTGCGCCGAGAAACCGGTGACGTTGGCGGGCGGCGGCGGGCCGGCGATGGTGTGGGTGTAATCGGTGACGGACGCGAGCGGCTGCAAGCCGCCGCCATAGAGATTGAACGACACCAGCTTGATGTGAATGGTCGCGCCGATCTGGCTTTTATCGTACGGGAGCGTAAATACCGCGTCGTCGAGACGCGCGAAGCCGGCGCCAGCCGCGTGCGCGGCGATGGCGGAGCCATAGAGGCCACGCCTTATACTAGGTGCCGAGGCTGTAGCGGTTCGGACCCGTGAGGGTCGCGGTTTCGTAACTGACGAACTCGCCTCCTGAGCCGCTGTCGAAGGAGACCCAACATAAAGTATGCGCCAAATCGGCGTCGGCTTGCGTGCCGGAGAGCAGCGCGCCCATCGAAGACGACAAGTCAACGGACAGCGTGTCGACCGTGTCGGGATCGCCAGCCGCCGGAAACGAAGCGGCGAGGACGCCCATGCGCGACGGCCCGTTCTTGCGGCCGGCGAGCTTGTAGGTCGAGCCGTCGCTCGAGACATAGACGTCGCAGCCGCCCCAGTTCGGGCCGCCGGCGGTGGCGAGCCAGACTTCGAGGCCGGATTGCGCGATCTGCACCGGCGCCTCGAAGACGATCGGCGCCACCGCATTGCCGGGATCGGCGTTGGTGTTGACGCTGTAGCCGGCGCCTTGCTGGAAGCCGTAGCGCGCGGCGGCGCCGGTGCCGGCGAGATAATCCTCCGCGGCAACCAGCAACGTGCCGTCGTCGTTTTCGGTGATCTCGGCGATGCGCACCCACTGGCGCGACAGGCCCAGCCGCGCGTCCGTCAGCGTCACAATGTCCATCGGATCGAGCAGGATGTACCGCTGATCGAGGGTGAACTGGTACGTGTTGCGGATCGCCTGGCGCTGGAGCAGGAGCTGTACCGACAGCCTGGCGGCATTCGCATCCGCAAATAAATGCGCCTGGCGCGTCTGGTCGAAGCGCAGGCCGTACGTGTCGATCATCGCCTGGTCGGACGCTTCGACGATGGCGGTGTTGTACTGGTTGGCGCGGTCGAGATATTCGACCTTGATGTCGTTGAGCGCGTCGGACGGCCGCTTACGCGTCACCAGCACCGGATCGTCGTTGAGCGACGCGGACGAACCGCTGGCGTTGCTATTGGACAGGAAATCGTCGTCGCCCAGGTCATAGAGCGGCGCGGAAGGCGGCGTGTAGCTTTTGCCGTTGCCGGAAATCGCGGCGTCGCCATAGGGCACCAGGATGAGCGTGCCGGAAGACCAAACGAACGCGCTGTTGGTGTAAGTGGCAATGTCGTCCAAGAGCGTCGACGCCGAAGCGGCTTCGGTATAGGCGGGCGAGATCAACAGGCCGGCCGACAGCGCGTAAGCCTGGTACGTCGAGAGATCGCCCAAGCGCGCCGCCGGAAAGCCGGCGCCGGTGCGCGGATTGGTCAAGAGATCGGCGACCACCAGCGACGGATCGGCGTCGGGCAGCGTGCCGACCGAATTCGCATAGAGACCGACGACTTCGAAATTGTTGTTCGGCAACTGGCCCTGGCCGTCGAGCGCGTAAGGCGCGGCCGCGGCATAAGCGGTGGCGCTGTAACCCAGCGCCTCAGTCGGATGATTGGTCGAGAGATAGCCCCAGGCCGCCTGGCCGAGCGCGCCGTCGAACACCGAGAGACCGAGCGCCGCCGGCGTCGTCACTTCTTTCGACGCCCAGGCCTGACCCAGACCCTGGATCGGGCCTTCGCACAGACCCAGCATCACCGCGCGGCGGTATAGGTGTAGGTCGTCGCGCCGCCGCCACCGCCCTTGCCGCCCGCGCCGCCGGCGACGCCGCCCTTGCCCGACGACGGCGGCGACGATTGATGCGCGATCGCCGCGAAATCGCCGTACCAGATCAGATTGGGCGCAAACCGCGTCGTGCCGTAGACGATCGGGATGACCTTGCCGTAGGCCGAGGTCTGGATCTGGAGGCCCGAGACGGCCGGATGCTGCTTCGCCTGCGTCTGCCTGGGCGAGGAAAAAAGTCCGGCCATTAGAGTTGCTCCGCGTCATCGCGAGCGCAGCAAAGCGATCCAGCATCCTGGATTGCTTCGCTTCCTGCGGCGGCTCGCAATGACGAAACGGTCCAGCGTTTAAGCGTGAAGAACTTGACCGGCCGCGGCCGGGCTTGCGCGTCCCTGCCCTCGCCGATGCGCAACAGCCATTCGGCCTTGCCGGCATCCTCGAGCACGCAGCCGCGGCCGAGATAGGCGTGGATCACGACCGGCCAATCGACGACGATCGCGCCGTGCGAGAAGCAGCGGCCGAAACGCCACAGCGCGATGTCGGCGGGAAGAATGGCGCGGTGCGGCACGACCACTTCACCGTCATCGCGAAGCGCATTGCGCCGAAGCGATCCAGGCTGGATTGCTTCGCCCGGCGGGCTCGCAATGACGGGCACGTATTCCACCGCGTGATCGAGCAGCACGCCGAGATAGCGCTCGGCATCGCGATGCAGGTGCCAATCGGGCGGATAATGCGGAATGGCAAGAGGCGGCACGAGGCCGGCTTCGGCGTAGATTTCGGCCAAGAGCATCGCGCAATCGACGCCGGCGCCCTTAATGCGGCCCCCATGGTGATAAGGCGTCCGCAGCCACGCGCGCGCACAGCGGATGACATCCGCGCGTTCGGCGGCGTGGGCGGGCATGGAGGCCAAGCTTGCAATCCGGGCGTTAAGCGCCTATTGGTGCGCAATCGACTCGTTGTGGGTCCTCGGCACGCCGCCTTCGCTCAGACGAGCGCCGGACCTGCTTCCCGAACCCCTCACGGTGTCCGATCCGCCGCGCGATTCCGCCCGGCGGCAACCACTTGCGACATGGAACGACACAATGGCGATCGGCACAGTTAAATGGTTCAACGCCCAGAAGGGATTCGGCTTCATCCAGCCGGAAGACGGCTCGAAGGACGTGTTCGTGCACATCTCCGCCGTCGAGCGCTCGGGCATCGGCAATTTGCACGAAGGCCAGAAGGTCAGCTTCGACGTGGAGAACGACCCGCGCCGCGGCAAAAGCTCGGCAGCCAATCTGAAGGCGGTTTAACGACGGAACGGGGCGGCTTCGGCCGCCCCTTCTCGTCAGGGAGCAGGCGCGTGACCAAGGAAGGCCTGATTGAATTCGACGGCGTCGTCACCGAGGTGCTGCCTGACGCGCGGTTTCGCGTGAAGCTCGACAACGACCACGAGACGCTTGCCTACACCGCCGGCCGCATGAAGAAGGCGCGCATCCGCGTCCTCGCCGGCGACCGCGTCACCATCGAGATGACGCCCTACGATCTCACCAAGGGCCGCATCGTCTTTCGCCACAAGGACGAGCGCGCCGCAGCGGCGGGCCCGAACGCCCGGCGGCAATTCCGCCGGCGTTAATCCTCACACCGCCGTCTCGGGCGTCGGCACGTAGGGGAAGCCGCGGAAGCGCGCGGTGTTGGCGAATTTGGGACAGCCGCCCGAATCCAGCGTCTTGTCGCAGCCGGGATAGATCTGAAATGCGTCGCCGGTCGCGGGTGCTGCCGGAAATGGCGCGATGAGGCTGACCGTGCCGGGCGCGCCGCCGCTGCCCGCCACCCAAATCTTGATGCCGCGCGACAGGCCCGCGTTGGCGCCGGATGTGAACGCGATCTTGCCCTGGTCGAAATATCCCGTTGCCTGAATGAGCAAAGCCAGCACGACGCTGGCGCTCGAGCCTGATCCCGCCGCGCCGGCAACGGCATAGCTCGCCAAGTTCACGCCGCACGACGCGTCGTCCAGCATGTTGACGCAGCCGGCCTGCCACAGATTGCGCGGCAGGTTGAGGTTGAGCAGCTCCAGATGCGAGTTGACGGTGAAGGTCGCCAGCGAACGGCCGCAATCGATCTCGGCGACGCGGCCGGCAAACAGGATCACCGTGCCGGCCGAGGTGTCGCCGTATTGCGGCATGAAGGCGCGCTCGAGCGTGAGCTCGGCGCCGTCGAAGAGGCCGGCGAGCACCGCCGACAGGAACGGCGCGCCCAGCACGGAAGCATTGCCGGGCAGCACGTCGAAGACGAGCTGATCGACCTCGACGCCGATCTTCCAGTGGCACTTGGCCTTGTTGTCCTTGCGATCGAAGTACGGGCCGGTTGCGCCACCGGCGGGGTAAAGGAACCCGTTCGCGGTGATGTCGCGGTCGCCGCCGCAATAGCGCAGCGCGCCGCCGCCGACGAGCGCGAAGGTGTAGAGATCGGCGGCGTAGAACTGGCGCGTCGCGAGCAGCGATTTGAGCGCGGCGCTAGCGGGTTTCATGTTGGTGCTGGATCGAAATCGTGCGGCCTTCGAGACGCGCTCCCTCGACACGCTCGGGAACGCTCCTCAGGCTGAAGACATTTTCTTAATACCATCAAAGATATTCCTCATGCTGAGGAGTGCTGCACAGCAGCACGTCTCGAAGCACGCACGACACCCATGCAGCCATCGGCCATGACGGCAAGAACCGTCACTTCAGCGAGACGAAGGCGAGTTTCTGCGCGCGGTAGAGCGTCGCCATGAATTTCTCGAAATCGAGCGTGTCTTCGGCAAAGCGGCAGCGGAACCAATACGAGAAGTCAGCCGCGATCGCGGCGCCCGACGCCGGCGCGGCGGTGAAGGTCAGCAGGCCGGTTGCCGGGTCTGCGCCGTAGCTCGACGGCGATTGCGCGATGCCGGCGACATAAACTGCGTTCACCACGTTGGGCGCGAGCACTGGCTCGATGAAGCCGCCGAAGGATCGTACGAGCTGAAACACCGTTGTCGCGCCGTTGCCGGTGCCGAGCGATTGGCCGGTGACGGCGTTGTCGTCGGCATCGGCGTAGAGAAAAGTGCCGAAGGCGCCCTGGCACTGATTGAAGAAGCCGGCGAGCGATTGGAATTCGGATGCTGCCGGGGACGCGCGCAGGAAATCGAAGGTCAGCTCCCATTGCCAGGCGGGATAGGACCAGTCGGCGAGGCGCGTCTCCTTGTCGGAGATCGCCTGCTGCGCCCGCGTCTTCCACAGGGGCGAACGCTTCACCGACCAGCCCAATCCTGCGAGCGCGGGAAAAACCGGTTCGGTCATTTGAGATGAGTCATTTTCCAGAGCGCGTGTCTGACCTCGCCTCCCTCCCTTCCTTCCCCCTCGAGGGGGGGATGAACTAAGCCCCCCTCGAGGGGGGAGGGTTAGGGTAGGGGTGACGCTGGCATCGGACTTAGCCGCCGAGGGAAGGCGTCAGGTTCGCATTGAAGTTGCGCAGCTCGGCCGCCAGACCCTTGGCGATGGCGCGCATGTTGTTCTTCAAGAACTGCGCGCCGGTTTGCGTGTCGACGGCGCTGACCAGCGGACCGTGGATGTGGATGTCGCCCGTTGGCGCGGCGCCGGATGCACCGCCCGAAAAGAAATCGCGCATCGGATTGGCGACCGATGCGGGAATCACGCTCTCTTCCGGATGCAGCACCGACAGGATCGTGCCCGGCACCTCCCAGAGGCCGCCGGCGGCCGACGCCATATCGACGGCGCCGGTCGCGGCCAGCACAACGGCTTCGGATGCCGCGGCCGGCGCCGCCGCGGCGGGGCCCATCTCGGGCGCCAGAAAGGCAAAGACGCCGGCGAAGGTCTGCGCCGCGTCGGCGGTGATCGCCTTGATCGCCTTCAGCGCGAGCGACGCCAGCGACGCATCGCCGGCGCTCTGCTCGGCGGCGGTGCGTTCGGCGGCGCCCGCCTCCGTCGCGGTGGTC
>JBOHLR010000123.1:0-6870 GCA_050729555.1 Allostellaceae bacterium
CACTGTTGCGTCTTGCCGACGGCGGCGGTGTAAGTGCGGATTTCGAGGATCAAGGCTTCGCCTCCCGGTGATTGCAGCGCGGCAGCGTGGCGGCCGCGTCGTCGCCGGTCAAGCGCCGCAGAACGGCTCCAGCGTCTGCGCCAGCGCCAACAAGCTCTCGTCGCCGCGATCCCAGCCGATGAACGACAGGCCGACCGGCAGGCCATTGATCTGCGTCGCTGGAATCGTCACCTGCGGTAGGCCCGACAGGCCCGCGATGCAGGTCAGCGCCATGACCCGGGCACGGAAATCGTCGAGCGTCGGCGTATCGGCGTCGGTTTTGGGCGCGACACACGGCACCGTCGGCAGGCACAGGACAGCGCCGACCGGCACGTGCGCGCGGATCGCCTTGCGCGCCGCGGCGTGGACCTGCCGCGCGGCGCGCGCCTGGTCCGCGGTCACGGTGGCGGCGAACGCCAGCCGCTCCTTGATGCCGGGACCGAGCGCCGGCTGGTGATGCTCGAGCCATTTGCCGTAAGCCGACCAGATTTCGCGGCCCTGAATCATGCGGAAGGCGTCGCGCCACGCGGCGGTGCCGGCGGGCGCAATCGCCGTGTCGTCGGTCGCCGGCAGCAGCGCGGCGCCGCGCGCGAGAAAATCGCGCAGCGCCTCGGCCACCTCAATGTCGGCTTGCGCCCAGGCGTCGGTCGCCATCAAGACCCGCCGGATCGGCGCGCGCCGGCCTTTGCCGCCGAGCAGCACCGGACCGACGCGCGCGAAGATTCCAGGCGTCGCCGCGAACCAGCCGACGCAGTCGAAGCTCGGCGCCATCGGCATCGCGCCGACGGCGTTGACGCGGCCGTGGCTCGGCCGCAAGCCATAGACGCCGTTGAACGCAGCCGGCACGCGCACCGAGCCGCCGGTGTCGCTGCCGAGCGCGAAATCGCACGCGCCCGCCGCGACGGCGACGGCCGAGCCCGACGACGAACCGCCGGGCAGGCGGTCCGGCGCGCGGGGATTGACCGGCGTGCCGTAATGCGCGTTGGCGCCGGTGACGCTGAAGAAGAATTCGTCGCATACCGTTTTGCCGATAATCGTCGCGCCAGCCGCAAGGATCCGGCGAACGGCGTCGGCGTGACGCCGCGCCGGCGGGGCCGTCGCCAGCCAGGTCGGATTGCCGCCGCCGGTGCGCTCGCCTTTGATGTCGAACATATCCTTGATCGCGCAGCCGAGACCGGCCAGCGGACCGCGCGCCGCGCCATGAACTGGCTGCGGTAGATCGTGGGGCACAAAAGCACTGCTGCGGCGGCTCGGCGCGGCAACCGCCATTTGCGGGGGCGACATTGCAACCTCTTTGGTTTGGAATAGAGCCCATCCGGCGCCGCAACGGAAGCGGCAAGCGCTCTCACCGCCATGTGATTAGGCGCGACTGGCGCGTGGCGCGGCGCCGTCGCAAGATGCGGCATGCTTCGGCGACATTCCCATCTGCTGATCGTCTTGGCGGCGCTGGTCGCGTTGGCGGCCGATTCGGCAGGCGCCGAGGAATCGGCGTCGCCCGTCACGACGGGGGCGCATCCGGCGCCCGTGGTCGTCGAGTTGTTCACGTCGCAGGGGTGCAGCAGTTGCCGGCCGGCGGACGCCTATTTCGGCGAGTTGGCGAAGCGGTCGGACGTGATCGCCCTCGGCTTCCACGTCGATTATTGGAACTACATCGGCTGGACCGATCCGTTCGCCAAACCATGGGCAACAGCGCGCCAGCGCCAATACCAGGACGACCTCAAAACCCGCTTCGTCTATACGCCGCAGATCGTGGTCGATGGCGCCGCCGAAGCGGTGGGCTCGGACGACGAGAAGTGCGACGCGCTGATCGACGCCGCCAAGACGAAAGCCGAGCCACGCCCGACGCTCGCGCTACATTGGCGCGCGGACGGTGCGCTTGCCGTCGACGTCGGTTCAGGCGAGTCCCCGGCGGGCCAGCCGGCGACGCTGTGGCTGATCGGTTTCGATTCGGCGCACAAGACCCAGGTGCTGCGCGGCGAGAACGAAGGCCTCACGATCACCGACGTCCATCCAGTGCGCAGCTACAGCCAACTCGGCAAGTGGGCGGGCTGGTCGGCGGAATTCGTCGTGCCCGCCGCCAAGGTCAAGACGCTGGGCGACGGCGGCATCGCGGTTCTCTTGCAGGAACGCGGCACCGGCCCGATCTTGACCGCCGCCGAGATCGCGCAGCACTGACGACTCAGGCCGTCAGGCCTTTCGCCAACAGATCGGACAGCCGCCGCGCGAATGCGGACGGATCCGGCAGTTGCTCGCCTTCGAGAATGCGCGCCTGATCGAGCAGCACCCAGGCGAAATCGCCGAGCGCATTCGCCGCGCCCTCCTTGCCGGCCAAGCCGGCCAGGCGCGCGATCAGCGGATGCTTCGGATTGATCTCGAGGATGCGCTTGCTCACCTGGTCGAGCTTCTGGTGCTGGCGCAACAGGCGTTCGAGGCGCATGTCGAGATCGCCTTCATCGGCTACCAGGCAGACGGCGCTGTCGGTCAAATGCGATGAGACGCGCACGTCCTTCACCGCGTCGCCCAGCGACAGTTTCATCAGCGCGACCAGGCTGCCAGTCGCTGTGTCGGTCTTAGGCGGTTCCGCCTTGTCTTTCGCTTCGGCGGCTAGGCCATCGAGGTCGGCCGCGCCGCGCGTCGCCGACTTGAACGGTGTGTCCTTGTAGGCGCCCTGCGCCGGCAGCCAGAATTCGTCGACCGGATCGGTCAGCAAAAGCACTTCGACGCCGCGCGCGCGAAAGCCTTCGAGCTGCGGGCTGCGTGCGACGCGTTCGGGCGTGTCGCCGCTGATCGTGTAGATCGCCTTCTGGCCGTGCTTCATGCGCGCGACGTACTCCTCGAGCGACACCAGACCGTCGCCGGCGGTGGAGCGGAATCGTGCCAACGCCAGCAGCTCGTCGCGCTGCTCGCGGTCCTCATAGAGGCCTTCTTTCAGCACCGCGCCGAAATTGTCCCAGAACGTCGCGTACTCGCCCGGGGCGTCCTTGGCCTTCTTGGCCAGCTCGCCGAGGACGCGCTTGGTGATCTGCGTCCGCATCCGCGTCAGCATAGGGTTCGCTTGCAGCATCTCGCGGCTGATGTTGAGCGGCAGGTCTTCGGAATCGACGACGCCCTTGAGGAACCGCAAATAGGCCGGCAGCAGCGGTTGGCAATCGTCAGTGACGAAGACGCGTTTGACGTAAAGCTTCACCTGGTGCTTGCGCTCCGGATCGAACAGATCGAAGGGTTTGGCGGACGGTACAAACAACAAGCTGGTGTATTCGAGCGCGCCTTCGGCGCGGCTGTGCAGGGTGAGCCAAGGCTCGTCGAACGCATGGCCGACATGGTGATAGAACTCGCGGTATTGCTCGGCCGTGATCTCGCTCTTGGGCCGGAGCCATAGCGCCGAGGCGGCGTTGATCGTCTCGTCCTTGCCCTGGTCTCGAAGCACGATCGGCACGGCGATGTGGTCGGAGTGGCGCTTGACCACGGCGCGCAGGCGCGCCGGATCGGTGAACTCGGCCGCGTCTTCCTTGAGATGGAGTGTCACGGCGGTGCCGCGCGACTCTTTGGTCCCGGAGTCCACGGTGTAGTCGCCCTTGCCGTTCGACACCCAGAGATGAGCGGTCTCTTCGCCGGCCCTGCGCGACAGCACCTCGACCCCGTCGGCGACCATGAACGCCGAATAGAAACCGACGCCGAATTGACCGATGAGCGCCACGTCCTTGCGCTGATCGCCCGACAAATTCTTGACGAAGGCCGACGTGCCCGAGCGCGCGATGGTGCCGAGATTGTCGATCAGCTCGTCGCGGCTCATGCCGATGCCGTTGTCGGCGACGGTCAGGGTGCGGGCGGCGGCATCGGCGGTGAGCGTGATGCGGTAGGCGGTGTCGCCCTTGACCAGTTCGGGCTGGGTCAGCGCCAGGTAACGCAGCCGGTCGCAGGCGTCCGACGCGTTCGAGACCAGCTCGCGCAGG
Organism: Allostellaceae bacterium; assembly: GCA_050729555.1. GTDB lineage: Bacteria > Pseudomonadota > Alphaproteobacteria > ATCC43930 > CGMCC-115725 > REEB95. Next base: position 3,993 of record JBOHLR010000123.1, read on the forward strand.
AAAACCTCGCGCTCGCTGTAAAGCGAGTGCGCCACGATCTCAAGCAGGCGGCTGACTTCCGCCTCGAAGTTGCGTTTCTCCGCCGTCATTGGCTTCCTTCTCGAACCGTCAACTTACTTGGATGGGCCGTGCCAGATATGAGGAAGCTGAAGCCGGCGTGCAATAGGTCGGCGGCGTCAGGCGGAGTTCGGCGCGAATCGGCGTCAGTCGTCCTGGCAGTGGCTGGCGGCCAGCGTCGCGCCGATCATCGCGCCGGTGATGACGCCGAACACCATCGCACCGGGATCGGCTCGGCCGTGGCGCTCGCTCAAGACGGCAGCCAGCAAGCCGCCGGCCGAAGCGCCGAGAATGCCGCCGAAAATCGGCTCGCTGCCGTCACAGGCCTGGGCGAATCGCGGCGGGGTCGGGGCTGGCGCGAACGGGTCGAGGAACGGCGGTGGCGCGGGAATCGGCACGCCGTAATAAGGCTGGGGACCGGGGCCGGGCGCCGCCGCCACGGGCGTGGCCGCCAAAGCCACGGCCGCAAAGGCTGCCGCTGCCCGTCGCAACTGTCGGTGGAACGCGCTATCCGCCATCGCCTAATCTCCTAGGACTCCGACGGCCCAGCGTCAAGAAAACGCAACGGACGACGGAATATTCCCCCGATGGTTGCGTTTCGTGGCGCGATGACTCATCATCGTTGGGCATGGGACTGGTTTCCCGTCCGTCACGCATCCGGGCCGTGCTCGGCCCGACCAATACCGGCAAGACCCATCTCGCCATTGAACGCATGCTCGGTCACCAGACCGGCATGATCGGCTTTCCGCTGCGCCTGCTGGCGCGCGAGAATTACGACCGCGTCGTGCGGCTCAAAGGCGCGCGCGCCGTCGCGCTGATCACCGGCGAGGAAAAAATCATTCCGCCGAATCCGAGCTATTTCGTCTGCACCGTCGAATCGATGCCGCTGGACCGGTCGGTCGATTTCCTCGCGGTCGACGAGATCCAGCTGTGCGGCGACCGCGAGCGCGGCCACGTCTTCACCGACCGGCTACTGCATGCGCGCGGTTTGAGCGAAACGATGTTTCTCGGCGCCGACACCATCGCGCCGTTGCTGCGGCGGCTGGTGCCCGACGCCGAAATTTCATCGCGGCCGCGCTTTTCGACGCTGTCCTATACCGGCGCCAAGAAGCTGACGCGGCTGCCGCCGCGCTGCGCCGTCGTCGCCTTCGCTGTCGCGGATGTTTTTGCCCTTGCCGAGATCATGCGGCGGCGCCAGGGCGGCACCGCCATCGTCCTCGGCGCCTTGAGCCCGCGCGCCCGCAACGCCCAGGTCGGCCTCTTCCAGTCGGGCGAGGTCGATTATCTGGTGGCGACCGACGCCATCGGCATGGGCCTCAACATGGATCTCGACCATGTCGCGTTCGCGCGGCTGGTCAAGTTCGACGGCCACGCGCCGCGGCGTCTCGCGCCGGCCGAAATCGCGCAGATCGCCGGCCGCGCCGGCCGTCACATGAACGACGGCACCTTCGGCGTCACCGACGAGATCAAGGCGCTCGATGACGCCCTCGTGGAGGCGGTCGAGAACCATCGTTTCGATCCGCTGGCGCGGCTTTATTGGCGCAATGCGCGGCTCGATTATCGCTCGCTCGGCGCGTTGATCGCCTCGCTCGAGCGGCGGCCGGCACTTCCCGGCCTGGTCTCGGCGCCACAGGCCGACGATCACGGCGCTTTGCGCGCGCTGGCACAGATGGCCGACGTCGCCGCGATGGCGACGAATCCGGCGGCGGTGCGCCTGCTCTGGGAGGTCTGCCAAATTCCGGATTTCCGTAAGGTGCTGAGCGATACGCACGCGCGGCTACTGGCGCAGATCTACGGTCATCTCGCCGGTCCGCGCGGCCGGCTGCCCATTGACTGGGTGGCGAGCCAGGTCGACCGGCTCGATCGCGCCGACGGCGATATCGATACGCTGATGATGCGCATTGCCCATATCCGGACCTGGACCTACATCGCGCACCGCGCCGACTGGCTCGACGATTCCGGCGCCTGGCAGGAGCGCGCCCGCACCATCGAGGACAATCTGTCGGATGCGTTGCACGATCGCATCACGCAACGCTTCGTCGACAAGCGCGCGGCTTATCTCATGCGCCGGCTCGCCGATTCGCGCGAGCTGCTGGGGTCGGTCAGCGAAGCCGGCGAGGTCAAGGTCGAAGGTCATTATGTCGGCCGCCTCGATGGGTTCCGGTTTCGGCCCGACCTGGCGGCGTCGGGCGATGCCGCCAAGACCCTGCTCGCGGCGGCGCAGCGCGTGCTGCGCGGGGAAATCGCCCACCGCGTCGCGCGCGTTGCCGCGGCGCCGGATCGTGAATTCACGCTCGCCGCCAACGGCATGCTGACTTGGAACGGCGGCGCGATCGGCCGGCTGATCGCCGGCGCGCACGCGCTCCAGCCGCGGGTCGAGGCGATCGCGAGCGATTTCTTCGAAGGCGAACAGCGCGAAATCGTGCGCCGGCGCTTGGCGGCGTTCGCGTCGGCGCATCTGCGCCAGCGCCTGGCGCCGCTGTTCCGCGCCCGCGACGTCGAGCTCGCGGCGCCGGCGCGCGGCTTGGCGTTCCAGCTCGCCGAAGCGCTCGGCAGCCTGCCGACGGCAACGGCTGCGCCGTTGTTGCGTACGCTGTCGCCGGCCGACCGCAAGGCGCTGGCGCGGCTCGGCATCCGCCTTGGCGTCGAAAGCGTGTATCACGCCGGGTTGCTGACGCCGGAGATTGTCGCGCTGCGCGGCTTGCTATGGGCCGTGGCGGCGCGCGCTTCCGTGCCGGCGGCACCAGTGGAAGCGGGGATGCCGCGCGATCCTACTGTCGACACGTCCGCCTATGCCGCAATGGGGTACCGCGTCGTCGGG
>JBOHLR010000124.1:0-6742 GCA_050729555.1 Allostellaceae bacterium
TTGACGGCCTGGTGTCCGTCGCCGAGAGCCATATCGACGTGGCCGCCGAATGAATCGTATTTGAGGCCCGTGAGCGCGGCGCGCACCGCGTCGATGGTCGGCGCGCCTTTGCCGTTGGCAGCCTTGTCGGCGGCGACCTTCAGACCAAGGATCGCCTGCGCCATCTGATACGCGGAATACACCGGCGGCGTGCCGTAGCGGTCCTGGAAGCTCTTCCGGAACCAGTCGTTAAGGGCGTCCTTGTGCGCCAACACGCCGTAGGGGCCGCGGGCGCCGAGGATGACGCCGTCCGGAATTTTGCCGCGGAGCCGGAACATCATCGTCTCGCCGGTGGTCAGCACCATGCGCGACCGCTTTTCGAGCCCGCGCGCCGACGCCTGGAGCGTGAAGCTTTCGAGGTCGCCGCCCCAGAGGCTGCTGTGCACGACGTCAGGATGATCGACCAGCAAAGTCGAGATTTCGGCGTCGTACGTTCCGGCGAAGAGCTTGGGGAATTCCGACACGACATCCTTGTCCTTCGGGAACAGCACCTTCATCGAGCCGTCGAAGTCGCGCCAGGAATCCTGTCCCCACGCATAGTTCTGGTTGATGCCCGCGTAGCTCTTGTCGTTCGGGAACTTCGACTTGAGGTAGCGCGCCGCGGCGACGTTATCCATCGTCGAGGTGGCGCTGGTGCGGAAGACGTAATTGTACTTGGCGTCCTCGAAGATACGCGGCGTGCCGCAGTCGAAGAACACCGTCAGCATCTTGAGCTCTTCGGCCACCGGCGCCACGGCGAGGCAGCTGCCGGACGAGATGTAGCCGACGACGGCATTGACGTTCTGCCGCTGCACCAGATTGCGGAAGCTCTGCACGACCTCGGTGGTCGAGCCGGCTTCGTCGACGATCGCCAGATCCGCCTCGGCGCCGCCGAAGCCCTTGGTGTTGTAGGGCGCCGGCAGGGTGCCTTTGTTGATCGCTTCGGCCACCAGCTCGGCGGCGTTGCGCGCCGGAATGCCGAACGGTCCGGCTGCCGGTCCGGACAGGAATGTGACGATGCCGAGCTTCAGCGTCGGCGTCGCCGCGGCCGCAGCCGCCGATGCTGCAGCCGGAGCCGCCGCCGGCGCGTTTTGCGCGGCGGCCGGCGCGACTGTGAACCCGAGCGCGCCGATCAGCGCCGCACCGGCAATCAGCGACCTCACTCCGCCGCGCGTGACGCGAGGCAGCGACAAATGCTTCGATTGCATGGTTTCTCCCTCCCTGAATTCGACTTTTTATTCGTCCGCTATTTGCGGCTTTGGCCAACGGTAGTATCGCGCGGCGGAGCCCGCAACCCTGATCGCGGCGGGCTTTGCCGAACGCGCGGCAAAGATGGATAATTCGCCCGGTCTGGCACACCACGGCGCCTTATATAAGTATATCCGGAGGAAGCGACGATCATGCCGCGGCAGCCGCATTTCGAGCCGAAAGGCGTCATTCCGGCCTGTATCCTGCCGTTTCGTGACGATCTCGAAATCGACGAAGCTGCCTACCGGTGGCATCTGCGCGACGTTGCCGCGGTCGCCGGCGTCAGCGCGGTCACCGTCAACGCGCATGCGACCGAGGTCGCATCGTGCAGCTTCGACGAGCAACGCCGCGTGCTCGATCTGACGATGGACGAAATCGGCGGCCGCGTGCCGATCGTCAACGGTATCTACGCCGACGGTAGCCTCGAAGCGGCGCGCATCGCACGTATGGCCGCGGCCGGCGGCGCCTCGGCGCTGCTGGTGTTTCCGCCCAACCCGTTCATTCTCGGTCAGACCGACGCGATGGTGCTGGCGCATTTCCGACACATCGCCGATGCGACCGACCTGCCGCTCATCGCTTTCCAATATCCGCTCGCCGGCGGCCAGGGCTATCCGCTCGAGCGGCTGGTGCGGCTGGTCGATGCGGTGCCGAGCGTGCGCGCAATCAAGGATTGGTGCAACGACGTGCCGCGGCATGAAACCCACATCCGCGTCCTGCAGAGCCGGACGCGGCCGGTGAACGTCCTGACGACGCACAGTTCATGGCTGCTGAGTTCGCTGGTGCTCGGCTGCCGCGGCTTACTCTCGGGCATGGGCAGCGTCGTCGCCGATCTGCAAAGCGCGCTGTTCGCCGCGGTGCAGGCGAACGATCTGGCGCGCGCACGGGCGCTGAACGAGCGCCTGCAGCCGCTCGCCGCCGCGTTCTACGCTGATCCGTTCGTTGACATGCACAACCGCATGAAGGCGGCGCTGGTGCTGTTGGGCCGCATCCCGTGCGCCGCCGTGCGTCCGCCGTTGGTCAAGGTCGACGCCGCGGAAATCGAGCGGCTGCGCATCGCGTTGGCGCAAGCCAAGGTGGCGCGCGACGGCGCCCGGCTGGAAGCCGCATAGGGAGAACGATGGCAACACGGAAGAACAAGGCGAGCCGCAAGCCGGCGCGCAAATCACGCCAGCGCCGGGCCACCATCGAGAATATCGCAGAAGTGCCTTGGCGCGAATTTCCCGAGCATTTCGGCGGCGCGCTGTCGAAGCCGCTGGTGATGCCGGAGACCAAAGGCTCGATTCATCTCGACCATCGCATCTCGTGCTATCAGCCGATGGCCTATGTCGCGCCGCATACGCACAAGGTGCAGGAGCAGGTCTATCACGTGCTCGAAGGCGAGGGCCCGATGGAGATCGCCGGCAAGCGGCGCATCGTCCGCCGCCACGACGTGATCTTTATCCCGCCGGGGATCGAGCACGCGATCTACAATTCCGGCCTGACCGATCTCGTCTTTATCGTCGTCACGTCGCCGACGAGCGACGACGAATCAGCTGGCTGATCGGCGACGGCTCAGCGGCTTCGCGCGGGGCCGGCGGTTGGCCGCGACACTCGGCTTCTTTGCGGGCGCTCTCACGCACGATTTCGGCGGAGAAGAGCTCGGTATGGCCGCATCGCATGCAGCTGACCCCGTAAAATTCCGAGCCAATGTCGCCGAGCCCTTTTGCTTGGTCGCCGCCGACCATCGCGAACGAATCATAGCCGCAGTACGGGCAGTAATAGCGGGCGCCCCGAATCTCGTTGAGGTACCAGAGAAAGGTGTTGATCGATGATGTCATCGCGGAACCTCGCAGGCCCAGTGTGGCAGAGTCGATGAAAGCCTAGGGTGGATTACGGGATGCTGGCTGCAAGCTGAAACCGCGTTCATGACTGTGATGCTGTTGTGACCGCGAGTCTGCGCACCGCGAAAGCAACACCGCCCATCGCTTGTGATTTATGTATGGCGTCGCGATATATTGAGGGTTGATGGGCTCAAGCCGACGGATCGGAACCCCCGGGTGAAGAAAAAAACTGCTGCGAACGTCAGCGATCAGCTGCTCACGATCGTCGCCGAAAGCGTCACCAAGCATCTTGGCGACTTCACCACCAAACCGCGCGTCTTGGTGATCTCCGCGATCTCGATCGTGGTCGGTTCCTGCGGTGTGATCGCGGGTGTGATGCTGCTCGACCTCATCCGGCTGGTGACGAATCTCGCCTATTTCGGCCGCTTCACGCTGGCCGACATTCCGTTCAACCAATCGCATCTGGGGCTCGCGGCGGTTGCCGTGCCGGTGATCGGGTCGCTGGTCGTCGGTCTGATCGCGCGTTACGGCAGCGAAAAAATCCGCGGACACGGCATTCCCGAGGCGATCGAGGCGATCCTGCTCGGCCGCAGCCAGCTTGACGTCAAGGTGGCCATTCTCAAGCCGCTGTCGTCGGCGATCGCCATCGGAACCGGCGGCCCGTTCGGCGCTGAAGGCCCGATCATCATGACGGGCGGCGCGATCGGTTCGTTGATCGGACAGGTGCTGCCGGTCAGCGACAGCGAGCGCAAGACTCTGCTCGTCGCCGGCGCCGCCGCCGGCATGACCACGGTTTTCGGAACGCCGATCGCGGCGATCATGCTGGCGGTTGAGCTGCTGCTGTTCGAGTGGACGCCGCGAAGCTTCGTTCCGGTCGCCACCGCCGCCATCACCGCGGCCTTGGAGCGAAGCTGGACGAACCTGGCGGATCCCTTGTTCCCGTTCCATGGCGGCATGAGCGTGTCGCTGGTCGCGTTGTTGTGCTGGCTCCTGATCGGCATCCTGTCGGGCCTTCTGTCGGGGCTGCTGACGCAGATGGTCTATGCCTGCGAGGATTTGTTCGCCAAATTGCCCATCCACTGGATGTGGTGGCCGATCCTGGGCGGCGTCGTCGTCGGCCTCGGCGGACTGATCGAGCCCAACGCGTTGGGCGTCGGTTACTACAACATCGCGCAGATGCTGCGCGGCGATCTGCCGCCATTGGCTGGTCTGTCGCTGACGGTCGTGAAGGCCGTCATCTGGGCGGTCGCGCTCGGCTCGGGAACGTCGGGCGGCGTTCTCGCGCCGTTGCTGATTATCGGCGGCGGCATGGGCGTCGTGCTCGGGCCGATCCTGCCGGCCACCAGTCCGGGTTTCTGGCCGTTGCTGGCGATGGCGGCCATCCTGGGCGGCACCATGCGCTCGCCGCTGACCGCGATCTTCTTCGCCGTCGAAATCACCGGCAATACACACGTCCTATTGCCGCTCGCGACCGCCTGCATCATGGCTCATTTGGTCACCGTGCTGCTGCTGCGCCGGTCGATCCTGACCGAGAAGATTGCGCGCCGCGGCCATCACCTGCTGCGCGAATACCGTGTTGATCCGTTTGCGCTGGCGACAGTCAGCGGCGTCATGACGCGCAAGGTCGACACGCTGCCCGATACCATGACGTTGCACCAAGCGGCGGCGTTTCTTGCCGATCCAGACACCAAGCATCCGAGCTTTCCGGTCGTCGATGGCGAGGGCCACATTCTCGGCGTCATCGATCCGCCGACGGTGATCGGCTGGCGGCGTGACGGCAAGCATCGCCGGGCGACGTTGCGGACTTTGCTCGATCGCACCAAGGTGCCGCTCGCTTATCCCGATGAATATCTCGAGGGCGTGATCGAGCGGATGACCAACTCGAACGTCGCGCATTTTCCCGTGGTGTCGCGCGACGGCTCGAAGCTCGTCGGTTATCTGAGCTGGAAGGATTTGATGCGCGTCCGGGTGCGATTGGTGCAGGAAGAGCGCGAGCGCGAGGCGCTCTATGGCTGGCGGCGCGTCGTCGAACCGCCGGAGAAAAACGGCGTCGAGCCGGTTCCCTAGGCGTAGGCCCGCTTTGGCGGCGCCACGACGATGCGACTTTTCGGAAAGACGACGCTGATCGTCGTGCCGGCGCCCGGCGCGCTGACGACGCGCAAATCGGCCTGATGCAGCGCCGCCATGGCGCGAGCCAGCGGCAGGCCCAGACCGGTGCCTTCGTGACCGCGGCTAAGCGCGCTGTCGACTTGACCGAACGGCGTCAGCGCGACGGCGATTTCCTTCTCGCTCATGCCGATGCCGGTGTCGGCGACGGCGACAATCAGCTCGCCGCCGGGTGCGAGCGTCGCCGTGGCCGAGACGGTGCCGCCGGCCGGCGTGAATTTGACGGCGTTCGAGAGCAGGTTGACGAGGATCTGCCGCACCATGCGCTCGCTGCCGACGATATCCGGCAGGCTCGGATCCGCCGCGACATGAAAGGCGACGCTGTTCTTTTCGGCCAAGACGCCGATGGTCTCGCCCAAACTCGTGAGAAGCGGCGGCAATGTAATCCGTTCGTTGCCGTCGAGCTCGGCCTTGCCGGCCTCGATCTTGGACAGGTCGAGAATGTCGTTGATGATCGCAAGCAGGTGCTGTCCGCCGTCGAAGATGTATTGCGAATATTCGCGATAGGTCTTGATCGCGTGCGGGCCGAGCGTTTCCTTCATCATCAGTTCGGCGAAGCCGATGATGGCGTTGAGCGGCGTGCGCAGCTCGTGGCTCATGTTGGCGAGGAATTCGGATTTGGCCCGATTCGCGGATTGCGCCTTGTCGCGTGCCTGCGCGAGTTCCGTGGCGCGGCGTCGCACGCTTTCGCTTTCTCTTTCGCGCTCGATGGCGCGGCCTAGCTGCAAGCCGATCTGCGACATGAGGTGGAGGAGAGTCTCGTCGGGCTCGCGCACTGCGTTGGCGAAGAATTCCAGGACGGCGACGACCTTGTCGCCCGACAGGACTGGAAAGGCGGCAGCGGCTCGCAGTCCGCATTGGCGCGCCGCCCATTCGCGCGGGAAGTTATCGTCGTTGCCGACGTCGATGATCCACGCCGCCTTGCCCGAGGCGAGGACGCGACCCGGCAGGCCTACGCCCTCGGCGAATTCGCCGGCTTCGGTCGCGAGCCGGAACGTCGCGAGGACGTCCGCGTCGGCGCCGTGCCAGACGCCGAGCGAGCGCAACCGCGGCTCTTGCGTGGTGAACTCGACGCCATAGACGTGGCCGACCTGCCAGCCGGTGAAACCGCAAACTTCGGTCATGGCCAGGCGCAACGCACTGTCGGCGGTTGCGGCCTGGTTGGCCGCGGCGGCGATCTTCTCGAGCAGGTCGAACTGCTGGTTGCGGTCGTAAAGCTCGCGCAGTCCGCGCTCGCTCACCGCTTCGGCCTCGTGCCGCGCGTTCCGTTCGCGCTCGAGGCGGCGGCGCAGCCGCGCCGTTTCGTCGGCGTTATCCGGCATGCGGGGCGCCGTCGGCGGTTTCCAACGCGCGAATGCGAATGCTGAGCAGGCATTCCCAGTCGCCTTGGGTGGTGCAGCGCAGATGCTCGATCGTGACCGTCTCGCCGAAATAGTCCGCGGCTCCTTCGATGAAGCCTTCGGCGAGGGCGCAAAGCCGGCGCGGCGATT
>JBOHLR010000125.1:0-6503 GCA_050729555.1 Allostellaceae bacterium
AAAAACGCTTCATGATGTTCTCGGCCAGCTCGACTTGGTCGAGCGGAATCGACGCGGGCGCGAAATCGAAATCGAGCAAGCCGCGCAGCGCAATGGCGCCGTCTTCCTGGTCGCCGGTGTGACGCGCGTATTCCTTGTATTTGCGATAGTTGTTGCCGCGCACCGCGTGCTGTAGCGCCGCCACCGAACCGTCGGTCCAGATATGCTGTTCGCCGCGCACACGATAGAGAATCTCGCCGCCCGGATCGAGCGCATTGCGATAGACCGGCGCATCGCCGAACGCCAGCCGATGGCGCCGCGCGGTTTCCTCGGCGATCTCGGCGAGGCCGATGCCTTCGACCGGCGAATTGGTGCCGGTGAAATATTCGTCGAGCAGCGCGCGGTTGAGGCCGACGGCATCGAATATCTGCGCACCGCAATAGGATTGGAAGGTGCAGATGCCCATCTTGGACATCACCTTCATGATCCCCTTGGTCAGCGCCTTGATGTAGCGCTTCTGCGCCTCGATTTCGGGAACCAGTTTTTCGCCCAGATCACGCTTCAGCGCCGCGATGCTATCGAGCGCGAGGTACGGATTGATCGCTTCGGCGCCATAGCCCGCGAGCAGACAGATATCGTGCAGCTGACGCGCTTCGCCGGTCTCGACCACCAACCCGACCTCGGTGCGCAGGCCCTCGCGGATCAGGCTGTGATGGACGGCGGCCGTCGCCAGCAGCGACGGCACCGCGATGTGCTCGGCGTCGAGCGCGCGGTCCGACAGGATGATGATGTTGGAGCCGGCGCGGACCGCGTCCTTCGCCTGGTTACAGATCCGCTTCAGCGCCGGTTTCATGCCGGCGGCGCCTTCCGCCGCCGCGTAGCAGATCGACAGCATGAAGCTTTTGAAGTGGCCGTTGGTGTTGTCCTCGATGCGGCGGATCCGCTCCATGTCCATGTTGGTCAGGACAGGCTGATGCAGCTCGAGTCGGATGTGCGAGCCGCCGGTTTCGAGGTCGAGTAGGTTCGGCCGCGGTCCGACCAGCGAGACCAGCGCCATCACCAGCTCTTCGCGGATGCTGTCGATCGGTGGATTGGTGACCTGGGCGAAGCGCTGCTGGAAATAGTCGGACAGCTGCTTCGGCCGGTCGCTCAGCACCGCCAACGGCGTGTCGCGGCCCATCGAGCCGACCGTATCCTCGGCGGTCAGCACCATCGGCTTGAGGAAGAACTTGATGTCTTCCTGGGTGTAGCCGAAGGCCTGTTGACGATCGAGCAGCACATCCGGCGGCGGCGGCAGCGGCGTCACCTCCTCGGGCAGCGATTCGAGCTTGATCTGCGTCTGGTCGAGCCACTTCTGGTACGGCTTGGCGCGCGCGATTTCGGCCTTGAGCTCGTCGTCGTCGACGATGCGACCCTTCAGGAGGTCGACCAGCAGCATCTTGCCGGGCTGGAGCCGCCACTTGCGAACGATCTTTTCTTCCGGCACGTCGAGCACGCCGGCTTCCGACGCCATGACGACGTGATCGTCCGACGTGACGAAGAAGCGCGCCGGACGCAGGCCGTTGCGGTCGAGCGTCGCGCCGATCTGGCGGCCGTCGGTAAATGCCAACGCCGCCGGACCGTCCCACGGCTCCATCAACGCCGCGTGATATTCGTAGAACGCGCGACGATCCTTATCCATCAGCGCGTTTTCCGACCACGCTTCTGGAATCATCATCATCAGCGCGTGGACCATCGGATAGCCGCCGGCGATCAACAGCTCGAGGCAGTTGTCGAGCGTCGCCGAGTCCGAGTTGCCGTCGCCGATGAGCGGCCACAGCTTCGCCAGATCGTCGCCGAGCAGCTTCGACGTCATCGAGTGACGCCGCGCCATCATCCAGTTGATGTTGCCGCGCAGCGTATTGATCTCGCCGTTATGGGCGAGAAAGCGGAACGGATGCGCCAGTTCCCACGACGGGAAGGTGTTGGTCGAGAAGCGCGCGTGCACCAGGGCCAGCGCCGATTCGGTGCGCGGGTCCTGCAGGTCCTTATAGTAGAGCGCGAGGCGCTCGGGGATCACCATGCCCTTGTAGATGATCGTGCGCGTCGACACGCTGGCGATATAGAAGGCTGCGCCTTCCGGCAGCTTCTTGGCGCGAACGGTGGCGTGCGACTGCTTGCGGATGACGTAGAGCTTGCGCTCGAGCGCTTCGGCGTCGGCGCAATTGGCGCCGCGCGCGACGAAGAATTGCCTGATCGCCGGTTCGATCGGCTTGATGCTCTCGCCCAGCACGGTCGAATCCACCGGCACGTCGCGCCAGCCGAGCAGCGTCTGACCTTCGGTGGAGATGAGCCGGGTGATCGTGGCTTCGCATTCGCGCCGGGTTTCCGGATTGCGCGGCAGGAAGACCATGCCGACGCCATAATGGCCCGCTTCCGGCAGCGCGAAGCCCAACCGCCGGGCCTCGCCCTGGAACAGCTTCTCGGGCAGCTGGATCAAGATACCGGCGCCATCGCCGGCAAGCGGATCCGAACCCACGGCGCCGCGATGCGCCAGGTTGTGCAGAATCTCGATGCCTTTGGCGAGGATCTCGTGGCTTTTGCGGTTCTTGATATGCGCAATGAACCCGACGCCGCATGCATCATGCTCATGCGACGGGTCGTACAAACCTTGCCGCGCAGCCATACCGTGCGCCGTCAAAACCCCATCCTCCCCCGATCCGATCGCCCCTGGGTTATGTCCCAAGACCGGACCGGGAATTTCGCCCTGCCGCATCGAATAATCCCGCTGCGGCGGTTTCGCGATGTGCTTTGTGGCAGCATCGCGGCAGGGCCCCAATGAGTCAAGAAAAGCCTAACGTTAAATGGGGTGTTTCGGGCCGAATAAAACCCTTGGGCTGACAGGGAAATCACGGTTAGCGACCGGCCCGGCAACCCGCGTTTCCGGCAGTGCGCAGACGCGTCGCACGGCGTTGACAGTGGCGGAGCCTGCGACGCATGGTTAAACGCGTCCGGCGAGGACGCGGCGCCGAGCGCCGTTCGCAGGGAAGGACATCCGCGTGACCGGCCGCGCCCAGTTGAAACCCGTGACGCCGCGCAACGATGAACTGACCGAGGCTAAGCGCCTCGCGCTCTATCGCCTGCAGGTCGAAATCCGCGACTGCGAACAGCGCGCCTACGATCTATTCCTGCAGGGCCTGGTCAAGGGCACCAGTCATCTCTCGCTCGGCCAGGAGGCGGTCGCCGCCGGTTTCGCCGGCGCGATGGAGAAAGGCGACCTCAGCTTTTGCACCTATCGCGGCCATGCGCACACGCTGGCGCGCGGCGTGCCGATGGAAAAGGTGTTGGGCGAGCTGATGCAACGCGACAACGGGCTGATGCGCGGCAAAGGCGGCTCGATGCACCTGACGTCCGTCGATCACGGCGTCATGGGGTCTTACGCGATCGTCGGCGCGCATTTGCCGATCGCCTGCGGCGCCGCGTGGCGGGCGCAATACAAAGGCCAGAAGGACGTGTCGGTATGCTTCTTCGGCGACGGCACGACCAACATCGGCGCCTTCCACGAAGCGGTCAATTTCGCCGCGGTGTGGAAGCTGCCGGTGATCTTCGTCTGCGAGAACAATCTCTACATGGAATACACGCCGATCGGCGAAGTGACGGCGGTGCAGCATCCCGCCGCCGACCGCGCCAGCGCCTATGGGCTCGAACGCATCGTCATCGACGGCAACGACGCCGATGAAGTCTTTCGCGCCGCTCGCGCCGCGTTCGACAAGGCCCGCGCCGGCGGTGGGCCGTCGCTGATCGAATGCATGACCTATCGCCACAGCGGTCATTCGCGCGCCGATCCGGCGAAGTACCGGCCCACCGGCGAGCTCGAGGAATGGATGAAGCGCGATCCGATCCAACTCTATCGCAGCCGGCTGCTGGCGGCTGGCGTCAGCGAAACCGCCGTGAAGGCGATCGAGCGGGAGTCGAAGCGCAAGGTCGATGCCGCGACCGAGGCGTGCAAGGCCGCGCCGGCATCGCCCGCCGAGATCCTGGCCACCGACGTCTATGCCGATGGAGGCTGGGCGTGGCGGAACTGACCTATCGCGATGCGGTTGCCCGCGGCATCGCGCAGGAGATGAGCCGCGATCCTGACGTCGTGTTCCTCGGCGAGGACGTCGCCAAGGCGGGCGGCGTATTCAAGGCGACCGTCGGCTTGCTCGAGCAGTTCGGGCCGCAGCGCGTGCGCGATACGCCGATTTCGGAGCAGGCAATCCTCGGCGCCGCCATGGGCGCCGCGATGACCGGCTTGAAGCCGATCGCCGAGATCATGTTCTCGGATTTCCTCGCGGTGTGCTTTGATTACATCGCCAACGAAATTCCGAAATCGCGCTACATGTCGAACGGCCAGGTGAAATGTCCACTGGTCGTCCGCACCGGCAATGGCGCCGGTTCGCGCTTCGGCGCGCAACACAGCCAGAGCGTCGAGAACTGGGCGATGATGATCCCGGGATTGAAAGTCGTGGCGCCGTCGACTCCCGCCGACGTCATCGGATTGATGGCGGCGGCGGTGCGAGACCCCGATCCAGTCATCTTCTTCGAGCACAAATCGCTTTATGCGACCAAGGGCGAAGTGCCCGACGGCGAGATCGTCGACCGGCTCGGCACGGCGAAGATCGTCCGGCCCGGCAAGGACGCGACCGTACTGGCGCTGGCACTGATGGTGCCGCGCGCGCTGGTCGCCGCCGAAACGCTCGCAAAGGAGCACGGCATCGACGTCGAGGTGATCGACGTGCGCTCGTTGGTGCCGCTCGATCTGGCGACCATTCTGGGATCGGTCGCGCGCACCCACCATTTATTCACGGTCGAGGAAAATCCGCGCCTGTGCGGCTGGGGTGCGGAGCTGGCCTCGATCGCCGCCGATGAAGCGTTTTACGACCTGGATGGACCGGTGGTGCGTATCACCACACCGCACATCCCACTGCCGGCGGCGGACAATCTCGAAGACCTGGCGCTGCCGAACGCGCCGCGCATCGTCGACAAGATCCGCCGCTCACTCAACGCGTGAGGTCGATCATGGCTGGCATTGGCAAGGTGAAGTTCAAGGACGCGCCGGACATCGAAGTGCCGACCGGCCTCTATATCGGCGGCCAGTTCCGCGCCGCGACCGGCGGTGGCCAGTTCGACGTGATCAATCCGGCGACCGAGCAGCCGCTGTGCAAGGTGTCCGACGGCACCGTCGACGACGCCAAGGCGGCCCTCGACGCCGCCGCTCGCGCCTTCCCCGCCTGGTCGGCGACCAATCCGCGCGACCGCGCCGAGATCCTGCGCAAATGTTTCGAGCTCGTGATCGCGCGCAAGGAGTTCTTTGCGCGGCTGATGACGCTCGAGAACGGCAAAGCGCTCGCCGATTCGCGCGCCGAGGCGACCTACGCCGCCGAATTCTTCCGCTGGTATTCGGAAGAAGCGCCGCGAAATTTGGGCGAAGTCTCGCGCGCCCCGTCGACCGGCGCCCGCATCCTGGTGCAGCACAAGGCGGCGGGCGTCGCGGTGATGGTGACGCCGTGGAATTTTCCGGCGGCGATGGGCACGCGCAAGATCGCGCCGGCGTTGGCCGCGGGCTGCACCGTCGTCTTGAAGCCGGCATCGGAGACGCCGCTCACCATGCTGGCGCTGGCCGAATTATTCCAAGAGGCCGGCGTGCCGGCGGGCGTCGTCAACATCGTGCCGTCGCGCAAATCCGGCGCAGTGGTCAGCGCCATGCTGCACGACCCGCGCGTCCGGGTGATATCGTTCACCGGCTCGACCGAGGTCGGCCGCAAGCTCCTGCACGAAGCCGCCGACAACGTGGTGCGGCCGGCAATGGAGCTCGGCGGCAACGCGCCGTTTATCGTATGCGAGGATGCCGACATCGACGCTGCGGTGGACGGCGCCATGGTCGCCAAGATGCGCAACATGGGCGAGGCCTGCACCTCGGCCAACCGTTTCTACGTGCATGAGAAGGTGCACGACGCCTTCGTCGACAAGTTCGCCGCCAAGATGAAGGCGCTGAAGATCGGCAACGGCCTCGAGGACGGCGTCGCCGTCGGTCCGCTGGTCAACGCCGACACGCGCGACAAGGTGGCGGCGCTGGTCGAGGACGCGCTCAACAAAGGCGCGCGCGCGGTGATCGGCGGCCAGCACGTCAACCGTACCGGCTATTACTATCCGCCGACGGTGCTGGTCGATGTGCCGGACAATGCACGCTGCCTGAAAGAGGAGATCTTCGGGCCGGTGGCGCCGATCCAGAAATTCCGCGACGAGGACGAAGCCATCCGCAAGGCCAACGACACCGAATTCGGCCTGATTTCGTACGTCTATACGCGCGACCTGTCGCGCGGCCTCAAAATCTCCGAGCGCCTCGAAGCCGGCATGGTCGGCCTCAATCGCGGCGTCGCCAGCGATCCGGCGGCACCGTTCGGCGGCGCCAAGCAATCCGGCATCGGCCGCGAAGGCGCGCACGAAGGCATGATGGAATTCCTCGAGACGCAATACGTCTCGGTCACCTGGTAAGCGACGGC
>JBOHLR010000126.1:0-6471 GCA_050729555.1 Allostellaceae bacterium
ACCGGCGGCGGCCTGCTGGTTTGCGCCTTCGTCGGCCTCGCGGTGACCGGACTTCTGGTGTGGATCACCGAATACTACACGTCGACAGCCTATCGTCCGGTACGCAGCATCTCCCAGAGCTCGACCACCGGCCACGCAACCAACGTCATCCAGGGTCTCGCGGTTTCGATGGAGGCGACGGCGCTGCCGGTCATCGTCATCTGCGCCGGCATCATCGTCGCTTACCTCTATTGCGGCGTGTTCGGCATCGCCATCGCGGCAACGACCATGCTGGCTCTCGCGGGTATGATCGTCGCGCTCGACGCCTATGGACCGGTCACCGACAACGCCGGCGGTATTGCCGAAATGGCCGACCTGCCCAAGGACGTGCGCAAGATCACCGACGCGCTGGACGCCGTCGGCAACACCACCAAGGCGGTGACCAAGGGCTACGCGATCGGTTCGGCCGGTCTTGCGTCGCTCGTGCTCTTCGCCGCTTACAGCAACGACCTGACGCACTACTTCCCGGGCGTCGACGTCAACTTCACATTGCAGAACCCGTATGTCGTGATCGGGCTCTTCTTCGGCGGTCTGCTGCCGTATCTGTTCGGCGCGATGGGGATGACCGCGGTCGGCCGCGCGGCCGGTTCGGTGGTGGTTGAGGTGCGGCGGCAGTTCAAAGAGATCAAAGGCATCATGGACGGCAAGGCGAAGCCGGATTACGGCAAGGCCGTCGACCTGCTGACACGCGCCGCGATCAAGGAAATGATCGTGCCGTCGTTGCTGCCGGTCGGCGCTCCAATCGTGCTGTTCTTCGTCGTGTCGGCGATCGGCGGCAAGGGCGCCGGCTTCAGCGCGCTCGGCGCCATGCTGCTCGGCACGATCGTTACCGGAATCTTCGTCGCGATTTCGATGACGTCGGGCGGCGGTGCCTGGGACAACGCCAAGAAATACATCGAGGAAGGCCATCACGGCGGCAAAGGCTCCGACGCCCACAAGGCGGCGGTCACCGGCGATACGATCGGCGATCCTTACAAGGACACGGCGGGGCCGGCCGTCAACCCGATGATCAAGATCACCAACATCGTGGCGCTCTTGCTGCTGGCGGTGCTGGCCGCGAGGCACTGATTCGGGGGCGCGGCGGACCGCCGTCAGTAGCCGCCGCCGGAGTTGCCTTCTTGCGGCCGGTTCTTGCTGACGAAGCGGCCGAAGTTGCCGAGAAATTCCTCGATCCACGAGAATTGGCGACCGCGTGACGGTGTCGCGTTGGGATTCGGCGTGATCGTTTGGGCGTCTTTCATATCCAGCTTCTGGACCGACTGAACGACGTTGTTCTTGTCGAACGTGATCTTCACCACGTTCTGATCGAGCGTCTGGGTCTTCAGGAAGGCGATGTCCTCGGTCTTGGAATTGACGTAGTACCAGACGTTCGGATCGAATTCGGCCACGCTCGACGGCGAGCCCAGCAACTCCGTCACCGTCGTCTTGTCGGTTTTGCCCACATGGATCTGCGACAACTTGCTCGCTTCGGGGGTGTTGCCGCGCTGGTCGACCGTCGGCTGACAGCCAAATAGCACGGTGGCGCACGCGACAATCGCGGCGGCGCGCAGCAAATGAGCGTTAAGAAGCTTGAAAACCATGTCGATCTCGACGAAATCTTGTAGCTGGAAACGCCCGGTTGTTCAATGGCGGGCATCTGGAACCATGCCGCTCGTCGCGCTCTTCAATCGTAAATCCCGCACCGCCGTCCAGGCACTTTACGGCGCGATCGTCGCTGCAGCCCGCAATCCGGCGTTCTATGTCGAATGGGGCGTGCCGGACACCATCGACGGAAGGTTCGAGCTGATTGCGCTACACGCCTTCTTGGCGATCCGCCGACTCAAGCAGTCCGGCGACAACGCCGCCTTCGCGCAGGCGTTGTTCGACGCCATGTTCGCCGACCTCGACCGCAACCTGCGCGAAATGGGAGTCGGCGACCTGAGTGTCGGCCGCCAGGTCAAGACCATGGCCAAAGCGTTCTACGGCCGCGTCGTCGCCTATGAGCGCGGCCTTGCCGGCAGCGATAGCCTCGACGATGCGCTACGCCGTAATCTCTATGGCACGGTCGTGCCCGACGCCACGCAGATTGCGGCCGCTGCCGCCTATGTACGGCGGCAAGCACAGGCCCTCGACGCGGCACCGGTCGGTTCGCTGCTCGCCGGCGAGTTGCCGTTGGCACAGGAGAGCTGAGATGGACGCTCCCGTCGCAACCGAATTCGTTCGGCCGATCGAACTGTCGCGGCTCAATCAGGGCGAGCAACGCTTCGCCATCAACGCCAACGCCGCCGAGCGCGCCGCGCTGGCCGCGCGCTTTGGCCTGGTCGCTCTCGACAAGCTCGAGGCCGCGGTGCGTCTAGGCCGAATCGCCGGTGGCTTGGTCCGCCTCGAGGCCGAGCTGACCGCCGACGTCACCCAGGCCTGTGTCGTCACCCTAGAGCCGGTGAAGAACCACGTCGCCGAGAATTTTACCGTGCTTTACGGCGAGGGCGGCGAGGCGCGGGAGGTCACGCTGGACGGCGAGGCTGAAACCATCGAGCCGATTGTCGGTGGCGTCATCGATATCGGCGAGGCGGTTGCGCAGCAACTGTCATTGGCGCTCGACCCATTTCCGCACGCGTTCGGCGCGGCGGCAGTGCAGCTCGCCACCGGTTCCGAGGCGAATGCCGATTCACCGTTTAAGGTTCTGGCACGACTGAGAAATAAGAACGATTCCAAAGACTAGGCAGGAGGGTTGCGGGGGCGCGGGTTTTTGGCTACTGAAACGCCCAAGCCCCTTCGCGGGGCACCTTTTTTTCGAGTGATCCCATGGCCGTTCCGAAGAAAAAGACCTCAAAGTCGCGCCGCAACATGCGCCGCGCCCATCACGCGCTCAAACCGTCGAGCTACGTCGAGTGCCCGAATTGCGGTGAATTGAAGCGTCCGCACCATGTCTGCCTGGCGTGCGGGCATTACGACGAGCGCGAAGTGATCTCGGTGAAGACGGAAACGGCGTGACGAGCGCCGCCGGCGGGGACGGATTTTGACTGGACGCATCGTCATTGCGCTCGATGCGATGGGGGGCGAGCGCGCCCCCGAGATGGTGGTCAAAGGCGCGGCGATCGCCCAGCAACGGTTTCCGCAGGCGGAATTCCTGTTTTACGGCGTGGATGAACGCATCCGCGCGCACTTCGCCAAGCTGCCCAAGCTGGCCGCGCACGCCATCGTCCATCACACCGATGAATTCATCACCGACGACGTAAAGCCGTCGGTCGCATTGCGCGGTGGCCGACGCTCGTCGATGCGGCTCGCCATCGATGCGGTGGCGGCCGGCGAAGCGGACTGCGTCGTCTCGGCCGGCAACACCGGTGCGTTGATGGCAATGGCGAAGTTCGCGCTCAAGATGATTCCCGGCATCGACCGGCCGGCGATTGCGTCATTCTTTCCGACCCAACACGGCGAAAGCGTGATGCTCGATCTCGGCGCCAACGTGTCATGCGATTCCGAGAACCTGGTCCAGTTCGCGCTGCTCGGCGACGTCTTCAGCCGTACGGTGCTTGGCACCGCCGCGCCGAGCGTCGGCCTACTGAACGTCGGCGCCGAAGACCAGAAGGGCAACGACGCGGTGCGCGGCGCCGCGTTGCGGCTGCGCGGCCACGGTACACCGATCCGCTTTCACGGCTTCATCGAGGGTGACGATATCGGCAAGGGCACGGTCGACGTCGTCGTCACCGACGGCTTTACCGGCAACGTCGCGCTCAAGACGGCGGAAGGCACCGCGCGGCTCTTCGCCGAATTCCTACATGCGGCATTCCGCAATTCATGGGCAGCGCGCTTTGGCTATCTTTTCGCGTGGCGTTCGCTGACCAAGCTGCGCAAGCGCATGGACCCGCGGCGCTACAACGGCGCGGTGTTTCTCGGCATCCAAGGCATCTGCGTCAAGAGCCACGGGTCGACCGACGAGCTTGGCTTCGCTAACGCCATCGGCGTCGCCGCCGATATGGCGATGAACGGGTTCCTCGACAAAGTGCACGAGGAGATGCTTCAGCTTGCTGCCGTCGCCACGCCTGACCAGACCACCGTGGCGCTCTGATGAATTTCCGTTCGCAGGTCCTTGCGTGCAGCGGCTATCTGCCGGAGCGCGTCGTCACCAACGACGAGCTCGCTAAGACGCTCGACACGACCGATGCCTGGATCCAGCAGCGTACCGGCATCCGCCAGCGCCATATCGCCGCCGAGGGCGAGCTGACGTCTGACCTGGCGGTCAAGGCGGCCGAACGCGCATTATCGGCAGCGAACCTAAAGGGCAGCGACATCGATCTTCTGATCGTGGCGACCGCCACCCCCGATAACACCTTTCCGGCGACGGCGACCAAGGTCCAGGCGCGGATCGGCATGAAAGGCGGTTGCGCGTTCGATGTGCAGGCGGTGTGCAGCGGTTTCATCTATGCGCTGGCGACCGCCAACAATTTTCTCCGCGTCGGCCAGGCGAAACGCGCGCTGGTGATCGGCGCCGAGACCTTCTCGCGCATCCTCGATTGGAGCGATCGCGCCACCTGCGTGCTGTTCGGCGACGGCGCCGGCGCGCTGCTGCTCGAGGCCAAGGCCACTAACGGCCACGCCGGCACGGGCCTGCATTCCAATTTGGACCGCGGCGTGCTGTCGACCCACCTGCACTCGGACGGCTGCAATTACGGTATCCTCTATGTCGACGGCGGCCCGTCGCTCAACGGCCGCGCCGGATATCTGCGCATGGAAGGCAAGGAGGTCTTCCGCCTCGCGGTGGAGCGCCTGGCCGCGGTGGTCGACGAAGCCCTGGCTGCGAACGGATTGGCGGCGACGGACGTCGACTGGCTGGTGCCGCATCAGGCCAACAAACGCATCATCGACGGCATGGGTCGCCGGCTCGGCCTGCCGGCAGAGAAGGTCGTGGTGACGATCGACCGACACGCGAATACCTCGGCGGCCTCGGTGCCATTGGCGCTGGCCGAGGCGGTCGGCGATGGCCGGATCCAGCCGGGTCAGCTCGTTCTGATCGAAGCCATGGGCGGCGGTATTACCTGGGGCGCTGGACTGTTGCGCTGGTAGGGCCTATCGGCGCCTGGCGACGTTATCCCCAGGCTTCAAGATCAGCGCCCAAATTGCTGTATTTGCAAATCTTCCGGCCTGGCGTTAGGGTTTTACAAAATCCGGGCAAAACACCCAAGGGAGGCTGGCATGGCGGGGCAAACGGTCACGCGTGCGCAATTGAGCGAGGCTGTGTACCAGGAGGTCGGGCTATCTCGTAACGAATCGGCCCAGCTGGTCGAGACCGTTTTGAACGAGATCGCCGAGGCGCTGGCGCGCGGCGATATGGTCAAAGTCTCGAGCTTTGGCAGCTTCGCGGTGCGCAAGAAAGGCCGCCGGATCGGCCGCAATCCCAAGACGGGCAAGGAAGTGCCGATCAATCCGCGCCGTGTCCTGGTGTTCCGCGCGTCGCACGTCCTCAAGGATCAAATCAACAACACGCTGTCGAAGGCGGCTAGCGGGACCACCGCCACATGAACATGCGATTGCCCGAAATGGCGCCGGCGCCGCCGGTGACCGGACGGGGCAAATCAGCGGACGCGTTCCGCACCATCAGCGAGGTGGCGACCGAGCTTGAGGTGCCGCAGCACGTGCTCCGCTTCTGGGAGTCCAAATTTCCGCAGGTCCGGCCGCTGAAACGCGCCGGCGGACGGCGCTATTACCGGCCCGATGACGTGGCGTTGCTGCGACGCATCCGCCAATGCCTGTACGAGCAGGGCTACACGATCAGGGGCGTACAGAAATTGTTGCGCGAGGGCGCTCTCAAGACCGACGATATTCCGCGCCTGACGCTGCCGACCACGGTCGCGGCGCGCGAAGACGACAAAGTCGATGACATGCGCCGCGAACTGTTCGACCTGCGGCGCGAGCTCATCGCCCTGCGCGAGGAATTGAAGAAGCTTCGGGGCTGAGGCTACTATTCGCCCCGAGAGTCCGGCCGGAGCGTAGCGCAGCCTGGTAGCGCATCAGCATGGGGTGCTGAGGGTCGTGAGTTCAAATCTCACCGCTCCGACCAATTCTCCAATTCGCTGTAAAGCAAAAACTCGCTGAAATCCATATCGCTAGAAGGCGTTGTTCACGTCTTTGGCGGCGCCTTGGCGCGCCGTCCTTCGGCGGCCGCGCGGCCTTTTTCCGTCAGCCGGCAGATCTGCATTGCGGGATTGAGCGGATTGGCGAACCACGGCTCGGCCCAGCCGGCGTCGAGGCAGGCCTGGATGGTCCGGTGGTCGATTTCGCGCCCTTTGGCATCGAACAGCGGTAGCTTACCGCCCGGCTCGGTCAGGCCGCGTTGCAGCCAGGCGCGCTGATTCGCGCTCGGACTGGGCGGCCGGAGCGGCTTGGCTGGCGGTGTCGGCTTGGAGTCCTCGGACACGGTCCACCCCCTGGATGTCGTCGTACGGACGCGCCATG
>JBOHLR010000127.1:0-6421 GCA_050729555.1 Allostellaceae bacterium
GGCCGATCGGCGGCGCCGTGCTTGGCCACGTCGGCGACCGGCTCGGCCGGCGCTTCGTGCTGTTGTTGTCGGTCACGTTGATGGGCGCGGGGACAACGGCAATCGCGCTGTTGCCAACCTACGCGGCTGCCGGAATTGCGGCGCCGCTGACATTGCTTGCGGTGCGCCTGTTTCAGGGATTCTCGGTGGGCGGCGAATATACCGGCTCGGTCGCCTATCTCGTGGAGACCGCGCCGGAAAACCGGCGGGGCTTTGCCGGCAGCATGGCGAACATCGGCTCGACCGGCGGCGTGTTGCTGGCCGCGGCGGCGGCGACGGCAACCGTCAGCTTTGCCAGCGATGCGCAGCTCGTGTCGTGGGCCTGGCGATTGCCGTTCGCGTTCGGTGGCGTGCTGGCGATGGGCGCGTTGCTGTTGCGACAGCGGTTGCGCGACGTCGCTGCGTCGGCCGCGCCGCGGCGGGAGATGCCGTTGCGACGGGCGCTGAGCCGTGATGGACGCCTGATGGCCGTCGCCGTCCTGTTCACGTCGGGTTACGGCGCCGTCAATTATCTGACGATGGTTTTCTTTCCAGTCTATGCGGGCACGTTCGGCGGCATCTCGGAGGCGCACGCCCTACAAGCGACGACGGTGGCACAGGCGCTGGCGCTCGCGGTGGTGCCGTTGGCCGGCATCGCGAATGACTCCATCATCCGGCGACGGACCTTGTTGGTCATCGCCTTTACCGGGGAGTTCATTGCGGCGCTGGCGGCGTTCCGGCTCGCGCGCGATGGCGGCATCGCCGGCTTCGCCATCGCACAGATCGGCTTCGGCGCGCTGCTCGCGCTCGTCATGGGCACCGATCCGGCGATGGTTTCGGAGCAATTTCCCGCCGAGTACCGCATGAGCGCCTATTCGGTGGCATTCAATCTCGGCCTGGGCATCGCGGGCGGCACCGCGCCGGCGCTGGCAACGGCGTTGATCGCCGCGACCGGGTCGAATCTGGCGCCTGCCTATTACCTGATGGTGGCCGCTGGCGCCGCGGTCGCCGGCGCGTGGCTGATGAAAGATCGCAGCCGCGATCCCTTGCTCTGACGGGCGGCATCGAATGCGTTTTAGTCACAGACGGCCGGTCGCCGCGCCGACATTCGCCGCCCACCTCTGTACGAACAACAGAGGAAGCGGAGATGACAAAAATGTCAGATACGCACCATTCAACGAACCGCCTGCATCCGCTGATCTACCGCATCATGATCGGTCTCGGTGTGGTGTTGATCCTCGGCATCTACGGCTTCGCCGGCGGCCATCAGGCGTATAACGGTCTCGTCCTGGTCGCGGCCAGCCTGTTTGTAGTTGTTGCCATCGGCATCCCGCTATTGCTGTCGCGAATCTGGTGGCGGCACCACGCCGGCGACAATCCGCCGGAAGGTTTCCGCGAATGGCTTCACGACGAATTCGAAACCTGGCAGGGCCGCCTCAACGGCGCGGACGCCAGCGCAGAGATCCTACTGCCGATCACGGCCGTGTCGGTCGGCATGGTGATCTTTGCGATTGTCCTCTTCTTCGTCGCTCCCGCCGGCACGCACTAAGAGACTTGAGCGCAAAAAAAGCCCCGCCCCCGGGGAGTGAGGGGCGGAGCTGGCTTCGGCGTGTGACTTTAGCGGATGCCGAAGTAGACACCGACCGACGGCGGCGCGGTATAGACCGGCGCCGGCGCAGCATATGTGTACGGGTAGTACGCGTAGGGGTAGGTGTAACCGTAGCTGTAACCGTAGACCGGGCCGCGGCGCCAATCGTCGTGGTCGTGCCAGTAGTGGTCGCCCCAGCCGCCGTGACCGTGCCAGTCGTCGTTGTCAGCCAGGGCCGGCGTCGCGAGTGCACCGGCGGTAACGGCAGCCACCGCTCCGGCCATCACCAAAGCGCGTAGGCTGCGGGTGAATTTCGTGGTCTGCATGGTGGCTCCTCCTGTCTTGTCTTTCGAGCCGTGACCGCTCCCCATGAGCGGCCTCCATGCGAAATAGTGAGCCTGCTTAGTATTCTCCATCCCCGTGACAAAAAAGTCATTTATGTCAGGATCGTGGCGAGCGTTCTTGACCTCAATCCAGGTGCCCGGACGGCGGGATCGCGCGCTTCCGCCCTTGCGCCGCGCTCTGCCATAGTCGCCGCATGCGTGACACACGTGACAAAGCGGCCACAGCCGGTTTTGCCGAGACTTATCGCGGCGACGTCGAGGCCTGGGAATGCGATGCCTTCGGCCATATGAACATCGCGTTCTACGGCGAGCGCTTTGGTGACGCCGCGGCGAGCCTGCTGTCCCGCCTGGCGCCGACACGCCATTTCCGCACAGTCAGCCTATTGGTCCGCTACCGCCGCGAATTGCGCACCGGCGAGGCGATTGTCATCCGCAGCGCCGTGCTGGGCATCGGCGAGGGCGCCAAGCGCGAGCGCCAGGTGCGGATCGGCCACGAATTGACCGCGGGCGAGGGCGTGGTCGCCTCCGAAGCCGAGCACGTCCTGGCACCGCGCGATGCAAAGATGCGTTCCGGCCTGAAAACCGCGCTCGAAACGGCCGCCACCGCATGGACCGCCGAACCGTTCGCGCCCGTGAAGCTGCCGACGGCACACGGCGCGCTGCCAAGCCTGCGCGATCGCGTCAAGAGCTGGGAGATCGACGAGACCGGCCGGTTGTCGCTCATCGGCTATGTGCGGCGGTTTTCGACCGCGGTCACACATGTGATGAACGCGGTCGGCATGAGCGCAGATTATATCGCGCGCGAACGCCGCGGCTTCGCGACATTCGAATCGCGGCTTGCCTTGGCGCCATGGCAGCCGGGGGCCGGTGCCGAGGTCGCCGCCACCAGCGGGCTTCTCACCATCGGCCGTTCGTCCGTGGCGATGGTTCACGATCTGATCGAGATCAAAGGCGGCGACCGCATTGCGCGCCTCTATTTGGCCGGGGTGCATTTCGATCTGGACCGTCGGCGCGCGACGCCGATGCCCGAGGCGATGCGTCAGACAGCGACGACCCTACTGATGAAAACCTGACGCCGCGTGTGGCGGCTTCCTTTCGCCGCCGGCTTCGACTATTGATGCGCGCGATGGTGATTCGTCTCGTCGCAATCGTGGCCGCCGTGCTCGTCGGCATCAGCGCGGCTAACGCGCAAGATCCCGCGCAATCGGCATCGGCACCGGGGCAACCCGGCTTCCAGGCGTTCATTCAGGACGTGCGTCGCGACGCCCAGAACCAGGGCATCACGCCGGCGACGCTCGACCGCGCGTTCGCCAATGTCGCCTACGTGCCGCATGTGATCGAGCTCGACCGGCAACAGCCCGAAAGCACGCTGACCTTCGACGAATACATCGAGCGCGTCGTGTCGCAGACGCGACGCGAACACGGCCGCGAGATGCTGACCGAGAACCGCGAATTGCTCGAGGCGGTGAGCCGGAAATACGGCGTCGCGCCGCGCTTCATCGTCGCGCTCTGGGGCATCGAGAGCGATTACGGCCGTCTGACTGGAAATTTCTCCGAGATCGACGCGCTCGCAACGCTCGCCTTTGACGGAAGGCGCAGCTCCTTCTTTCGCAAGGAGCTGATCAACGCGCTGGTCATCGTGCAGCGCATGCATGTCGACCCGCGCGCGATGACCGGTTCATGGGCTGGTGCGATGGGCCAAAGCCAATTCATGCCGACGAGCTTCCTCAATTACGCCGTGAGCTGGCGCGGCGACGTGCCGCCCGACATCTGGACGAACAAGGCCGATGTCTTCGCGTCGATCGCCAACTATCTCGCGCATGTCGGCTGGCATCCGGACGAGGGCTGGGGCATGGCGGTGAAGGCGCCGGCCGGTCTCGATCAGACGCTGATCGGCCTCGGCCATCGCAAGCCGGTCGCGGATTGGGCGGCGCTCGGTGTCGCGCAAGCCAATGGCGGCGCGTTGCAGGATGCGTCGACGCCGGCGTCACTGATCGAGCCCGGCGGCGAATCGGGACCGGCGCTGCTGGTCTTCGACAATTTCCGCGTCATTCTGCGTTGGAACAACTCGTCGTATTTCGCGACCGCGGTTGGCTATCTTGCGGACGCCGTCGATTAAACATATTCTCCGCCGCCGGTGGGGACATCGCGAATCGATAAAATTTTAAACGGCGCGCGGACGAGCGTGGTCTTCGGCGCTTTGGCGTTCGCCTTGGCCGCTTGCGGTAGCCACGGCGGCGGCGCGAAAAACGTCGCGGCGCCCAACGCCAACGGCTTCTACAAAATCGGTCAGCCGTATCAAATCGACGGCAAATGGTACTATCCGGCCGTCAACTGGACGTACGAGGAGACCGGCGTCGCCTCGTGGTACGGACCCGACTTCAACGGCAAATACACCGCCAATGGCGAACACTTCGACATGAACACGCTGACGGCGGCGCATCGCACGCTGCCGATGCCGAGCATCGTCGAGGTGACCAACCTCGACAACGGCCGCTCGATTCAGCTGCGCGTCAACGATCGCGGTCCTTACGCCCTCGACCGCATCCTCGACGTGTCGCGGCGCGCGGCGCAGATGCTCGGCTTCGAGAATACTGGCACCGCGCACGTGCGCGTTCAGTTGCTGCAACAGCCGACGCTGCAAGCGGAACTGCTGGCACAAAAGAACGGCGGACCGGACGTCGAGCCGCCGACGCAGCTGGCCGCGGCGGAACCGATCGCGACGGTGAACGAACAGACGCTGGCGCCGCCGAACGGCAATGCACCGCCGCCCGCCAACGCATCGACGGCACCGCAACAGCCGGCACCGCGCGCCGCAACCTCGCACCTCGCGCTCGCCAGTCCGGCCGAAGCGGCGACGGCCAAGGCGCCGGCCGTCGTGGCGGCGGCGAATTCCAGAATGTATATCCAAGCCGGTGCATTCAGCAGCCGTCAGAACGCCGAAACCTTGAAGGCCAAACTGACGCAGTTCGGCACCGTGAACATCGATACGGCGCAGGTACGTGGCACCAACATCTATCGCGTCCGCATCGGCCCGATCGCGACGACCGGCGAAGCCGACCGCCTGCTCGGCGATGTCGTCAAGAGCGTGCCGCAAGCCCGTC
The DNA here is from genome assembly GCA_050729555.1 of Allostellaceae bacterium. Taxonomy (GTDB): domain Bacteria; phylum Pseudomonadota; class Alphaproteobacteria; order ATCC43930; family CGMCC-115725; genus REEB95. The sequence goes on from JBOHLR010000127.1 coordinate 5,055, forward strand.
TCGCCTTCGACTGGTAGGCGACACGCCGCGCGACGCGGCGCAGGCGACCGTGGATTTTGCCGCATTTCCGGCTATGCTGACCGCGATTCCACTGGTTAAACCGTCTGTGAGCCCCCAATGAATCCGATGCGCTTTTCCGCCGTGATTGCCGGGCTGTGCCTGGTGTGCTGGCTGCCGGCCGCGCACGCTGCCGCGCCGACGGTCGATACCACCGCCCGCAATGCCTACGTCATCGACTTCAACACCGGCGCGGTGCTGCTCGACAAGAACGGCGACGCGCGCATTCCGCCGGCGTCGATGAGCAAGCTGATGACCGAGTACATCGTCTTCTCGTACTTGAAAGAGGGACGGGCGACGCTCAACGACATGTTGCCGGTCAGCGAGAAGGCGTGGCGCACGCAGGGCTCGAAGATGTTCGTGCCGCTCGGCGGCAAGATCCGGCTCGAAGATCTGCTGCAAGGCATGATCGTCCAATCGGGCAACGACGCCTGCATCGTGCTCGCCGAAGGTCTCGCCGGCAGCACCGACGCGTTCGTCAAGCTGATGAACGACAAGGCGAAGGAACTCGGCATGACAGGCAGCCACTTCGCCGACGTCGACGGTTTGCCCGATCCGGACGAATACATGACGGCGCACGATCTCGCGATCCTGGCGCGCCACCTGATCACCGACTTTCCCGAGTACTACCATTATGACGCCGAGAAGGAATTCGCCTTCAACGGCATCAAGCAGGGCAACCGTAACCCGCTGCTCTACACCGACAGCACCGCCGACGGACTCAAGACCGGTCACACCGACGAAGCCGGCTATTGCCTGGTCGCGTCGGCGTTGCGCAACGGCCGCCGCGTCATCGAAGTTCTGGCGGGCATGAATACGATGCAGGACCGCGCCAACCAGGGCCGCATCGTGCTCGATTGGGCCTTCCGCGAATTCGACGATTACACGATCGCCAAAGCGGGAACGGTGATCGACCACGCTCCGGTTTGGATGGGCAAGGACGGCCAGGTGCCTGTCGCCGTCGCGCACGACGTCGTGATCACGTTGCCGCGCGGCGACCGCACGGCGATGAAAGTCGCCGCGGTCTATGACGGGCCGGTGCCAGCGCCGGTGACCGCCGGCCAGACGGTTGGCAAGTTGACGATCTCGACGCCGGATACGCCGCCCATTGACGTGCCGCTGGTCACGACCCAATCGGTGCAGCGGCTCGGTATTTTCGGCCGCCTGGCGTTCAACGCGGCCTATCTGCTGTTCGGACGCCAACACTGACCGCCGACGCACCCGCACGCGGACGCTTCATCACGCTCGAGGGCGGCGAGGGCGCCGGTAAATCGACCCAGGCACGCCTCTTGGTCGAGGCGCTTAAACGC
>JBOHLR010000128.1:0-6311 GCA_050729555.1 Allostellaceae bacterium
CAGCGAACACGCGCTGTCGCCGGAGTGGATACCGGCCTCTTCGATGTGCTCCATGATGCCGGCGATGAACACGGCCTTGCCGTCGGCCAAGGCGTCGACATCGACCTCGATCGCGTCCTGCAAGTAACGATCGATCAGCACCGGGTTCTTGCCCGACACCTTGACCGCCTGCGTCATATAGCGTTTGAGGCCGGCGCTGTCGTGGACGATCTCCATGGCGCGGCCGCCCAGCACATAGGACGGCCGGATCACCACCGGATAGCCGATCGACGTTGCCACCGTTTCGGCCTCGTCGATCTTCTTGGCGGTGCCGTTCTCGGGCTGACGCAGGTTCAATTTCTGCAGCAGCTTCTGGAAGCGTTGCCGATCCTCGGCCAGGTCGATGGCGTCGGGCGAGGTGCCGAGAATCGGAATCTTCGCGGCTTCGAGCGCCGCCGCGAGCTTCAAAGGCGTCTGGCCGCCGAGCTGCACGATCACGCCTTTCAACGCGCCGTTGCGTGCTTCGGTGCGCACGACCTCGATGACGTCCTCGGCGGTGAGCGGCTCGAAATAAAGCCGGTCCGACGTGTCGTAGTCGGTCGAAACCGTTTCCGGGTTGCAGTTGATCATCACCGTCTCGACGCCAGCCTCTTTCAGCGAATAGGCGGCGTGGACGCAGCAATAATCGAACTCGATGCCCTGGCCGATGCGGTTGGGCCCGCCGCCGAGGATGACGACCTTGTCGCGCGGCGACGGGTCGGCTTCGCATTGCGGCGCGCCGTCGGCGGCCGCGCTCTCGTAGGTCGAATACATATAAGGCGTGAGCGATGCGAACTCGGCGGCGCAGGTGTCGATGCGCTTGAACACCGGATGGACGGCCAGTTTCGTCCGCAACGCCGCGACCTCGCTCTCGCTGACGTTCGCGAGCTCCGCAAGCCGCGCATCGGCGAAGCCCATCGCCTTCAGCCGCGCCAGACCGGCCGCGTCCGGCGGCAAGCCGCCGGCGCGGATTTGCGCTTCCGCCGCGACCAGCTTGCCAACCTCCTCGAGGAACCACGGATCGTATTTGCAGGCGGCGTGGATCTCGGCGGTTGTCAGGTCGACACGATAGGCGGCGGCGACCACCAGCAGCCGGTCGGCCTTGGGCTTGGCGAGCTCGGTGCGGATCGCTTCCTTGTCGTCGAGGCCGCCGGCGATCTCCGGCTCGTTGAGACCGGTGAGGCCGGTCTCCATCGAGCGCAGCGCCTTTTGCAGCGCCTCGCCGAAGCTGCGGCCGATCGCCATCGCCTCGCCGACCGACTTCATCGACGTCGTCAGGGTCGGGTCGGCCTTGGGGAATTTCTCGAAGGCGAAGCGCGGCATCTTGACGACGACGTAATCGATCGTCGGCTCGAAGCTCGCCGGCGTCACCTGCGTGATCTCGTTCTTGAGCTCGTCGAGCGTGTAGCCGATCGCGAGCTTGGCCGCGATCTTGGCGATCGGGAAGCCGGTTGCCTTCGACGCCAGCGCCGACGAGCGCGAGACGCGCGGGTTCATCTCGATGATGACGAGCCGCCCGTCCGCCGGATTGACCGCGAACTGCACGTTCGATCCGCCGGTGTCCACGCCGATCTCGCGCAGCACCGCGATCGAGGCGTTGCGCATGAGCTGATATTCCTTGTCGGTGAGCGTCAACGCCGGCGCGACGGTGACGCTGTCGCCGGTGTGCACGCCCATCGGATCGACGTTCTCGATCGAGCAGACGATGATGCAGTTGTCGGCCTTGTCGCGCACCACCTCCATCTCGAATTCCTTCCAGCCGAGAACCGATTCCTCGACCAGGATTTCGTGCGTCGGCGACGCGGCGAGGCCGTTTTTGGCGAGCTCCTCGAACTCCTGCGCGTTATAGGCGATGCCGCCGCCCGTGCCGCCGAGCGTGAAGGACGGCCGGATGATCGCGGGCAAGCCGACCTGGGCGAGCGCGTCGCGCGCCGCGTCGACCGTCTTGGCGATGCGGCTTTTGGGCGATTGCAGGCCGATCCGGTCCATCGCGTTGCGGAAGAGCTGGCGGTCTTCCGCCTTGGCGATCGCTTTCTCGCTGGCGCCGATCAATTCGACGCCGTGCTTCTTGAGGGCGCCGCTTTTCGCCAGCGCCATCGCGGTGTTAAGTGCGGTCTGACCGCCCATGGTCGGCAGCAACGCGTCGGGCTTCTCCTTGGCGATGATGCGCTCGACGATTTCGGGCGTGATCGGCTCGATATAGGTCGCGTCGGCCAGGCCCGGATCGGTCATGATCGTCGCCGGATTGGAGTTCACCAGGACGACGCGATAGCCCTCTTCCTTGAGCGCCTTGCAGGCCTGCGCGCCGGAATAGTCGAACTCGCACGCCTGGCCGATGACGATCGGTCCGGCGCCGATGATCAGGATGCTTTTGAGATCGGTGCGCTTCGGCATCGTCTCAGCTCTTCTGCTTTTCCATCAGCTTCGCGAAGCGCTGGAAAAGATAGTGGCTGTCCTGCGGGCCGGGGCTGGCCTCGGGATGGTATTGCACCGAGAACACCGGCTTGCCCTTGAGGCGGATGCCTTCGTTGCAGCCGTCGAACAGCGAGACGTGCGAGACCTCGGCCTCCTTGGGCAGCGTCTCGGGCAGCACGCAGAAGCCGTGGTTCTGGCTGGTGATCTCGACCTTGCCCGTTGCCAAGTCCTTGACGGGGTGATTGGCACCGCGATGGCCGAGCGCCATCTTCCGCGTCTGACCGCCGAGCGCGCGCGCCAGCAATTGATGGCCCAGGCAGATGCCGAATAGCGGCTTGCCCGATTTGATCAGCTCCCGGATCACCGGCACGGCATACGTGCCGGTGGCGGCGGGATCGCCGGGACCGTTTGACAGAAAGACGCCGTCGGGCTTGTGGCGCATGATGTCGTCGAAGCCCGCGGTCGCCGGCACGACCGTGACGGCGCAGCCTTCGCTCGCGAGCTGGCGCAAGATGTTGCGCTTGGCGCCGTAATCGACCGCGACGACCTTGAAGCGCGGCTTGGCGAGCGTGCCGTAGCCGGCGCCGAGTGCCCACGTCGTCTCGCTCCATTGATAGCTTTGCCGGCACGACACCTCTTTCGCCAGGTCCATACCTTCCAGGCCGGGCCAGGCGCGCGCCTGCTTGAGCAGGTTCTCGATGTCGAGCTTGCCGTTGGCGCGATGCGCCAGCGCGCCGTTGGGCGCGCCGCCGTCACGGACGCGCCGCGTCAGCGCCCGTGTGTCGACGCCGGCGATTCCGATCAGGTCCATCTTCTTGAGCCAGGCGTCGAACGGCTGCGCCGCGCGCCAGTTCGAGGGCGCCGTGATGTCGGCGCGCAGCACCAGGCCGCGTGCCGGCGGCGTCACCGTCTCGATGTCCTCCGCATTGGCGCCGACATTGCCGATATGCGGGAAGGTGAAGGTGATGATCTGCCCGGCATAGGAGGGATCGGTCATGATTTCCTGATAGCCGGTCATGCTGGTGTTGAAGCAGACTTCGCCGACGCGCACGCCTTCGGCGCCGACGCCGCGTCCCCAAAAGACACTGCCGTCGGCCAAGACCATAACCGCGGTGGCGTCGGCGGGGCGGGCGTCCATGGTCATACCGGTGATCGAAACCTCATACGCGGAGTCGGCATCCGCTCGCGGCAAAACGCGCCGCAGGAAGCATCCGGCGGCGCGGCGGAACAGCGATCGGACTTGAAGACATTGAATTAGACCGCGGATAGGATGCCGTCAAGCGCCGCCGCCCGCGGCGACATCGGAGGCAAAATGCTGCGCGACCGCTTCACCGAAACCCTGAAAGAGGCGATGAAGAGCAAGGAAAACCTCACGGTTTCGACCGTGCGGCTGATCTTGGCGCGGCTCAAGGAAAAGGACATCGAGGCGCGGCCCAAGCTCGATCGCATCGACGATGGCGCGATCCAGCAGATGCTGCAGCAGATGATCAAGCAGCGGCGCGAGTCGATCGAGTTGTACGAGAAAGGCAACCGGCCCGAGCTCGTCGCCAAGGAAAAGGGCGAGATCGCGATTATTGAGCGCTTCCTGCCCAAGCAGATGACCGTCGCCGAGCTCGACTCGGCGGTCTGGGACACGATCAAAGAGACCGGCGCCGACGGTATCAAGGACATGGGCAAGGTGATGGCGGTGCTCAAAACCAAATATGCCGGCCAGCTCGATCCGGCGGCGGCCAGCCAGACCGTGAAAAAGTTGCTCACAGGGTGACGGATAAGCCGCAGCGGACGGTTTCTCGCGCCCGGCGGCTGCGCTAGAATTGCCGGCGATTCGTCGCCGAAACGCCGGTGCCGAGTCGACCACAGACTGTAGGCTCGATGGCTTTCCCGCCCCGTTTCCTCGACGAGTTGCGCCATCGGATTTCGCTCGCCGACATCGTTGGCCGGCGCGTCAAGCTGACGCGGCGCGGCCGCGAGTTCACCGGCCTGTGCCCGTTCCACAACGAGAAGACGCCGTCGTTCTCGGTGGTCGAGGAAAAGGGCTTCTATCACTGCTTCGGCTGTGGCGCGCATGGCGACGTCATCGGTTTCGTCATGCAGACCGAGAACCTCGCCTTTCCTGAGGCGGTCGAGCAGCTGGCGCGGCGCGCCGGACTCGACGTGCCCAAGGCGACGCCGGAGGAACGCCAGCGCGCCGAACGCGCGGCGACGCTGCAAGGCGCGATGGAAGCGGCCTGCGCGTTCTTCGAGGCGCAACTGCGCGTGGCCGAAGGCCGCGCCGCGCGCGAGTATCTGTCGAACCGCGGCCTCGACGATGCGGCGATCAAGCGCTTCCGTCTGGGCTACGCGCCCGACGGCCGCGAGGCGTTGAAGCGGGCGCTCGGCGGCAAATTCCCTGAGCCGTTGCTGATCGAAGCGGGTCTGATCCATCAGTCGGACGACGGCCGCGCGCCGTTCGATTATTTCCGCAACCGCGTGATGTTTCCGATCGGCGATCGCGGCGGCCGGATCATCGCCTTCGGCGGCCGCGTCATCGGCGATGGCCAGCCGAAATATCTCAATTCGCCGGAGACGCCGCTCTTCGCCAAAGGCCGCACGCTCTACGGCTGGGCGGCGGCGCGCGCCGCGGCGGCGCGCGACGAAACCGCGATCGTCGCCGAAGGCTATATGGATGTGATCGCATTGCAACGCGCCGGTTTCGGCACGGCGGTTGCGCCGCTTGGCACCGCGTTGACCGAAAGCCAGATCGAAGAGCTCTGGCGTCTCGCGCCAGAGCCGATCTTGTGCTTCGACGGCGACGCCGCGGGCCAACGCGCGGCGGCGCGCGCGCTCGATCGCGCGCTGCCATTACTTAAACCAGGTCGTAGTTTGCGATTTGCAATTTTGCCGGAGGGCGATGACCCCGACACACTAATTGCGCGTCAGGGTCGGAAAGCAATGCATTCTATATTGGAGGGAGCTGTACCGTTTGCGGAGATGTTATTACGAATTGAACGAACCTCTACTTCGCCCGGGAAGCAAACCCCGGAACAACGCGCTGCCTTCCGCTCCAAGTTGCAAGCCCGCATAGCTCAGATCGCCGACGCGACCGTCCAGAAAGAGTATGCGGATTTTATTTTTAAAAAGTTAGCTCGTATCGAAACGCCACCATCCGGTCGTCGCACCCCAGTCCGCGCCGGCTGGCGGATTGCGCCAGCACGCCGCGACCGGTCGCGGCGCCCGTTCCTCGGCACGGCTGACTGGCTCGGCCAGGAACCAACCCGCGCGCCCGAGCCGGAAAACCAGCTGCCGGCGCTCGGCGAAATCTTGCTCGCCTACGTGCTCAACCACCCCTTTTTATTGGCTGAAGCCGCTGAAGAACTTGCACAAATCGACTTTCCTAAGGCTGGAAAACTTGACAGTCTTTCGCGCAAAATCCTAGAACTGCACCAGCGCAATCCCGCCCTTGACGCCGAGACCTTGAAAGGCCACCTAACTCACGATGGATTCGGGCCCGTGGTGGAACGAATCCTATCGCCGCGCGTCTTGGGGTTTGCCCGTTTTACCAGGGTCGGTGCGAGTGTTGAATCGGTGCGATCGGGGTGGGTCGACATCAAACGGCAATACGAGCGGCAGTGCCTTTTGACACAACTTGCGGAAGCAGAACACAGCCTCGCGGTCGACACCAACGAGGATACGCTTGCGCGTGTGCAGCAACTCCAGGAGATGCTGCATGTAAGCCAGGCGAAAGATGACGATGTGAGCGGCGATCTGGGTTGAGCGACGGATTTTTTTGATTCTCTGAAAATGACGCGAAGGCGGATCGACATGGCGAGCAAGACGAATTCGACGAGCGAGACTTTCGAAGCGCGCGAGGAAGCGGCCGATGCACCGCTGCTCGACAC
>JBOHLR010000129.1:0-6120 GCA_050729555.1 Allostellaceae bacterium
CATTGACGTGCCGCTGGTCACGACCCAATCGGTGCAGCGGCTCGGTATTTTCGGCCGCCTGGCGTTCAACGCGGCCTATCTGCTGTTCGGACGCCAACACTGACCGCCGACGCACCCGTACGCGGACGCTTCATCACGCTCGAGGGTGGCGAGGGCGCCGGTAAATCGACCCAGGTGCGGCTCTTGGTCGAGGCGCTTAAACGCGTCGGCATCGACGCGCTGGAAACGCGCGAGCCCGGCGGATCGCCCGGCGCCGAAGCGATCCGCAAGCTGCTGCTGGCCGGCGGCCCCGACGCCTGGGATGCACCGACCGAAGCGTTGCTGATGGTGGCGGCGCGGCGCGATCATCTGGCGCGGACGATCCAGCCGGCGCTTGCTGCCGGACGCTGGGTAGTTTGTGACCGTTACGCGGATTCGACGCTGACATATCAAGGGTACGGCCGCGGCTTGGCGCTCGACGCGCTGCGCGAACTCCATCGCTTCATCAGCGAAAGCAGCCGCCAACCGGATCTGACGCTGATTCTCGACTTGCCGGTCGAGATCGGGCTCAAGCGGGCACGGGATCGCAACCGCTTCGAACAGATGGGACCGGACTTTCACCGACGACTGCGCGACGGATTTCTGGCGATCGCGCACGAGGCGCCCGACCGTTGTGTCGTCGTCGACGCCAGCGGCGACGTCGAGTCGGTGCGCCGGACCCTTGCCGCTTCGGTGCGTGCACGGCTTGGCGTTGCGCTATGATGGCCGCATGAGCGACGACGATTTCGATAGCGCGACGGACGAGACCGGCAGCGCCGATGCAGTAGATTTGCCGTCGCCGCGCGAAAATACGGCGTTGATCGGTCATGCCGCGGCCGAAGCCGCCTTTCTCAGCGCCCACAATGCCAAACGCCTGCCGCATGCCTGGCTGCTCGCGGGGCCGGCGGGAATCGGCAAGGCCACTTTCGCCTACCGGGCGGCGCGGTTTCTCCTGGCGCAGCCGGAAGCAGGGGCGGGTTTGTTTGGCGATGCCGCGCCGGCCACGGCGCTCGCGATCCCGCCCGAGAGCCCCGTGTTTCGGCTCGTTGCGGCCGGCGCCCATCCGGACTTGCTGGTGGTCGAGCGCGCCTGGGACGAGAAGCGCAAACGGCTGCGCAGCGAGATCGTGGTGGACGATGCCCGCGCCATTGCCGCGTTCCTCCACCTGACGCCGTCGCAAGGCGCGTGGCGGGTGGTAATTGTCGATGGTGTCGACGAGATGAATCGTAATGCAGCTAATGCGTTGCTGAAGGTTCTTGAGGAGCCACCCAAGCGCGCTTTGCTGTTTCTCACCAGCGAAAGTCCCGGCCGGTTGCTGCCGACGATTCGGTCGCGTTGCCGCACGATGCATATGAATATATTGCCGCAAGAGTCTGTTCTTGCAGCAATTCATCGATTCATGCCCGAACTGGGTGCGGCCGATGCCGACGCTCTGGTGCAACTGGCCGGTGGCTCGATCGGCCGCGCCCTGACCCTGGCGGCGCAGGATGGACTTGCGGTGCAGCGCGGCCTGTTCAACCTGCTGGGCGGCCTACCCAATCTGCCTGGCGAACCGCTGCATACCTATGCCGAATCGTTGGTCCGTGGCGAGGCGACGGGCTTCAGTCTGCTGACGGACCTCTTGCCCCGCGCTGTCGCCGCGATCGTCATGCTCGCCCTGGGTCGCGAGCCGGCGGCGTCGTCTGCCGAACGCGCTGTTTTGGCAAAGCTGGCGACACGCCGCAGTCCGGCGCACTGGGCCGAAACCTGGCGGCGTTTGGGACAGCTATTCGGCGCCGCCGAAGGCGTCGAACTCGACAAGCGGGCGGTCGTGCTCGATGCCTTCTTTGCGCTCGCCGACGCGACGCGCTGAGGATCGGGTAGAGGATCACGATCATGGCCGGCGCCAAGTTCTATCTCACGACGCCGATCTATTACGTCAACGATTCGCCGCATCTCGGCCATGCCTATACATCTGTCGCGTGCGACGCGCTGGCCCGGTTCAAGCGGCTCGACGGCGATCGTGTGCTGTTCCTCACCGGCACCGATGAGCACGGCCAGAAGGTGGCGAAATCGGCGCGCGACGCCGGCGTCGAGCCGCAGGCATTTTGCGACCGCGTGTCGGAAAATTTCCGCACCATGACCAAGCTGATGAACATCTCGAACGACCAGTTCATCCGCACCACCGAACCGCGTCACATCGCCGCCAGCCAGGCGATCTGGCAAGCGATCGCCAAAAGCAAATCACCCAATGGCCGCGACAACATCTATCTCGGCAAGTACGCCGGCTGGTACGCGGTGCGCGACGAAGCATTCTATGGCGAAGGCGAACTGACCAAGAGCCAGGACGGGAAATTTCGCGCGCCATCCGGCGCCGAAGTCGAATGGGTCGAGGAGCCGAGCTATTTCTTCCGCTTGTCCGACTGGCAGGAATGGCTGCTCGACCATTACGCGCGCTACCCCGATTTCATCGGTCCGGTGTCGCGGCGCAACGAAGTGATGAGTTTCGTCAAAGGTGGGCTCACCGATTTGTCGATCTCCCGAACGACCTTTGATTGGGGCGTGAAGGTGCCAGGCGACGAAAAACATGTGATGTATGTCTGGCTCGACGCGCTGACCAATTACCTGACCGCCGTCGGCTATCCGGATGCGGCGAGCGCTGAATTCAAGACGTTCTGGCCGGCCGACATCCATGTCGTCGGCAAGGACATCGTGCGCTTCCATTGCGTCTATTGGCCGGCGTTCCTGGCGGCGGCCGGTCTCGATCTGCCGAAGCGCGTCTTCGCACACGGCTGGTGGACGGTCGAAGGCCAGAAGATGTCGAAGTCGTTGGGCAACTTCATCGCGCCGCAGCAGCTCGTCGACGAATACGGCGTCGATTCGGTGCGCTATTTCATGCTGCGGGAATTGCCGTTCGGTTCGGACGGCGACTTTTCGCATCGCGCCGTCGTCGGCCGCATCAATGGCGATCTCGCCAACGATTTCGGCAACTTGGCGCAGCGCGTGCTGTCGATGATCCAAAGCTATTGCGGCGGCAAACTGCCGACCGGGGCCGATCCGACAGTGGACGAACAGCGTCGCGCCGACGGCGAATTGATCGCCAAAGTCGCCAATCTCCATCGTGCGGTCGCCGCCGAGATCGACAAACAGGCGCTGCACCTCGCGCTCGAGCGGCTCTGGGAGGTCGTCGCCATCGCCAACCGTTACGTCGACGAACAAGCGCCGTGGAAGCTGAAGAAGACCGATCCGGTGCGCCTCGATCGTGTGCTCTACGTCCTAGCCGAAACCATTCGCCATCTCGCGATCTTGGCGCAGCCGTTCGTGCCGCAAGCGGCGGCGAAGCTTCTCGACCAGCTCGCGGTGCCGGACAATTTCGCGCACCGCTGCTTCAACGCGCTCGAAGCGCACCCACTTTCGGCGGAAACGCAACTGCCGAAGCCAGTGGGAATTTTTCCGCGTTATGTCGAGGCGGCAGCATCATGAGACGCGCACTCATTGTGGCGGCTCTGTCCATCGCGATTGCGTCGCCGGCGTTCGCCGACGGTTCGGCCGACATGCACGCGGGCGATCAGGCGGCGCAAAAACAGGATTGGGGCAGGGCGATGCGCCTCTACACGCGCGCGCTCGACGATCGCACCCTGCCATCGTCGGATCGCGCCAACGTCTACGACAAGCGTGGCACGGCCTATTACCGCAACGCCGATTACGCGCACGCGGTCGCCGATTACGGCGCGGCGATCAAGCTCAGCCCGGATTGCGGCCACTGCTACAACAACCGCGGCATGGCGCGGAACCAGACCGGCGACTACGACGGCGCGATCGCCGACTTCACCGCCGCGGTCATATACGAGCAGCACGACCCTGCGTTGTGGCAGGTCTATTTCAACCGCGGCATTGCCTGGTATCACAAGAACGACAATGACCACGCAATCGCGGACTACGACCAAGCAATCAAGCTCAATCCGCGGTGCAGTCAATGCTTCCACGACCGCGGCATGGCTTGGCAGGACAAGGGCGACTTGGCCAAGGCCAACGACGACCTCAATACGGCGGATCAGCTCGCGCATTAGCGTCCAGCCGGCCTGGCTCGCCTGGGGCATAGAAACGTGCCATGATGCCGACATGGATCGGCCCCTGTCCCTGTGGGAACGCCGGCGCAACGAACGCGACGACGAGGAGCGTTTCACCACCAGTCTCGCGGCCTTCGCCGTCACATTGCTGATCGGCGTCATCGGGTTTTATGTGTTGGAAGGGCTGGCGCAGACGGCAAAACTCGAGGATTGCCTGCTGCAGGGCCGGCTTAATTGCGAGCGGATCGACATCAGCTCGCTACGGACGCCGATACTCCCTCAGTAGTTTTCTCGGCAACTCTCAGGTTTTCCCTGATCGTACCCTAGCGCGAATGCCGCGATTCTAGGCCCGTTCGTGCTCCGTAGAAGCCGCGATAGAGTGGCCACACGCGACCCGGGCGATGTCCTTGGTGCGGGTCATAAAAAAGGCATGCGCACGCAAGTGACGGGGGACGACATGGCGATTACTCGGCGAGCTCAAACGCACGACGACCCTGCGGTTGTCGCGACCCCGGTCCCCTTCGAACCCGAAGCCAACGGCGACGCCCGGCACGCACGGGAAATCCTTGATCTCCAGCAGTTGCTGCACGGGCTTCAGGCGATCCGCATCGGCGATTTCTCCGTCCGGCTGCCCCGCGATCAGGTCGGCCTTGCCGGCAAGATCGCCGACACGTTCAACGAAATCGCCGCCGCCAATCAACGGATGGCCGAACAGCTCGAACGTGTCGGCAACACGGTCGGCCGTGACGGCCGCACCCGGCAACGCGTCAAATTCGGCCATACGCTCGGCGCCTGGGGCGAAATGGAAGCGTCGCTCAACGGGCTGATCGACGATCTGCTGTGGCCGACCGTGGCCGTGACGCGCGCGATTGCCGCGGTCGCTCGCGGCGATCTGCTCGAAACCGTTCCGACCGAGATCGACGGCCGGCCGCTCAAAGGCGAATTCCTCCGGCTCGCCAACATCGTCAACACGATGATCCAGCAGCTCAGCGTGTTTACCTCCGAGGTGACGCGCGTCGCGCGCGAAGTCGGCACCGACGGCAAGCTCGGCGGTCAGGCGCAGGTGCGCGAAGTGACCGGCGTGTGGAAGGATTTGACCGAGAGCGTCAATTCCATGGCGTCGAATCTGACGGCGCAAGTGCGCAACATTTCCGAGGTGACGATCGCCGTCGCCAGCGGCGACTTGTCGAAGAAAATCACCGTCGACGTGCGCGGCGAAATCCTACAGCTGAAAGAAGCCATCAATACGATGGTGGACCAGCTCCGCTCGTTCGCCGCCGAAGTGACGCGCGTCGCGCGCGAGGTCGGTACCGAAGGCAAGCTCGGCGGTCAGGCCGTCGTGCCCGGCGTCGCCGGCACCTGGAAGGATTTGACCGACAACGTCAACTTCATGGCTTCGAACCTGACCGGCCAGGTGCGCAACATCGCCGAAGTGACCACGGCCGTGGCGCGCGGCGACTTGTCCCGCACCATCACTGTCGACGTGAAAGGCGAGATCCTCGAGCTCAAGAACACCATCAACACGATGGTGGACCAGCTCAACGGCTTTGCCGGCGAGGTGACCCGCGTCGCGCGCGAGGTCGGCACCGAAGGCAAGCTCGGCGGTCAGGCCAACGTGCCGGGTGTCGCCGGAACCTGGAAGGACCTCACCGACAACGTCAACTTCATGGCTTCGAACCTGACCGGCCAGGTGCGCAACATCGCCGAAGTGGCGACCGCCATCGCCAGCGGCGACTTGTCGAAGAAGATCACGGTCAACGTCAGCGGCGAAATCCTGCAGCTCAAGGAAACCATCAACACGATGGTGGATCAGCTCAACGGCTTCGCCGGCGAAGTGACGCGCGTCGCGCGCGAGGTCGGCACCGAAGGCAAGCTCGGCGGCCAGGCGCAAGTGAAGGGCGTCGCCGGAACCTGGAAGGACCTCACCGACAACGTCAACTTCATGGCCTCGAACCTGACCGGCCAGGTACGCAACATCGCCGACGTCGCAACCGCCATCGCCAGCGGCGACTTGTCGAAGAAGATCACCGTCGACGTGCGCGGCGAAATCCTC
>JBOHLR010000130.1:0-6096 GCA_050729555.1 Allostellaceae bacterium
TCGCGCAAGGCGTCGCGCACGGTCATGGTCGTGCTCGGTCCGGTCCATTCGCTTTCGGCGGCGGGCCGCGGCACCGTCGGCGCACTTGCCGCTTGCAACGGCGCTTTCGGAGCGGGCGGCGGCGCCGCCGGCTTGGCCGCCGGTTGCGACGGTGCCGGTTTGGCTGCGGCCGGCTTCGCCGGTTCGCCTTCGCCGGCGATGCGCGCAATCGGCGCGTTGACGGCAATGTGCTCGCTGCCTTCCGGCACGAGGATTTCGGAGAGCGTGCCCTCGTCGACCGCCTCGAATTCCATCGTCGCCTTGTCGGTCTCGATCTCGGCCAGAACGTCGCCCGCCTTGATCACGTCGCCGACCTGCTTGTGCCACTTGGCGAGCTTGCCCTCAGTCATCGTCGGCGAGAGCGCCGGCATCAGGATATCGACCATGGTCAAGCGCTCGCTTCGCCGTAGACGTCGGTCCACAGCTCGCTCGGATCGGGCTCCGGGCTTTGCTGCGCGAAATCGGCGGCTTCGGTGATTTGCGCTTTGACCGCGTTGTCGATCTCCTTGAGCCGGTTCTCGTCGGCAAGACCGCCGTCGATAAGACGCTTGCGCACCTGGTCGATCGGGTCGTGCTCCTGGCGCATGCGGCTGACTTCGTCCTTGCTGCGGTATTTGGCGGGATCGGACATTGAATGGCCACGATAGCGATAGGTCAGCATCTCGAGAATGAACGGGCCCTTGCCGCTGCGCGCATACTCGACGGCTTCCTGCACGGCCGCGATCACCGCCAGCACGTTCATGCCGTCGACCTGATAACCGGGAATGCCGAAGGGTGCGGCGCGGCCGAACAGATTGGGCGACGCCGACGAGCGCGCGATCGACGTGCCCATGCCGTAGCGGTTGTTCTCGATGATGTAGACCACCGGCAGCTTCCACAACGCCGCCATGTTGAAGCTTTCGTAGACTTGGCCCTGATTCATCGCGCCGTCACCGAAGAAGGTGAGCGACACGCGCTTGTTGTCGCGATAGCGATGCGCGAAACCCAGGCCGGTGCCAAGCGGCACGCACGCCCCGACGACGCCGTGGCCGCCGAAGAAATTCTTCTCGCGCGAGAACATGTGCATCGAGCCGCCCTTGCCGCGCGAATAGCCGGTGCGGCGGCCGGTGAGCTCGGCCATGACGCCTTTCGGATCCATGCCGCACGCCAGCATGTGTCCATGATCGCGATAGGCGGTGATGACGGTGTCGCCGGGTTCGGCAATGGCCATGGCGCCGGTGACCACCGCTTCTTCGCCGATATAGAGGTGGCAGAAGCCGCCGATCAGCCCCATGCCGTACATCTGGCCCGCCTTCTCCTCGAAGCGGCGGATGAGCAGCATGGCGCGGTAGAGGTCGAGCAGTTTTTCGGCGGAGACTTCGGCTTCGACGGGCTCGTCGGGGCGGGACTTGGGCTTGCGCTTGGCGGCTACAGCCATGGTGTCTCCCGGAATTCAACGGCGACGCAGCGACCGCGGCGGCGCACCGCTATCCCTACCCAGCCACCACCAACAATGCAATCAAACTCTTCACAAATGATTGTTATACAAGGAAAAATTAAACTTAACCGATTTCGAGTTAAGAAGTCTGAAAAGCTTATCGGACAGCCGTCGCGTTCCGGCCCTAAGCGGCGCGACCGTATCGCGGACCATCAGCGTAGACGTGTGACCTTTCCGCGAACGGTGAAGCCGCGCACGGACCGTCCGGCCAATCGACCCGGGCTATTGCGATTGCGGGGTGTAGATGACGAGTTCGCCCGGCGCGCCGTAATTCAGCACCGCGCGGACCTGCTCGTCGAGAAAGTCGCGGTCTATGTGATTGCCCTGGAGCAACGATACGCGCTTGGCCAGCGGATCGCGCTCGGCCTGGAGCTGGCTCAATGTGGCCTGCGCGTCGCGCACTTGGGTTTGCAGGTTCCACAACGCCAGCAAGCCGCGATCGCCTTCGACCAGGTGGTAGGCGAAGTAGGCGCACAGCGTGAAGCCGAGCACCGGACCGACGATCTGGCGCGCGCGGGCACGCAACGCATACAACACGTCCATGGCGACTCGTTTGAATCACGGCCGAGTCGCCGGGTCAAATGAATTCCGATTCCCTGATTTTGAATTAACGAGTCGTGAGGCGACTCTGCGGCCGAATCTGATCTAAACGGGCCTCGTCAGACCTAAGCGCGAATCGTATTTAGCGCCGGAATGCGGCCCGGCCGGGATAGCGCGCGGCGCCGCCGAGCTGTTCCTCGATGCGGATGAGCTGGTTGTATTTGGCGAGCCGGTCGGAGCGCGCCAGCGAGCCGGTCTTGATCTGACCGCAATTGGTGCCGACCGCGAGATCGGCGATGGTTGCGTCCTCGGTTTCGCCCGAACGGTGTGACATGACCTGGGCGTAGTTGGCACGCCGCGCCAGCGCCATGGTCTCGAGCGTCTCGCTGAGCGAGCCGATCTGATTGACCTTGATCAGGATGGCGTTGCCGACGCGTTTTTCGATGCCTTCGGCCAAGCGCTTGGGATTGGTGACGAACAGATCGTCGCCGACGAGCTGGATCTTCTTGCCGAGCGCGGCGGTGATCGCCTGCCAGCCGGCCCAATCGTCTTCGGCCATGCCGTCTTCGATCGAGACGATCGGATAGCGCGCCACCAGGCCCTCGTAGAATTTCACCATCGCGCCGGAATCGAGCGTCTTCCCTTCCATCTTGTATTTTCCGTCCTTGCAGAACTCGGTCGAGGCCGGATCGAGCGCCAGCGCCACCTGCTCGCCCGGCTTGTAGCCCGCGGCCTCGATGGCGCGCACGATGAAGCTCAACGCCTCGTCGGCCGATTGCAAATTGGGCGCGAAGCCGCCCTCGTCGCCGACATTGGTGTTATGGCCCTTATCCTTGAGCGCTTTCTTCAGCGCATGGAAGATTTCGGCGCCGGTGCGGATGGCTTCAGCGATGGTGGGCGCGCCGACCGGCATGATCATGAATTCCTGGATGTCGATCGGATTGTCGGCATGCACGCCGCCATTGAGGACGTTCATCATCGGCACCGGCAGCACGTTCGCCTCGACGCCGCCGATATAGCGATAGAGCGGCTGACCGAGTTCGGCCGCCGCGGCCTTGGCGCAAGCGAGACTGACGCCGAGGATGGCATTGGCGCCGAGCCGCGCCTTGTTGGGCGTGCCGTCGAGAGCGATCAGCGCGCGGTCGAGACCGGCCTGGTCGGTGGCGTCGCGGCCGGACACGGCGTCGAATATCTCGCCGTTGACCGCATCGACCGCCTTACGCACGCCCTTGCCACCATAGCGTTTCTTGTCGCCGTCGCGCAGCTCGACCACTTCGTGCGTGCCGGTCGACGCGCCCGACGGCACGGCGGCGCGGCCGCGCGCGCCGCTTTCCAGGATGACATCGACTTCGACGGTGGGATTGCCGCGACTGTCGAGGATTTCGCGCGCGGTGATATCGGTGATGGCGGTCATGCGCTTCCGTTGGTTTTCTTCGCGAGCTTGTCGAATTCCATAAGCTGCCGAAGCAGCGCCGGCATGTCCTTCAAATGGACCATATTGGGTCCGTCCGACGGCGCGTGGTCGGGATCCTGGTGGGTTTCCATGAAGACGGCGGCGACGCCGACACTCACGGCCGCACGTGCCAGTATGGACACGTACTGCCGCTCGCCGCCGCTCTTGTCGCCCTGCCCGCCCGGCTGCTGCACCGAATGCGTCGCGTCGAACACCACCGGATGGCCGGTCTGCGCCATGATCGGCAGCGCGCGCATGTCGGAGACCAGCGTGTTGTACCCGAACGACACGCCGCGCTCGCACAGCAGGATATTGTCGTTGCCGGCCTTTGAAATCTTCGCCGCAACGTTCTTCATGTCGCTGGGCGCAAGGAACTGGCCCTTCTTGACGTTGATCGCGCGCTTGGTCTTGGCGGCTGCGATCAACAAATCGGTCTGTCGGCAGAGGAAAGCCGGAATCTGGAGCACGTCGACGGCTTCGGCGACGGCCGCACATTGCTCGGGTGCGTGCACGTCGGTCAGCACCGGGCAGCCATATTTCTCGCGCACCTCAGCGAGGATCGGCAGCGCGGCTTCGAGACCCATGCCGCGCGGGCTTTCGCTCGAAGTACGGTTCGCCTTGTCGAACGAGGTTTTGTAGATCAGGCCGATGCCGAGCTTGCCGGTGAGTTCGACCAGCGCGTGGCTCATTTCCATCGCGTGCGCGCGGCTTTCGAGCACGCATGGGCCAGCGATCACCGCTAGCGGCCGGTCATTGCCGAGCGTGATGTTCCCGATATGGACGTGAAGCGGCGCGGTCATGGCCGACACTTATATAGCAGCCGCCTAGACGAGGCGAGACTGCTCCACCGCCGCCTTGATGAACGAGGTGAAGAGCGGATGCGGGTCGAAGGGCTTGGATTTGAGCTCGGGGTGGAACTGAACGCCGATGAACCACGGATGGTCGGGGAATTCAACGATCTCGGGCAGCTCGCCATCGGGCGACATGCCGGAGAAGCGCATGCCGGTCTTTTCCAGCTTCGCCTTGTAGTTGACGTTGACTTCGTAACGGTGGCGGTGGCGCTCGCTGATCTCGGTCGCGCCGTAAATCTCCGCGACGCGCGAGCCGGGCGCAAGCCGCGCCGGATAGGCGCCGAGGCGCATGGTGCCGCCGAGATCGCCGTTGGTTTTGCGCTTTTCGAGCTGGTTGCCCTTCAACCATTCGGTCATCAGGCCGATCACCTGCTCGGCGCAGGGACAGAATTCGGTCGAACCGGCGCCGTTGAGGCCGGCCAAGTGCCGCGCCGCTTCGATCACCGCCATCTGCATGCCGAAGCAAATGCCGAAATACGGCACCTTGCGTTCACGCGCGAACCGCGCGGCTTCGATCTTGCCTTCGCTGCCGCGCTCGCCGAAGCCGCCGGGCACCAAGATGCCGTTGACGCCGACGAGATGGCTGACGGCGTCCTCCTGCTCGAAGACTTCCGAATCGAACCAGTTCAGCTTAACGCCGACATTGTTGGCGATGCCGCCGTGAGCGAGCGCTTCGGCCAGCGATTTATAGCTGTCGGGCAGATGCGTGTACTTGCCGACGACGGCGATGGTGACGGCGCCTTCGGGCTTGCGGATACGGCCGACGATGTCGGTCCAGCGCGCCAGATCGGGCTCGCGTGCGTTCAAGCCGAAATGGCGGCAGACTTCGCGGTCGAGACCCTGTTTGTGATAGGCCGTCGGCACGTCGTAGATAGTGTCGACGTCGAGCGCCGGAATGACGCGCTCCTCGCGCAAATTGCAGAACAGCGCGATCTTCTTGCGCGCGCTTTCGGGGATTTCGCGATCACAGCGGCACAGCAGGATATCGGGCTGGATGCCGAGGCCGAGGAGCTCCTTGACGCTGTGCTGCGTCGGCTTGCTCTTCAGTTCACCGGCCGATGGGATGTAGGGCACCAGCGTCAGGTGGATGTACATCGCGCGGTCGCGGCCCAGTTCGTTGCCGAGCTGGCGGATCGCCTCGAGGAACGGCAGGCCTTCGATGTCGCCGACCGTGCCGCCGATCTCGCAGAGCACGAAATCCTCGCCGCCGAGATCGGCCTGGATTGCCTCCTTGATGGCGTCGGTGACGTGCGGGATGACCTGGACGGTGGCGCCGAGATATTCACCGCGGCGCTCGCGGCCGATCACCGTCGAATAGATCCGGCCGGTGGTCTGGCTGTCGCTTTTGCGCGATGAAACACCGGTGAAGCGTTCGTAATGGCCGAGATCGAGGTCGGTTTCGGCGCCGTCGTCGGTGACGTAGACCTCGCCGTGCTGATACGGGCTCATCGTGCCCGGATCGACGTTGATATAGGGGTCGAATTTCCTAAGCCGGACGCGGAAACCGCGCGCCTGGAGCAGCGCGCCGAGCGCCGCCGCCGAGAGACCTTTGCCGAGAGAGGAGACCACGCCGCCGGTGATGAAGATGAACCGCGTCATGGAATTTCACCATATAGCACCGACCGCCGGGCGCAAACGGAAAGCGCGACTCGGCGACGATACGGTAGAAATGCATGCACAACCGACAGCCGCTTCGCCGTTATGGCCGGGCTTGACCCGGCCATCCATGTCTTGAC
>JBOHLR010000131.1:0-6094 GCA_050729555.1 Allostellaceae bacterium
CACCACTGGATTTCGAGATTCATTAACTCGGCGCCGGCGCGCCACGCCATCGCGATGCCATCGGCCGACATCTCGCGCGTCGCGGTCGCGCGCGGATAGAAACGGTCGGCATAACCGGTGGCGAGGACCACCGCGCGACTCTCGATCGCCACGACCTCGCCCCGCGCCAAATCGAGTGCGATTACGCCGGCGATCGCGTCGTCGGCGCCGGTCAGCAACGCCGTCGCGGCGGTTTCCTCGAACCACGGAATACCTGCCTGGAGCACCTGCTTGCGCCGCAGATCCATGAACAACACGCCGGATTCGCCCTGCGAATGCGCCGCCATGCAGCGCACCGGTCCGTCGTTGGTGACGACGTTGCCGCGGTCATCGCGCCGCAAGTAGAGCCCGGCGCGCTCGAGCTCCGGATAATATTCCCGCTCGATCCATTCGCCGGCCGCGCGTGCGTAATGCTGATCGATCAGAAAGTGATTGTGCATTCGGATTAGGAATTCGGCGGTATCACGCGCCTGTTGCTCGGTGTTGCCGAGCAGGCGCCCCGGCACCACCAGATTGCCGGCGAAAATCGACGCGCCGCTTTTGCCGACGAGCCCTTTGCACAGGATCAGCGGCTTCACGCCGCGCCGGTGCAATTCGAGTGCGGCGAAGGTGCCGGCTGCACCGCCGCCGATCACTACCGCTTCGGCCGCGAGCCGACGCATGCGCTCAAATCCCGAGATGACGGTGCATGAACTCGGGATCGTCGCGAAGGTTGCGCGGCGTCCCTTCGTAAACCATGTGGCCGTTGTTGAGGATGTAGCAGCGGTGCGACAGCGACAGCGCCGCTTCGACGTTCTGCTCGACGATGACGATGGTGCGGCCCTCGTCGGCCAGGCGGCGGCAAATGCCCAGCAGATCCTGGACGATGAGCGGCGCCAGCCCTTCGAACGGCTCGTCGAGCAGGAGCAGCTGCGGCTCGCGCACCAGCGCCCGCGCGATCGCCAGCATCTGCTGTTCGCCGCCCGACAGCTCGCGGCCGCGGCTGCGTCGGCGCTCGCCGAGACGCGGAAACATGTCGTAGATGCGCTGCGGCGGCCACGGCTTCGGCTCACTCAAGCCAGCAAGGATGATGTTCTCCTCGACGGTCAAGCCGCCGATGATCCGCCGCTCTTCGGGAACGAGCTGCAAACCCAAGCGCGCGATCTTGTAGGGCGGCAGGCCGCCGATCGGCTGCCGGTTGAAGCGGATCGCGCCGGATTTGGGCGCCATCACGCCCATCATGGTCTTCAGCGTCGTCGTCTTGCCGGCGCCGTTGCGGCCAAGCAGCGCCACGACCTCGTGCGGCTCGATCCGCATCGACACGTCGAAGAGCGCGTGCGCTTCGCCGTAATAGGTGTTGATCGCGTCGACCTCAAGCAGGCTCATGGGTCGCCTGGCTTCCGAGATAGGCCGCACGCACGTCGGGATTGGCCTGAATGGCGTCGGGCGCATCCTCGGCAATCTTGCGGCCGTTGAACAAGACGGTGATGCGATCGGCCAATCCGAAGACCACGTCCATGTCGTGCTCGACGATGACGATGGTGACACCCGAAGCGATCCGCCGCAGCAGGCGCACAGTATCGACGCGCTCGGCCGGACTCATGCCGGCCGTCGGCTCGTCGAGCAGGAGAACCTGCGGCCGTGTTGCCAAAGCGAGGCTGATCTCAAGCCGCCGTTTTTCGCCATAGGCGAGTTCGGCCGCCGGCGTGTCGAGTCGCTCGTCGAGCTGCACCGACGTAGCAGCCACATCGATGCCGGCATTGACGGCCGCGTCGCGATCGACCGCGCGCAGCATCGACGGGCGGAACTTGCCGTAGGTGCGCGCCAGCACCGCAATCCGGAGGTTATCGCGCACCGTCAGACTCGGAAAGATCTGATTGATCTGGAAGCTCTTCGAGATGCCGCGCTGACAGACCAGCGTCGCGCCCAGGCCGGTGATGTCGTCGCCCTTGAATTCGATCGTACCCGACGTGGGCGGAATGACGTTCGCCAACATGTTGAAGAACGTCGACTTGCCGGCGCCGTTGGGGCCGATCACGGCGCGGATCTCGCCCTCGCGGAGATCGAACGAAACGTCGTCGACCGCGGTCAAGCCGCCGTAACGCTTGGTGAGGTTACGCGTCGCCAGCACGACCGGACCGGTCGGCAGCGGCCGCTGTGTCGAGCGGCGTGGTTCGGGAGTGGCGCGCGGCGGCTCGACGCTGGCGGCGACAGGAGCCGATGCCGGCGCCGGGCGCGCCCGCAGCCGGCGCCACAACACGACCGCAGCACCGCACAGGCCGCGCCGGAAAATCGTCACCAACAGCACGAAGATGATGCCGAGGATCATCTTCCACAACGCGCCGATGCCGGCGATGTTCTGCAACAGCGTGTAGAGATAGAGCCACACGGCCGCGCCGACCAGCGGCCCGATCAGCGTTCCGGCGCCGCCGATGATGGTCTGGACCACGAGTTGTCCCGACGTGTCGAGATAGAAGGCGTCAGGCGGCATATAGCCTTGCAGCAGACCCAAAAGCCCGCCGGCAAGACCGGAATACGCCGCGGCAATGACGAAGACGGTGAGCTTGTATTTGGGCACGTCGTGGCCGACCGCGGCGACACGGGCGCCATTCTCGCGAATGGCGCGCAGCACAGCGCCGAAAGGCGAACCGACGATGCGGCGCGCCAGCCAAAAGCCGACGACGAAGACCACGACGAGCAGCCAGTAAAGGCCGCCGGGATCGTTGATGTCGATGCTGAAAATCCCGAACCCGAGATGCGGTTCCGGCACGCCGGCGACGCCATTCTCGCCGCCGGTCCAACGCGCGAGGGGGGAGATGTCGAGAAAGAAGAACATCTCATTGAAAGCGAGGGTGAGCATCGCGAAATAGATGCCGGTGCGGCGCAGCGACAGATAGCCGATGATCACGCCAAAGATCGACGCCACGATCGTGCCGGCAATCAGTGCCACGACCGCATTGTTGGTGAATGGAGCGATGAGGACGTAGGCCGCGACAAAGCCACCGGCGCCGTATAACGCCGCCTGCCCGAACGACAACAGTCCCGTGAAGCCGAAGAGCAGATCAAAGCCGATCCCGAACAGGCCCCAGTCGAGAATGCGGTTGGCGATGTCGTATGTTCCGCCGACATAGGGCAAGATCGACGGCAGTACGAGCAGGATCGCGACGAGGGCGATCTCGGGCGCGAAGCGCCTGGCCAGCGTGGCCGGGCGCGCGGCGGGCACGGTCATTGCCGGCCCTCGGCCCCGAACAGACCCTGCGGCCGAAGGATCAGCACCAGCGCCATCGCGGCGAACAACATGACCTGGGAATAGGCCGGCTGGATCATCGCCGTGAGGGCCAGAATTTCACCGGCGATCAAGCCGCCGACAACCGCGCCCCAGAACGACCCGACGCCGCCGATGACGACGACGACAAAGGACTGGATGAGGATGTCGGCGCCCATGTCCGGGGTTACGGTGACGATCGGGGCGTTGATGACGCCGGCGAACCCCGCCGCCATCGCGCCCAAGCCGAACACCGTCAGGAAGGTGCGCGTGACGTTGATGCCGAGGATGTTGACCATCAGCTGGTCCTCAATCCCCGCGCGCACGATCAGGCCAAGCCGCGTGCGGTAAAGCACGAAATAGAGAAGTACAAGAGACGCCGCGACGATCGCCAGCACGTAGATACGATAGGTGGGGTAAAGCGTAACGTGCAGGTTGACGATACCCGCCGCCCAGGACGGCGCCGGGATATTCCGGGCGAGACCGCCGAAGATCGCGCGAAGGCCTTCGACCAGGATAATCGCGACGCCGAAGGTGACGAGAATCTGGTCTTCCGGTGGTCGTTGATAATAGAGGCGTATGAGGCCGCGCTCGATGATGACGCCGACGATCAGCAGAAAGACCGCGCCGGCCGCCATCGCCGCGACGAACGAGCCGGTATACTCATAGGTAACAAACCCAGCATAGGCACCGACGCCGTAGAGTGCGCCGTGCGCGAAATTGACCACGCCCAGCGTGCCGAAGATGATCGTCAACCCCATGGCGACGAGCACCAACAGCGCGCCAAGCGTAAGCCCGTTGACCACTTGCGAGAAGAAGAGCGGCCAACTGATCACGGTCGCCCTCCTCCCGCACCTTCACCGATCAAGCAACAGGCGCGTCAGGCGCTGGTCGGCATTTTGCAGCCTAGGAAATCCGGCGGCATGACTTCCGGACCCGGCGTCAGGTTGACGACCTCGAAGAGATCCTCGTCGTTGCGCATCTGTGCCCTGGTCTTGCCGACAAGAACCGGCACCGCGCGCACCTCCTGGTGATCCTCCTTGCGGTACCAGACCTCGCCGAGCGGCATCTGCAGCTTGTGGCCGGCCTCGAGCTCGGCGATCACCTTGCGCGGATCGAACGTCTTGGCCCGGGTCACGACATCGGCCCATATCATCATCTGCGTGTAGGCGATGTGCGCCGGCCAGCGCGGCCGGTACTTGTACTTGGCATAGAACGTGTCGACGAAAATCTTGGCCATCGCATTGGTTTCGGCGAGGGTCCACCAGAAATCCATGGTTCCGTAGACGCCGCCCATGATGTCCGGACCAAGCTCCTTGCCCTGGAACGCCGAGATGTTCGGCACGACCATCTTCATCTTGTCGAGAATGCCGAACTGCTTGGCCTGCTTGCACGAGGCCACCGCATCATTGCCGAAGGCGACGTTGACGAACACGTCGGCGCCGCTATTGGCGATGTTGAGCAAGTACGAGCTGTAGTCGGTGGTGCCGACCGGGCAGACCTGCGAGCCTAATGACTTCCAGCCGAGCTGCTTCTCGGTGAACTCGCCGGTCGAATGCTCGACCGAATGGCCATAGGCATAGTCGGGCACCAGATAGATGGACTTCTTGTTCTTGCCGATCGCCTTGGCAAGCGCCGGCACCAGCGCCTTGGCGCTCATATAGGCCGAGGGCTGCGAGCGGAACGCATATTTCTGGCAATCGACGCCGGTGGTCTCGTTGGCGCCGCTGCATCCGACCATGTTCAGGACCCGGTAGCGCTGAGCCAGCTTTTCGAGCGCGATCGCCGTGTTGCTTGCCAGGCAACCCGTGATCATAATCGCCTTGTCCTGCGTGATGAAGCCGGTCTGCGCCTGGACCGACGGATTTGGCTGGGTCTGGGTATCGGCGATCTTGTAGACGACCTTTTTGCCGAGGACGCCCTTCTTACCCTTGAGGCTCGGAACGTGCTCGACGAGGCCCTTGCCGTCGTTGAGGTGTTCGAAGGCGATCTCATAGCCCTTCTGGAGGTCGTGGCCGTCGGCCGAATAGGCGCCGGTCAGCGGCACCGTGACGCCGACGAAGACAGATGGTCCTTTGGCGCCTTCGGGCCAGTTGCCGATGGCCTCTTCGGCCGCAAAGGCGCCTGGCACACGAATCAATGGCAACGTGCCGGCGGACGCGGCGGCACCTTGCAGGACGCGGCGGCGTGAAACAGAATTCTGCTTGCGTTGGGCCACGATGCGCTCTCCCTCCATGAATTTTCGTTTATGTTGGCGGCCGGGCTTGCGCCGGCCGGTCGGTGCGTGTCGTGCTGCTATTTATCCGCAGGCCACGACCGAAAGCAACGCTTTAGGCTGGACGCCACCCGCCCCTTGTGAGCCCTGTTCTGGGCCGCCAGCCGCCATTTTCCGCGATTTAGGCGCCCGATCCGCGCTGATGGAGCTGCGCGCGCAGCGCCTTCATTTCCTCAAAACGCTTGGTGACGTCGCGCATGATCGCGGCAATGCCGACCATCCGGCCGGCGGCGTCATGGAACGGTACGATCGTGAACTCGACGGAGATGCGGGCGCCGTCTTTGCGCAACGCCGGCACCGCGAGCAGATCGCCGGCGCCATAGCGCGTGCGGCCGGTCTGCATTGTTGCGTTATATCCGTCCCAGTGGCGTTGGCGCAGATTGGCCGGAATGATGATGTCGAGCGACTGACCAATCGCCTCGGCGGCGTCGAACCCGAAGACACGGGCTGCGCCGACGTTCCAGAACCGGATGACGCCGTCGTTGTCGGCGTAGACGATCGCATCGGCGGCGTCCCGTGCGAGATCGCGTGCGAAC
>JBOHLR010000132.1:0-6069 GCA_050729555.1 Allostellaceae bacterium
GCGTTCGGCGACGACGTCGATCGGCCGATCAAGAAGGCCGACGGCTCGTGGACTTATTTCGCCGCAGACATCGCCTATCACTGGGACAAATACAAACGCGGCTTCGCCGATATGATCGACGTGTGGGGCGCCGACCACGGCGGCTACGTCAAGCGCATGCAGGCGGTGGTCAGGGCGCTGACCCAAGGCAAGGCGGCGCTCGATGTCAAATTGTGCCAGCTGGTCAATCTGTCGGACGGCGGTCAACCGGTGCGGATGTCGAAACGCGCCGGCAATTTCGTCACCTTGCGCGACGTGATCGGGCGCGTCGGCAAGGACGTCGTCCGCTTCGTCATGCTGACCCGGCGCAACGATCAGACGCTCGATTTCGATTTCGCCAAAGTGGTCGAGCAGTCAAAGGACAATCCAGTGTTCTATGTGCAATACGCCCACGCCCGCGCGCGCTCGGTCATGCGGCTGGCCGCGCAGCATTTCGGCGCCGACGAACTGACGCCCGCGGCGCTGGCGCGTGGCCCGCTGACGATGCTCGAAGACGCGGATGAGATCGCGCTCGTGCGGCAACTGGCGCAGTGGCCGCGCACCGTCGAAGGCGCGGCGCAGATGCACGAGCCGCATCGCATTGCCTTTTATCTGCAGGAGGTCGCGGCGTCGTTCCATGCGTTGTGGAACAAGGGCAACACCGACGCCGGTCTGCGCTTCGTGGTCGAGAGCCAGCGCGAATTGACGCGCGCCCGTTTGGCGCTGGTCCAGGCGGTGGCTTTCGTCATCGCCTCGGGCCTCAAGGTGATCGGCGTGACGCCAGCCGAGGAGTTGCGCTGATGGCGCTCGGCATCGATCCCGAAGACCGCATTCCGGGCGCGTCCAGGCGACCACCGTCGCGATGGCCGCGGCATTTCGGCACGTCGGTGCGCGTCGGCGTCGTGCTGGTCGTCCTCGGCGCCGCTGCCGCATCGGGGTGGCCTTATATTAAGGAGCATTTCCTGACGCCGAGCGCGCCATCGGGTCCGTTGCCGGTGATCGGTCCCGGCGACGAGCCGATCAAGGAAGCGCCGAAGCAGCCCGGCGGCATGCAGGTGCCGGATCAGGACAAGATCATTCTCAACGGTCCGGCGGCGCAGCCCAAGATCGAGCAAATCCTGCCGCCGCCGCCGCCGCCGCTGCCGTCGCCAGCGTCGGCGACGCCGCCCGCTGTCGCGCAGACGCCGCCGTCACAGCCGCCGGCACCACCGGCGCCAACACCGACACTGCCGTCACTCGCTGCGGCGAGCGCGCCACCGCCGGTTTCAGCCACCGTGTCGTCGCCTGCGCCACAAGAAGCGCCGGCGATATCGCCACCATCACCGCCGCCACCACCACCGTCTCGGCCAGCGAGCGTCGTCGCCGCCAATCCGCCGGCGAACTCGATGCCGACCGCGACGGCGTCCGGCGAGCAGGCACCGAAGGAACTCGCGGCGCACGGCTGGTTCGTCCAACTCGGTGCCGTCAGCTCGACGGCAGCCGCCCAAACCGAATGGACGCGCTTAAAGCGCACGCAGGTCGATCTGCTTGCGTCGCTGTCGGCCAACGCGGTGCGTGTCGAACGCGGCAGCGGCGTGATCTATCGCATCGAGGCCGGACCCCTTGCCGATGCAGACACGGCGTCGCGCCTGTGCCGGTCGCTCCAGCAACGTCATGTCGCCTGCATCGTCCTCCGCCCGTGAGCCGCGCGCGGCGATCTTCGGCTGCGCCGGACTGACGCTGGCGAATGCCGAGCGCGACTTCTTTCGCGCCGTCAATCCGCTGGGCTTCATTCTGTTTCAGCGCAATTGCGCCGATCCCGATCAGGCGCGTGCGCTGGTCGCGGCGTTGCGCGCGTGCGTCGGCACGGACGATGCGCCGGTGCTGATCGACCAGGAAGGCGGTCGCGTCGCGCGTCTCAAGCCACCGCATTGGCGGAGCTATCCGGCCGCTGCGACCTTGGCCGCCGCGCCGCGCGAGGCGGCTTTCTTGGCGGCGCGACTTATCGCCGGCGATCTATCGGCGTTGGGCATCACGGTCGATTGCGCACCGGTGCTTGACTTGGCGATCGCGGGCGCCGACCCGATCATTGGCGACCGCGCCTACGGTGCGGCGCCGGCGACGATCGCGGATTTTGCGCGGGCCGCCTGCGAGGGACTGTTGGCTGGCGGCGTGCTGCCGGTCATCAAGCACATTCCGGGACACGGCCGCGCGACCGTCGACAGCCACAAGGCGCTGCCGGTGGTTACGGCCGCGGCGCCGGAACTGGTCGAGAGCGATTTTGCGCCCTTTCGTGCGCTCCATGACATGCCATGGGCGATGACCGCCCACATCGTCTATCAGGCACTCGATCCGGGCCACCCCGCCACCCTGTCGCGGCGGCTGATTGGCGAGACGATTAGGGCTAGCATTGGCTTCGACGGCGTGCTGATTTCTGACGATCTATCGATGGCGGCGCTTCCCGGAACCTTGGCGGAGCGGGCGAAAGGCGCGCTCGAAGCGGGATGCGACGTGGTTCTGCATTGCAATGGTGATCCGGTGGAAATGACGGCAATCGCGGGCTCGATCGGGCCTTTGACCCCAGCGGCACACCGCCGGCTGGCGCGCGGCGAAGCGCGACGGCGGGCGGCCGATCAGGGTGCCGTCGCGTTCGATCGCGCGGCGGCCGAGGCGCGACTCGATGCATTGCTCGGAGACCGCGCATGATCTCGCCGCAAATGGCCAGCCTGCTACGCGACATATCGGTGCTCGCGCTGCCGGCTATTTTCGCGATCACGCTGCATGAAGCGGCGCACGGCTACGTCGCATTGCGGTGCGGCGACGACACGGCGCTGCGCGCTGGCCGCGTCACCTTCAATCCGCTGCGGCACATCGATCTGTTCGGTACGGTCCTCGTGCCCTTGGTTTTGTTTTTCACGACCGGGTTCCTCTTCGGCTATGCCAAGCCGGTGCCGGTCAATTTCAACCGGCTCAATCGCCCGCGGCGCGACATGGTGTGGGTCGCGCTCGCCGGACCGGCCGTCAATGTGTTGCTGCTGGTAGTTTCCGCGCTGCTGTTTTACGCGGCGCCTCTCGTGCCCGGGTATTTTCAGGATTGGTTTATTTGGAATCTGAAATACTCGATCGCTTTCAATTTCATCCTTGCCGCGTTCAACATGATCCCGCTGCCACCGCTCGACGGCGGCCGCGTGGCGGTAGGCATCTTGCCGGACGCGCTTGCCTTTCCGCTGGCGCGGATGGAGCGCTTTGGCATGCTGGTTCTGGTCGGCGTGCTGATCGTGATGCCACTGATCGGCGCACATTATCAGCGGGATTGGAACTTTTTCGGCGATGTCGTCGCTGGGCCGGTCAACTGGCTGGTGGTTGCGATCAGCAAGATCACGGGGGTCGGATGACCGACGTCGAACCCTTCGAGATGGCGAAGCCCGAGCCGGTGCCTGGCGCCGATCTGGTCGTCGATCTCGAGGGCTATCAAGGACCGATCGATCTGCTGCTCAACCTGGCGCGCGAGCAGAAGGTCGACCTGTTGCAGATTTCGATCCTCAAGCTGGCGGATCAGTATCTCGCTTTCATCTCCGCCGCGCGCAAGCTCCGGCTCGAGATCGCCGCCGATTATCTGGTGATGGCGGCATGGCTCGCCTATCTCAAGTCGCGCCTGCTGCTGCCGCAGCCGCCGAGCGCCGGCGAGCCAAGCGGCGACGAGCTGGCGGCGGCGCTGGCGCATCGGCTCAAGCGGCTGGAGGCGATGCAACAGGCGGCGACGCGATTGTTCGCCCGGCCGTTGCTCGGCCGCGATGTATTCCTGCGCGGCGCGCCCGAGGGTCTGCCGCGCACCTACCTGCCGGTGTGGGGCGATACGCTTTACGACCTGCTGAAGGCGTATGGCGACCAAAAGCTCCGCCACGAGGTCAGCGTGCTGCAGATCGCGCCGACCGAGCTTTATTCGATGGACGAGGCGCTCGAACGCATGGCGCGCTTCCTCGGCCACATGCCGGATTGGCGGATGCTGATGAGTTTCCTGCCGCCCGATCTCGGAGACGGCTTGGTACGCCGCTCGGCTATCGCCGCCACCTTTGCCGCGAGCCTCGAGCTCGTGCGTACCGGCAAGGTCCAGCTCCGGCAGGACAGCGCCTTCGGCCCGATCTATCTTCGCAATCCGTCTTCTGAGGCCTAGATGAGTACCGACCAATCCGATCCCCGCGCCGACCATCTGCGGCTGCTCGAAGCGCTGCTATTCGCGTCGCAATCGCCCGTCGACGCAGCGGCGATCAAAGCCCGCCTACCGGCGGACGCCGACATTCCGTCGCTGATCGCCGAGCTGACGGAACATTATCGCGGCCGCGGCGTGAACGTCGTCGAGGCCGCCGGCGGTTGGACGGTGCGCACCGCAACCGATCTGGGGCCGCGGCTCAAGCTGGTGCAGAAGATTTCGCGCAAGCTGTCGCGCGCGGCGATGGAAACGCTAGCCATCGTCGCCTATCACCAGCCGGTGACGCGTGCCGAGATCGAGGACATTCGTGGGGTCGTCGTGTCGTCGGGTACCTTGGACTTGCTGATGGAGATCGGCTGGATCGGTCCGAAGGGCCGCCGCCAGACCGTCGGCCGGCCGGTGACCTGGGGTACGACCGATGCGTTCCTGTTGCATTTCGGTCTCGCCAACGCCGGCGATCTGCCCGGCAGCGAAGAGCTCCGTGCGGCCGGCCTGATCGGGCCGCGGCCTGAAATGACGCTGAGCGAAACCGGCAAGCTCGCGGAATTGCCGATGGACGGCACCGAGGCGACCGACGCGGCCGAAGCGGAAGCCGAAGCCCAGGCAGCTGCCGAAGAGCTGGGACGAGGCGCCCAGGACTGACATGTTCGATTTCGCCTGGTCCGAACTCGCGCTCATTGGCGTGGTCGCCTTGGTGGTGATCGGCCCGAAGGACCTACCGCGCGTGATGAAGAACGTCGCATTCTGGGTGCGCAAGGCGCGCTCGATCGCGCGCGAGTTCCAGAATAGTCTCGAGGACATGGTGCGCGACGCCGAGCTCGACGACGTCAAGCGCGACCTCGATGCCGCGACGCGTTTCAATTTCGACGAAGAGATGTCGCGGACCATCGATCCGCACGGCGAGAGCAAGTCGTCGCTGCCGCCGCCCGACGCAACCACGCCGCCGGCAGAGCCGTCCAAGCCGCCGCTGACCGAAGCGGCGCCAGGCCAGGATCTGGCCGAGGCGGGGCAGGCTGTGTTGCCACCCGATCAGCCCCAGGAACCGGATGTCGAGCCGCCGCCGCTCGACCGCTCGACGCCGTCATGACCGACGATCCGCGCGAAGATGAGCTCGAAAAAGGCAAGATGCCGCTGTTCGAGCACCTGGTCGAGCTGCGCAAGCGGCTGCTCTATTCGATCATCGCATTCCTGATCCTGCTGGCGCCGTGCTGGTATTTCTCGCGCGAGATCTACGATTTCCTGGCGCGGCCGTTGGCGATGGCGCTCGCCGGTCAAACCGGCCGGCATTTCATTTACACCGATCTGACCGAGGCGTTCTTCACCGATCTGCGCGTCGCGGTCTGGTCGGCGTTCTGTATCGCTTTTCCCTTCATGGCGACGCAGCTTTACCTGTTCGTCGCGCCCGGACTCTACAAGAACGAACGCCATGCCTTTTTGCCGTATCTGGCGGCGTCGCCGATCTTGTTCATCATGGGCGGTGCCCTGGTCTATTTCGTCATCTTCCCGGTCGCCTGGCGTTTCTTCCTCAGCTTCGAGCAGACGGGCGGCGTCGGCGTGTTGCCGGTCGAGATCGAACCCAAGGTCAGCGAGTATCTGACGCTGGTGATGCGGCTGATGCTCGCTTTCGGCCTGGCGTTCCAACTGCCGGTGCTGCTGACGCTGATGGCGCGCGTCGGTCTGGTGAGCGCGGCCGGCCTTGCGTCGAAGCGCCGTTATGCCATCGTGCTCGTGTTCGTCGCCGCCGCGGTGTTGACGCCGCCCGATATCTTCAGCCAGGTGTCACTGGCGGTGCCGTTGCTCGCCCTGTTCGAGATTTCGATCGTCTGCTGCAAGATAGTCGAGAAGAAACGCGCCGAGCGCGA
>JBOHLR010000133.1:0-6026 GCA_050729555.1 Allostellaceae bacterium
ACATGGATAAGGTCGAAACCGTCGACGTCGACCAATCGCTTGCGGGACGGCTGCTCGGTTACGGCGACATCGTCGTGCGTGGCACCGGATCGAGCATCGAGCCGTTCCGCAAGATCGCCGCGCCACTCGATTTCCGCAATCAGGTGACGGCGCGCTGAGCGCTCAGGCCCGATCGGTCCAACGTCGGTCGGCGCGGAGCGGCGATTCATCCGGCACGAACAGCGCGTCGAGCTGCGCCAAGGCGCCATCCAACGGACGCCGGCCGAAGCCGACAAGGTCGAACATGACGAAACCGCGCGATTTCAAATAGGCGATCACATCGCCAATTTCGGGCCCGTCTTTGATAGTCGCCAATGTGCTGGTTTCGACGACGATGGCGTCGATGTCGCGGATGCGCTCGCCCATCCCTTGCAGAACCCTCAGCTCCGAGCCCTGCACGTCGATCTTCGCCAAGGCCGGCCGATCGAATGCGCCGACGAGCGTATCGAAGCGGCGCACGGCAACGGCTTCGCGTCGTCGCACGGTGCGCGGTCCAACCTCTTCGAAGAATGTCGAACCTTGAATGTCGTCGCGTATCTCGATTTCAAGTTCGCCGTCGTGGTCGGCGAGCGCGACGTTAAGCACCTCGCAATCGAGCTGACCCGCGAGGCGCCGCATGTAGGGCAGAGATTCTTGCGTCGGGTCGACCAGATAGTAGAACGCGTCCGGGAATTCGCGATAAAGGTCGAAGGTGCCGAACGCGACGCCGATGTCGAAGACGGTGCGCGGCTGAAAGCCGTGACGCTTCAAAACGGCCGCGGCGACACGCCATGACGGCGCCGGCTGCGACGTCAAACGTCCCTTGATCGGTCGCAATGCCTGCTTGATCGACGCCCCGAACCCAAGCGGGTCTTGCGATCCGTCTATCTTCGGTCGCGCCGCTGTCACCAGCGCGAAATGAAAAAATTTTGCACCCTCGCTTGCTATCACCGATCCGCGGCGCCGGCCGTGATCATTCCGTGAGCCTTGACACGCGCAAGCGATGTCGCCGGAAATCTCGGCGTCGGCCGTATCTATTGCGTTGCATCGCGTTCAATGCGCGCGGTTATCCGCCGTCGGACGTACCTGAAGACGTCGCGCGATATTCGATCGAGCGCGCGGCTGACGACATTACTGCGGTATGTTGCGCGAATTTCTGCTTGCCGCGGAACTCGGCCGTTGGCCGGCGCGCGATCCGCGCTCGGTTGGCGGCGACGGGCACGGCGTACGTTAACCGTTTGCTAACCCTATTTCGGCGAGTACGGCACCGTACGATTTTAAGACATTCCTCAGGGCGTCGGCCTTCTAATGGGAGGCTATTTCTGCGGACACAAGTCGATGGCGGATCCGAAACCGATCATATTGCCGTCAACGTCTGACGACGCCGTGCGGCCCACATCTCCGGTGCGGCCGACGAAGGTTCTCGTCGCCGCCGGCGTCGTCATTGGCGCCGTCCTCACCTTCATCGCGGTGGCGCTGCTGGTTCATCTCTACGACGGGGCGACCGAGCAGACGCGACAGACCCTTTCGAGCCTCGACATCGTCTTGGCCGAGCAGACCGAACGTTCGCTCGACGAAGTCGACATCACGCTCAAGGATGCGCTGGCCCTCTTGTTGAAGCAGCACGGTCAGGCATTCGCACAGAACATCCATGCGCTTTATGGCGGTCGTGCGGTAACGCGGTTGCTGCGCGCCGAGTACGGCAGCATGCCGCAACTCGCGAGCATCGCGCTTTTCGACGCGCGCGGCCGCATGGTCAACTCGTGGGACGACACCGCGCACCCGAATCTCGACATTTCATTCCGCAGCTATTTTCAGCGCGCGCGCGATAATCGCACACCCGCCCAGTTCATTAGCGAGCCCGTCAAATTCCAAACCACCGGCTTGCCGGTCGTCCTGATGGTGCGCCGCCTGGAAGCACCGGATGGTTCGTTTGCCGGACTCATCAGCGGCGCCATCCCGCTCGATTATTTCACGAACCTCTACCGCGACATCTATCTCGGCCCCGGTACCGCGGTCTCTTTGTTCGAGCGCAGCGGGCTCCTGCTGGCGCGCTATCCGCCATCGCCGGCGCTCGGCACGAACGTCGCGGATCGCGTTGCCTTTCCCCAGGTTCTCGCGCACGACGTGGCAGGCGTGATTCACAGCCCCGGTCACATCCTCGGCAAACCGCTCTTCATCGCGACGCATGCGCTCAACGATCTGCCGTTGGCCGTCAACGTGATCATGACCGATGAGCGCGCCTATGCCGTGTGGCGTAGCGAATTCATCAGCGTCGTCATCGCCCTCACGGTCATTCTCGGCATGATTGCCCTGCTGACGGTCCTCGCTCGGCGGCACTTCGCGTCTTACGTCAACCTTGCCGAGGCGCGGCTCGAAACCAGCCGCGCGACCGAGGCCCGCGCCCGCGCCGAGGCGATGACGCAGGCGAAATCGCGTTTCCTCGCCAACATGAGCCACGAGCTCCGCACGCCGCTCAACGCCATTATCGGCTTTTCCGAAATCATCGAGACCGCGATGCTTGGCCCGCTTCAATTGCGCTATCGCGAATACGCCCAAGACATCCGTACGTCAGGCGCTCATCTGCTGGAAATCGTCAACGACATCCTCGATCTCAGCAAGGCGGAGGCCAATGTGCTCAGGGTCGGGCGCGAACCGCTCAACGTGGCTGCCATCGTCGGCGAAGTCGACCGCCTCGTCCGCATCCAAGCCGAACGCGCCAAAGTCAACTTCGATACGCGGCTCGATCCCGATCTGCCGGCGGTGATCGGCGACGAGACGCGTTTCCGCCAGATCCTGATCAACCTGGTTTCCAATGCATTGAAGTTCACCCCTGCCGGCGGCTCGGTCACCGTCTCGGCGCGCAAGACGGCCAAACACATGGTGATCGAGGTCAAGGACACCGGCATCGGCATGGCCGAAGAGGATATACCGGCCGCGTTGCGACCGTTCGAGCAACTCGACAATAGCATCGCGCGCAAATACGGCGGCGCTGGCCTCGGCCTGCCGCTGACCAAGCATCTCGTCGAATTGCTCGGCGGTCGGTTCTCGATCACCAGCGCCGTCGACAAGGGCACGACCGTCGCCATCGAATTCGAGTGCCAGCGGCGCGCCGCCTGACGGCGCCGTCAGTCGCCTTTCGACGTTCCGGCGTCCTCGTCGGGACGGAAATCCTGCGTCTTCCAGCCGATGAAGAGCAGGACTTTGTATTGCCGGTCGTGGGAAAAACCGTAAACCGGTCCGCTCGCTCCGATGGATGCACCGGTCGCGTTGCTGTAATCGGCCACCGTCAGTTTCGACACGCCGATATCCTCCTTCCGGCTATAGAGCGCGATCTCCGGGAACGTCAGACTTCCGGCGAGCGGGATCGGCACGTCGAACGACGGAATGCCGATCAAGAATTCCCTCTTATCTATCGATTGCGCGCCGTTGCGCATCTCGACCACGAGATCGGCGACCTTGCGGTCGGCGGTCAACCGCGCACCGTCTTTTAATATAAGCGCGTGAACGGCAGCGATGGTGTATTCGGCGTCGAGGCCCTTGTAGTTCGATGCGTCGACGAAGACGGCCTTGCCGTTAACATCGAGCTTGAGTTCGCCGACTGCGCGATCCGCCGCGCTCGAGATCAACATTTCTTCGGTCGCCGTGCGCTGCGGCTCCGTCTGCCGCATCGTCGTGCACGACGCTAACAAAAATGCCAGCGTCACCGCGATCGCAAATCGCATTCGCTCCGCCTCCAAATAGCACTGGCGAGATAACGGCGGCAGCGCGGGGCCGTTCCCCGCGGCTCAATGCGCAAAAAATGCCGGTGCGTCAGGCCGCCGGGCGGGCGGCAAGCGTAGACTTCGCGGCGGCGCGCGCGGGCTTGCGCAAAACGAAGAAGATCCAGCCCTGGAGACAATGGAGCGGCGCGATACGCTCAAGCAGCTTCTGATAGGCGGTTGCGAGCAAGAACATCGGCCCGTTGAACATGAAATAGCTCGGGTACTGGCCGAGATAGCGGAACTCGGCGATCTCAAGGCCGTGGCGTGCCGCGAACCGCGCAACGTCGCGCCGCGTATTGACCCGATACGCCGTCGGAAAGACATCCTCTTCGGCGCGGCCTTCCGTGCGGCGAACGATCCACGGATGGAAACGATTCGGGATGATCCGCGCCGCCAGCGAGGCGTAGTCCCATTTGTTGGCGGTGAGCCCGATGTAGCGACCGCCGGGCATCAGCAGCCGTGCAATCTCGGCGAAGACGGCATCGGGGTCGGTGACGTGTTCAAGCACCGCCTGGCTGTACATCAGATCGACCGAGTTGGCGGCGACGCCCGTGTCGGCAAGATCGCGCCGCCGCAATTCGAGATCGTTCGGCGCGTCCGCGAACGCCACTTGGTCGACGCCGATGAGGCGCCGCGCACGGCCGCGGAAATGCGTCAACGTCGACGCGCGCCGGCCGCAACCGGCATCGAGCACGGTGGCGTCGGGCGCCAACAGCTCCTCGATGCGGTGGCGCAGGACCGTATAGGGGTGCAGGTAACGGCCGAAATAGCGATGCTTGAGACGTTGCGACAACGACGACATCGGTCCCCGATTTTTCTTTTGCCCGTCTCGATGAGCGCGCGCGCGAGCCTCGTCGTTGAGGTAACGCCGTTTTCACAATCAATACAAGCTTAACGAGACAAATCTATCATTAATATCAATTGTTTGTCGGCCGTTTTTACATCGGACCCGGGGCGCGCGACGATGACGGCAGCGCTCGCAACGTGATTCGTCGGCGTTGCGTCACCGAATTACCAGTGTTTTCAGCCATTAAACCGAGTGCTCCGTGCAGCCGGAGTATTCAGCTCGCCCGCCCCATTACTTAACCATGACTGTAGGGATTAACCGTACTTTCTTGCATTTTAATGACCTTTTAGGATTGTACGGTCTGGGCTGCACACGTATTTTGGCCATCAAGAATTCTGCGCGAACAAAAGAACCCGAGGAGAGAACATGGT
Organism: Allostellaceae bacterium; assembly: GCA_050729555.1. Classification (GTDB taxonomy): domain Bacteria; phylum Pseudomonadota; class Alphaproteobacteria; order ATCC43930; family CGMCC-115725; genus REEB95. The sequence continues at coordinate 5,001 of JBOHLR010000133.1, forward strand.
CCGCCGCACGCATGCTTATGCGCGCCCGGGTTGGACGCCCGGCACCGGCGACGAATCCGCAGAGATTCTGTCGCGGCGGCGCTGGCGCATCATGCAGAGCGTTCTGCCGTTCGACAATGCGCTGGACCCCTTGCCGGCGTGGGTCCGTACGCCTGACCAGTTCGTTGGCTGGCTGTCGTGCCGGATCGACCAAGCGGGCCTGCGCGCTTATTTCCATGAAATCCAGACCGTCGCCCGACAAACGAGCGACCTCGAGCTGCTGCGTTTCGCGCGCAAATACCTCGGCCAAGTCTGAACGGGCGGCGAACGGCCGCCGCGCGTAAACACTTTATTAACCATACGGCATCATTTTGGGCGCGCGCTGTATTACTCCGGCATCGTCGGAGCGATCAGCCCCCCAACTGAAGAGCCCCGGCATCGCCGCGGGCTCTTTTTTTGCGTCGGCGTCCTAGACGTCCGCGCGCGGCAGCATGGCGCAGAAATCAACTAAACCATTGATAAAACATAGAGTTCAAAATGTGGCCCGGCCCTTGCGACGCTCTTGGCAAGTCCGCACAAACCGGGCCGTTCGGGACAGACGCACGTAAAAAGCAGGGATCCGCCCCCGCGATGTCTCCCGAATGAGACCTCAGTTGGCGGACGACTCAACGGCGGATCCGCAAGGATCCGCCGCTTTTTTTGCCCGCTGCGCACCCCGTTGCTATCGGTTCATTAGCCATTTTCCGCCACCATTCGGACCATGGCCCAACCCCTGGCGATGTCCCGGCCGGACTGGCGCGGTGCGACTGACGCGCCCCTACCCGCCCCATCGCGACACATGATGCATGTGCTGCCAGGCTTCGGCGTCGGCGGCATCCAGGTCCGGCTGGCGCGCATCGTCAATGCGCTCGGTCCGCGCTTCCGTCACACCATTCTGAGCCTCAACGGCGACATCAACTGCCGCGAACGGATCGACCCGGCCGCCGCCGTCACGGTCGAACCGGCGGTGCCGCACGGCAATCTGTTGGCGCGGCTCAAGGCCAACGC
>JBOHLR010000134.1:0-5921 GCA_050729555.1 Allostellaceae bacterium
GGCGACAGGAAACGCTCGGCCTCGCTTTCGGCGACGCCGCGGCCGGCGAGAATGCGGCCGACGATTTCCGGCACGCCGAGACGCTGCGCCAACGTCAGTCCGAGTCGGGCGTCGCCGCTGCGTTCGCGCCAGCGCAGACCTCGCAGCGAGCGCTCGACGCCCAGGAAGCCGCGCGGACTAGCGCTACCGTCCATTCTGCTCCAAGAAGTCGAAATTGCTCTTGCGGTCGAAATTATGGACCGCTTCGATCATGCGCACCGTGCCGCTCTTCGAGCGCATGACCATCGATTGGGTGACCGCGCCGTGTTCGATCCGGCGCACACCCTGGAGCATGGTGCCGGTGGTCACGCCGGTGGCGGCGAACATGACGTCGCCCTTGGCGAGATCGGCGAGCGCGTATTTGCGGTTGAGATCGCCGACGCCGAGGCGCCGGGCGCGGCCCTTCTCGTCCTCGTTGCGGAACAGCAAACGGCCCTGCATGAAGCCGCCGATGCAGCGCAACGCGGCGGCTGCCAGAACGCCTTCAGGCGCGCCGCCCGACCCGATGTAGATGTCGACGCCGCTGTCTGGGCGCGCCGTGGCAATGACGCCGGAAACGTCGCCGTCGGAAATCAGCATGATGCGCGCGCCGGCGGCGCGCACTTTGCCGATCAGTTCGCCGTGCCGTGGCCGGTCGAGAATGCAGACGACCAGATCCGAAACGGCGACCTTCTTCGCCTGCGCCAGGTTCTTGAGATTCTCGGCCGGCGAAGCGTCGAGATCGACGACGCCGACGCCGACGCCGACGGCGATCTTGTCCATGTAGACGTCGGGCGCATTGAGAAAGCCGCCGGACTCGGCCATGGCGATGACCGCAAGCGCGTTCTGACCGCCTTTGGCGGTGATCGTCGTGCCCTCGAGCGGGTCGAGCGCGATGTCGATCTTCGGCCCCTGCCCGGTCCCGACCTTCTCGCCGATATAAAGCATCGGCGCTTCATCGCGTTCGCCTTCGCCGATCACCACGGTGCCCTCGATGGCAAGGCCGTTGAGCGCCTTGCGCATCGCGTCGACCGCCGCCTGATCGGCGGCCTTCTCGTCTCCGCGGCCCATCAGGCGCGACGCCGACAGCGCCGCGGCCTCGGTGACACGCACGGCCTCGAGCGCGAGGTTGCGGTCCATGCGGTGGTTGTTGTCGGCCATCGATTGCCTCCGCTCCCGTCTCTTATCCTTATAGAGATTCGATGCGGATCATGCGCGGTTTCTCGCGCACGGTCCGAAGCCGCGCGATGCGATCGAGCGCCCGGCGCATCGGCGCCTCGACCGTCGCGTGCGTCGTGATGACGACCGGAACGGTTTCATCGGGTGCGCGGCCGCGTTGGATCATCTGCTCCATCGATACCTTCTCGTCGCGCAGCGCGGCTGTGATATCCGCCATCACACCGGGACGGTCGACGACCATCAGCCGAAGATAATACGCGCCTTCGTGCCGGGTCATCGGCGCGAGCTTTGGCTTGACGCCGGCATTGAGGCCCGTTCCGGCGCGGCCGTGCGCGATGTCGATCAGATCGGCGACGACCGCCGACGCGGTGGGTTCGGCGCCGGCGCCGCGACCTTCGTGCACGACGCGGCCGACGAAATCGCCTTCGACGACGACGGCGTTGAACACGCCTTCGACGTGCGCGATCGGCGTTGCCGCCGGCACCATGCAGGGATGCACGCGCTGCTCAAGCCCGTGCGACGTCTGGCGGGCGATGCCGAGCAGCTTGATGCGATAGCCGAGCGCGTCGGCGAATTCGATGTCGGCCGCCGACACGTGACGAATGCCTTCGACGTGCACGCCCTTGAAGTCGACGGCGCCACCGAACGCGACGGCGGCGAGGATCGCGAGCTTGTGTGCGGTGTCGATGCCGTCGATGTCGAAGCTCGGGTCGGCTTCGGCATAGCCGAGCTTCTGCGCCTCCGCCAGGACAGCGGCGAAATCACGGCGGCTCTCGCGCATTTGCGTGAGGATGTAGTTGCAGGTGCCGTTCAGGATGCCGTAGACGCGTTGCACTTTGTTCGCGGCAAGGCCTTCGCGCAACGACTTCAGGATCGGAATGCCGCCGGCGACCGCCGCCTCGAACGCGAGTGCGACGCCCTGCTTGGTGGCGAGCCGCGCGAGTTCGTTGCCGTGATGGGCGAGCATCGCCTTGTTGGCGGTGACCACGGGCTTGCCGGCACCCAGCGCCGCCTTGACCAGATCGAGCGCGATCCCGTCCGACCCGCCGATCAATTCCACGACGACGTCGATATTCGGATCGGTCGCGAAGGCATGCGGCGACGTGTGCCATTTCGGCTTCGACAGGTCGACGCCGCGGTCGCGCTTGCGGTCCCGTTCGAGCACGCCGACCAGCTCGAGCTTGCGCCCGGCGCGGTTGGCTATGAGCCCGGCATTGGCGGCCAACAGCCGCGCCACGCCGGTGCCGACCGTACCGAGTCCGGCAATGCCGATGCGAAGTGGAGAAGTCACGTTTCGGCTCCTTGGGGAGCCGTTTGTACCCTTCGGCGGCGGTGGCGGCGACAGTTTTCCGCCAAGCGAGTCGCGGTTCCGACGCAATTCGCCGATCAGTATTCCATGAAGACTTCGGCGCGCGGCTGTTCTTGCGTACTGGCTGGCGCGGCCTCGACGCGGATGTTGTGCGCCGGAACGCCCATCTTGGTCAGCGCCTGGGCGACGGCGCTGGCGCGGTCGAGCGCCAGATCGAGACCGGCAATGCGCTGGCGAATTGCGTCATTGCTGTGACCAGGTTCGGAATGGCCGACGATGCGAATGTCGCCGCCGGTCTGCTTGTAAAGACCGGCTATCTCGGCGAGCGCGCTGCGCTGGGTTTCAGCGAGATCGGAGGAGCCCTGTGCGAAGGCGACGTCGCCGACCGAGACCGAAATCGGATTTTGTGCCTTGGCGGGCGTCTGCATGGCCAACGAGGGTTGACCGCCGGCGCGCACGCCGGCCGGCGGTGTCAGCTGCGGCGCTGCACCCGGCGCCGCAGATGGGATCGTCGGCGCGGGCGGTGGCGACGTGCGCGCGACTTCCGGCTGCGGCGGTGGCGGCGGCGGCACTTGCCCTTGCGGCGTGGTCCGGATGGCTGGGCTGGTAAGCGTCGACTCAGCCGGCAACTGTTGCTGGCCACGCGCCTTTGCTGCCGAGGCCGATGGCGCGGCCGTTGCCGTCGACGCCGACGGTGCGGGTGCTGCTGCGCTCGACGGCGGGCTCACCGCTGAGGTTGCCGACGTGCCAGGCGGATTGAGCTTCACCGGCGGCGGTGGCGGCGCGATGCTCGCGAGCTGGCTGCCGGCTTGCAGCTGTTCGTTGTTGTACTTGGCGTTGGCACGGTCGGCGACCAAACCTTGCACCAGCTTGTCGCGGTCGATCGTGCTGGTCGCCTGGCTTGGCGCGTTCGGCACCGTCGCGAGATTGGGATAGGGCTGCTTGCTGCCAGCTTCGAGGTTTTGCTGGTTGCGCTGGTTGGCATCCTGCGCATCGTTCTGCGAGGTGCCGGCGGCGTCGCGATACCAAGCCACCGGATTGACCGCATCGGGGACGTGACTGCAACCGGCAAGCGGCAGCGCGACGGCGGCAATGGCCGTTCCGATCCAAATTCGTGCGACCCGCATACGACGCCCCGGCTTCAACATTCTGGCGAACCGCCCGTCCCGTACATAAATAAACACCGTCCGCCCCGCCGCCGTTGTATTAGAACCCCAATTGGCTGTCAGGCAAATGCTTTCACACCGCCAGCGGGTAAGGCCCGGCTTCGGGCCGCCGCAGCGAGCACAGTGCAGCGACCGATGACCGAAACCGCACCCCCTGCGTCGAAAATTCCCGATCCCGCCGTCTGGTCGCGGAACCTGGCGCAAATCGCCGCACGCAGCCAACGGCTGGTGAGCGAGTTCCTGGCGCGGCAAGGCGCCGACGGTGCGGATGGTGGCTTAGGCATGAGCGATCCGCTCAACGTCGGCAGCGCCTTTATCGAAATGACGCGGCAGATGATGGCCAACCCGGCGGCGGTGATCGAGGCGCAGTTCACGCTGTGGCAGGACTATATGCGGCTGTGGCAGAGCGCGGCCGAACGGTTCCTCGGCGGCAATCCCGCGCCCGTTGTCCAGCCATTGCCGTCCGACCATCGCTTCAAGGACGCGGCGTGGCACGAAAGCGCGCTGTTCGATTTCATCAAGCAGAGCTATCTGCTGACCGCCCGCTGGATGCAGTCGACGGTGAAAAAAGTCGACGGGCTCGACGACAAGACGGCGCAAAAGATCGACTTCTATACGCGGCAGTTCGTCGACGCGATCGCGCCGACGAATTTCGTGGCGACCAACCCCGAGGTGCTGCGCGCTACCGTCGACAGTGGCGGCGAGAATCTGGTCAACGGGCTGAAGCACCTGCTCGAGGATCTCGAACGCGGCAAGGGCCGACTGATGATCAAGATGACCGACCTTGATTCGTTCAAGGTCGGCAAGAACATCGCCGTCTCGTCCGGCAAGGTCGTCTTCCGTAACGATCTGATCGAGCTCATCCAATACGCGCCGGCGACCGCGAAGGTTCAGAAGACGCCGCTGCTGATCGTGCCGCCGTGGATCAACAAGTTCTACATCCTCGATCTGCGGTCGACTAATTCGTTCGTCAAATGGGCGGTCGAGCAAGGCCACACGGTGTTCATGGTGTCGTGGGTCAATCCGGACGAGCGCCTTGCCGAGAAGAGCTTCGACGATTACCTGCGCGAAGGGCCGCTCACGGCGCTCGATGCGATCGAACAGGCGACCGGCGAGAAGCAGATCAACATCATTGGTTATTGCCTCGGCGGGACTTTGGTCGCGGCGTTGCTCGCTTACCTTGCGGCCAAAGGCGACGGGCGGATCAAGTCGGCGACCTTCTTCGCGTCGCTGGTCGACTTCAAGGAAGCCGGCGAGCTGTCGGTGTTCATCGACGAAGAGCAGATCAAGTCGCTCGAGGAGCGCATGAGCAAGCACGGCTATCTCGAAGGCGCCGACATGGCGACCACCTTCAACATGCTGCGCGCCAACGATCTGATCTGGTCGTTCGTGGTGAACAATTATCTGCTGGGCAAGGAGCCCTTCCCGTTCGACCTGCTCTACTGGAACAGCGATTCAACGCGCATGCCCGCGGCGATGCACAGCTTCTATCTGCGCAACATGTACCAGGAGAACCGACTGTCGCGGCCGGGCGGCATCACGCTCGCCGGCGTGCCGATCGATCTGCGCAAGATCAAGACGCCGACTTTCATCCTCTCGACCCGCGAGGACCACATCGCGCCGTGGCGTTCGACCTATGTCGCGACGCAACTCTATGCCGGTCCGGTCACCTTCGTGCTGGCGGCGTCGGGCCATATCGCCGGCGTCGTCAATCCGCCGACCAAATCGAAATACGGTCACTGGACCAGCGACACGCTGCCCAAGGATCCCGAAGCCTGGCTCAAGGACGCGCAGTTCCATGACGGCTCGTGGTGGCCGCGCTGGGAGCAATGGGTGAAGCAGTTTGCGGGCGGCGAGGTCGACGCGCGCGTGCCCGGCGACGGCAAATTGAAGCCGCTCGCCGATGCGCCTGGCACTTACGTGATGGTGCGGTCGGGAAGCTAGAACGCGCGATTCCGGACGAAGCACCAGATCAGCAACAGGCCGCCAATCACCAGAACCGCGAAGGTCAACGTCACGCCGACGATACGGGCGCGCGACGGCTGTTTGGCCGCGCTCAGGCCGTAGGCGTGCGCCAGGCGCCCGACGATGAGCGCGACGCCGAGCGCGTGAACCCAATAGCGGCTGAACCCGGCCGCTTCGACCAACACGATCACCAGCAGGGCGAACGGCACGTATTCGGCGAAGTTGCCGTGGACGCGGATGGCGGTTTCGAGATCGGCGTGTCCGCCGTGGCCGAGATTGACTTG
>JBOHLR010000135.1:0-5882 GCA_050729555.1 Allostellaceae bacterium
CCGTAATACATGCCCTTCATCGCATCGTTCGCGGCAAACGCTGCGGTGTAGCTGTTGACCGCGGGCACGCCGACCTTGATGGCCGATGCCGGCTTGCCGTGCAGCAGCCGCTCGTTCGAGGCGGCGCCTTCGGGAACCGTCATCACGTTGGCGGGAATGTCGACCAGCACCATGTGGAAGAAGATCTTGCGCTTGACCGATTTCGTCAGCGTCGCGCCCTTCTGGTTCATCAGCTCGCGATGCTCCGCCGGAGAATCGGTGTCGTAAACGACGACGGCGTAGGACTTCGTGCCGTTCGGACCCTTCGACCACGCGATCTGCGGATTCTTGTTGGCTGCCGCGGTGGCGCCGCCATGACCGTCCGCCGTACAGAACGCGTATTCGCTCGGAATCATATGGTCGTACTTCATCGCGTCGACGCGGACATGGATTTTCGCGGAATGAGCGGGTGCGAGCACCGGCATCGACTTCAGCGGTGTCGGCGCCTGCGCTTGCGCGGTGCCGGCCAGCAACGCCACGCTTGCAAGCGCGGCCACTAACCCACGGAAATACATGATATTTTCCTCCCCGGAGTTCTCTTGGCCGGCCATTGAGGCAGCCGGCAGCGTCGATCCTAAGGCGGCGCCCAGCCGGGTTCAACGTGGGCGCGCGGACGCCGCCGCCGGGTCGAGCGGCCAGCGCGGCCGCGGTGCGAAGTCGAGCCGATCGGCGAGGCCGAGCTTCAGACGCTCGATGCCGGCCCAGCCGATCATCGCCGCATTGTCGGTGCACAGTGCCGGTGGCGGCGCGACGAAGCGCAAATTCCATTCGGCGGCGAGTTGCGTGAGACGCGGCCGCAATGCGGCGTTGGCGGCGACGCCGCCGGCCGCCACCAGCGCATGGCCGCCGCCGTGGCGCGGGCTGAACTGCGCCGCCGCCTGCGCCGTGCGATCGAGCAGACAATCGACGATCGCCGCCTGCAAGGAAGCCGCCAGGTCGGCGCGCGCCCGGTCGTCGAGCGGCCCGGCGCGTCGCACCGTTTCGGCCAGCGCGGTCTTCAAGCCCGAGAACGAGAAGTCGCATCCCGGCCGGCCGATCATCGGCCGCGGCAACCGAAAACGTGCCGCGTCGCCGGTGCGCGCCGCCTGTTCGATTGCCGGACCGCCGGGATAGCCGAGGCCGAGCAGCTTGGCGCCTTTGTCGAAACATTCGCCGGCGGCATCGTCGATGGTCGTGCCGAGACGGCGATAACGGCCGACGCCCTCAACCGCCAACAGCTGGCAATGGCCGCCCGAAACCAGCAGCAGGAGATAAGGAAACGCCACGTCGTCGGTCAGCCGCGCCGACAGCGCGTGACCTTCGAGATGGTTGACCGCGACGAACGGCAGGGCGCGCGCATAGGCGATCGCCTTCGCCTCCATGACGCCGACCATGACGCCACCGATGAGGCCGGGTCCGCCCGTGGCGGCGACACCGCCGAGATCGCCCAGGCCAATGCCGGCGGCGGCGAGCGCCCGGGCGATCAAGCCGTCGAGATGATCCAAATGTGCGCGCGCGGCGATTTCGGGCACGACGCCACCATAGGGACGGTGCTCGGCGAGCTGCGACAGAACGAGGCTCGCGCGGATGCGCTTGCCGACAGCCGTCGTATCCTCGATCACCGCGGCCGCGGTTTCGTCGCAACTGGTTTCGATGCCCAGGACCAGCATGGCGCGGACCATAGCACCTTCCCTTGCCGCGACCTTCCGCCTAAGAACAAGGCATGGCCCCGCCCCTTCTGCGTATCGGCACGCGCGGCAGCCCTTTGGCGCTGGCGCAGGCGGACGAGCTCAAGCGCCGCCTGGCCGCGGCGCATGCATCGCTGGCCGCACCCGGCGCGATCGACATTGTCGTTATCCGCACCAGCGGCGACCGCACGGGCGAGCGGCCGCTCGCCGAAGAAGGCGGCAAGGGCCTGTTCACCAAGGAGATCGAGGATGCTCTCCTTGGGCGACGCATCGACGTCGCCATCCATTCGATGAAGGACATGCTGGCGACGCTGCCCAAAGATCTCGCGATCGCCGCTTGCCTGCCGCGCGAGGATCCGCGCGACGCGCTGTTGTCGCCGCGCGTCGCCTCGCTAACGGCGCTCGCCAACGGCGCGCGGCTCGGTACGTCGTCGCTGCGGCGCAAAGCGTTGGCGTTGCACGCGCGGCCCGATCTCAAGATCGTGCCGCTGCGCGGCAATGTCGGCACGCGGCTCGCCAAGCTGGCGGCCGGCGACGCCGACGCCACGATCCTCGCCGTCGCCGGCCTGAAGCGGCTGGGCCTTGCCGATAAGATCACCGCGATGCTGTCGCCGAACGAGATGCTGCCGGCGCCGGCGCAAGGCATTCTGGCGGTCGAAATCCGGAACGACGATACGCGCGCGCGCGATCTGCTGATGCCGCTCGATCATGCCGAGACGGCGACCTGCGCCACCGCCGAACGCGCATTCTTGGCGGCGCTCGACGGTTCGTGCCGCACGCCGATTGCCGCGCTGGCGACCGTCGCGAACGGGCGCCTCACGCTCGACGCCGCCATCGTCAGCCCGAGCGGCAGCAAGCTTCACCGCACGCGACGCGACGCCGACGCCGGCGATGCGGCGGCGCTTGGCCGCGACGCCGGCGTCGAGCTCAAGGCGCGCGGCGGCCCCGACTTTTTCGCATGAAGGCGCTGGTGACCCGGCCGCGCGAGGATGCCGCCGGGCTGACGGCGGCGCTGTTGACGCGCGGCATCGAGCCGCTGCTCGAACCGCTGCTGTCGATCGAGCTGGCGCGCGATGCGCAGGCTGTGCTGGCCGCGGCGCTGCCGGGGGCGCAAGCGGCACTGTTCACCAGCGCCAACGGCGTCCGTGCCTTTGCCCGGATTTCGTCGCGCCGCGACCTGCCGGCGTTCGCGGTCGGCGACGCCACGGCGCGGGCGGCCCAGGCGGCGGACTTTGCCCGGATCGAGAGCGCCAGCGGCGATGTCCACGCGCTGGCGGCGCTGGCGGCGCGCCGCCTCGATCCGGCGGCGGGCGCGCTGATCCACGCGGCGGCGAGCGCGGTCGCCGGCGATCTTGCCGGCGAGTTGGCGCGCGCTGGGTTCACGGTGCGGCGGCTGCGGCTTTACGAAGCCGTCGCGGCCACCTGCCTCACCGTCGAGTCGCATGAGGCGATCGCGGCCGGCGCGGTCAGTACCGCGATCTTTTTCTCTCCCCGCACCGCCGAAACCTTTGTTACGCTTGCGCGCGCGGCCGGATTACAGGATCGCGCCGCCTCGATCGCGGCGGTCGTGCTGAGTCCGGCGGTTGCGGCGGCGCTTGGTCCGCTGACGTGGCGGCGTATCGATATGGCCGCCGCGCCGAACGAACCGGCGCTGCTTACGGCGCTCGACCGGGCGTTGCACGCGGTCCATACGGGAGACAAGGAACAACGGGCATGAGGCTGTCACCGTGAGCGAACCGCCGGTGATCGACGCCGCCGACATCAACGTGCGACGCCGCCGGCGCCGACGCGTCGTGGTGATCGTCGGGCTTGTCGTCGCATTGGCGCTGGTGCTCGGCCTGACCGGCACCTCGCCCTATTGGGCGCCGTCGCTGGCGCAAATCCTGCCGTGGGGCAAGCCGGCCGACAACACGGCGCATCAGATCTTCGCCAACCAGCTGGCCAGCGTCGAATCCGAGGTGCAGGCGCTGCGCGACGCGCAAAGCGCCAACGCGCAGATTTTCGTGCGGCTCGATGCGCTCGAAAAGCAAGTGAAGCAGGCATCGCCGGACACCGGCCAATTCGCCGACACCGTCAAACGGCTCGACGCCGCGACGCAACAGTTGCAATCGGCGGTCGACGGCAACGCGGCACGCATCGCCGCGCTGCAGGATCGTCTGGCGCATACCAGCGACAATCCCGAGCGCATGCTGTTCCTGGCGTTGAGCCAGCTATCGGCGGCGGTCGCGACTTCGCGGCCGTTTCCCGATGAACTTAAGGCCGCCGAGACGTTGGCCCCGCATGACATCGGCGTGAAGCTGCTGACGCTCGAGCCGCAGGCGGCGACCGGTATCCCGAGCACCGCGGCACTGGCGGCACGGTTCAACGCCGCCACCGCGCCGGCGATCCTGCTGGCAACGCCGGTGGCATCGCCGAACGAGGGCTGGACCAAGCGCTTCTGGGCGAAGCTCGCGAGCCTGGTGGTCGTGCGCCGCGTCGGCGACAACACGACACCGCCGGATCCGACCATCGCCGCCGTCGACGCCGCCCGTGCCGAGCTGGCGCAAGGCGATCTTGCGGGCGCCGTCGGCGCGGTCGAAGCGGCGCCCGCGCCCGCGCGCGGTGCCGCGGAAAGCTGGCTCGCGGTTGCGCATCAACGGCTCGACGCCGAAGCCGTCGTCGCCGCCGCGCTGCGGCAAGTCGTGCCGGCGCTTGCCGCCGCGCCGGCCAAACCGGCATCGCAGACGCCGTGAGGCGCGTTCTCGCCGCGCTGATCGCGATCGTCGTCGTCGTCAGCGCTGCGGTCTATCTCGCCGATCGCCCGGGCGCCGTCACCATCGTCTGGCACGGCTGGCGCATCGACACGTCGGTGGCGGCGCTGGTTCTGGCTGCCGCCCTCGCCGTCTTCATTTTCGGCTGGAGCCTGACGCTGCTGCGCCGGCTCGTGGCAGCACCGCGCAACTTCGTCCGCGCCCGGCGCGAACGCCGGCGGCGCGAAGGCTATCGCGCCCTGACCTATGGCATGGCGGCCGTCGCCGCCGGCGACCCGGACGAAGCCGAGCGCTGCGCGCGCCGCGCCGATGCGCTGCTCGACGAGCCGCCGCTGACGCGTTTGCTGGCGGCGCAGGCGGCGCAGCTCAAAGGCGATACCGCGGCGGCGCGCGATTATTTCACCGCCATGTTGGCCGAACCCGAGACCGAATTTCTCGGCCTGCGCGGGCTGATCGTGCAGGCCTTAGCGCGTGGCGAAGACGGCGTCGCGCTCAAGCTGGCCGAGCGTGCCCGAGCGTTGCGGCCGCGCACCGGGTGGGTGCAGCGCGCGCTGGTCGAGCTCGAAGCGCGTGCCGGACGCTGGGAGGCGGCCGAAGGACGGTTGGTCGAGGCGTTGCGGCGCGGTGCCATCGCGCCCGGCGACGGCCGTCACCATCGCGCCGCCATCCTCTACGAGCGCGGATTGGCGGCGCAGGCGGCCGGCCGCAGCGGCGAAGCGCTGAAGCTGGCGGGTCACGCGCATCACGCCGACCCGGGCTTTGCGCCCGCGACCGCCTGGTATGCGAACCTACTGGCCGCCGGCGGCAGCGCGCGGCGCGCGCGCAAGGCGATCGAAACCGGCTGGCAAACGACGCCGCATCCGATGCTGACCGCGGCCTATGGCGCGCTCTACGCCGACGAGACGCCGCTGGCGCGCATCAAGCGCTTCGAACGGCTGCAAGGGTTGAAGCCCGACCATGTCGAAGGACGCGTCGCCCTCGCCGAGGCGGCGATCAAGGCGCGTCTCTGGGGCGAAGCACGCCGTCATCTGACCGAGGCGGGCATCGATCGAGCCGACGCACCGCCGCGCCTCTGCCGGCTGATGGCGTCGCTTGAGGAAGCCGAGCATGCCGACGGCAGCCAGGCGCGGCAATGGCTCGAACGCGCGACACGGGCTTCGTCGCCCGATCCGGCTTATGCGTGCAATGCCTGCGGCTTCGAGACGGCGACGTGGACGCCGCTGTGCCCTCGCTGCCGCAGCTTCGACCAATTGGTCTGGCGGCTGCGGCCGGGCCACGGCGACATCGCGGCGACGGCGCTGCCGCCGCTCATGGCCGGAGCGTCGATTGACGCCCCGCGCCGCGCGGTTGTAGGTTCGGCCGCCTTGCCGCCCATGGATGCCGACGTAGCTCAGCGGTAGAGCAACTGATTCGTAATCAGTAGGTC
>JBOHLR010000136.1:0-5853 GCA_050729555.1 Allostellaceae bacterium
GATCAACTCGACGCGCTCGCCGAGCTCGACCTTGGGACCGACCAAACAATACGGCCCGACGATTGTCGTGGCGGCGAGCTTGGCGGCCGGCTCGACGGTGGCCGTCGGATGGATTTGCGCCATTTTGTTACTCAGCTATCCAGAATCATCGCGGTGAAGGTTGCCTCCGCCACCAGGGTGGCGCCAACCGTGGCTTGGCCGTCGAACTTCCACACCATGCCGCGATGACGTTGACAGGTCACCGGCACCATCATGACGTCGCCCGGCACGACCGGCCGGCGGAACCGGGCACTGTCGATCGACATGAAATAGACCAGCTTGCCCTCGAATTCCTTTCCCAGCGTGTGCACCACAAGCACCGCCGCGGTCTGCGCCATCGCCTCGACGATCAACACGCCGGGCATCACCGGACGCTGCGGAAAATGGCCCTTGAAATAGTACTCGTCCGGGCTGACGTGTTTGACGCCGATCGCGCTGTGGCCCGAACGGACGTCGACGACCCGGTCGATCATCAGGAACGGATCGCGGTGCGGGATCATTTGCATGATCCGCGCGCGATCGATGTCCGGCGAGGTTACCGGCTGCGTGTCGACGCTACTCATCGCGCTTCTTGGCCAGGCGCTGCAACGCCGCCACCTGCCGAAAGAATTCGCGCACCGGAAACGCGGGCGAGCCGAGCACGGTTTCGCCAGGCGCGACATCGCGCATGACGCCCGCCTGGGCGCCGATCTTTGCGCCTGTGCCGATATTGAGATGTCCGTTGAGGCCGACCTGACCGCCGATCATCACGAAATCGCCCAACTTGGTGCTGCCTGAGATGCCGGTCTGCGACACGAGCACGCATTGGCGACCGATTTGGACGTTGTGCCCGATCTGCACGAGATTATCAATCATCGTCCCCGGCCCGATGACAGTATCGGGTCCGGCGCCGCGATCGATCGTCGAATTGGCGCCGATTTCGACGTCGTCGCCGACGACAACACGGCCGAGCTGCGGCACCTTGACGAAGCCTTTGCGGTCGGGCGCGAAACCGAAGCCGTCCTGGCCGAGGCGAGCGCCGGGATAAATCCGCACCCGGCTGCCGACGAGACTGTAGCTGACGCTAGCATTGGCGCCGACGCGCACGTCGTCGCCGAGCACCACGCCGGCCCCGATCACCGCGTTGGCGCCGATGAGGCAGCGCCGGCCGAGTTTCGCATGATCGCCGATCACCGCGTTGGCCTCGACGCGGCAGCCTTCACCGAGTTCCACGGTCGCGTCGACCACGGCGGACGGCGCAACTCCGGGCACCGGCGGCGGGTCGGGATAGAAAGCCTGCGCCGCGAGCGCATAGGCGCGATAGGGTTCCGGCGTCACCAGAACGACGACGCCCTTTGGGGCTTCGCGCGACAGATCGGGATGAACGAAACAGGCGCCCGCGCCGGTCTTACGGAAGAGGTCGATGTATTTCCGATTGTCCAGGAAGCTGAGCCGATCCGGTCCGGCTACATCGAGCGGCGCAACGTCGCGCAGCACCAATTTGTCGTTGCCCGATCCGACCAGCGTTGCACCGGTGCGGCGCGCAATTTCGTCGGTCGTGAACGGCCCAGCAACCGCGAAGAAGCGCTTGTCCGCCATCAGTGCTTCGCCGGTGCCGGTGCCGGTGCCGGCGGCAGCGCACCCGGCGCCGGCAGCTTGACCTGCATGGTCGGCAGCTGCGCGTCGAGCCGCTTGGTCACCTCGGCCGTGATATCGAGGTTGTTCGCGGCGAACAACACGGCGGCGCGCGTCAGCACCATGTTCGCCTTATGCTCGTTGGCGACCTGGGCGATGATTTGCAGCGCCGTGTTCTCGATCTTAGTCATCGCTTCATTGTATCTCTGCTGCAGCGCCTGGCGTTGCCCCTGGACGCTGCGATCGAGCGCGTCGAAACGCTGTTGATAATCGCGCGTCTTCGCACTGAATGCATCGGGCGGCAACGTACTGCGCTCGCGCTCGAGCTCGTCGCGCATTTTCTGGAGCTCGTTCTCGCTGGTCGAGACCTGCTTCGAGAAACCGGCCATGGCACGATCGATTTCCGCCTGCACCTCTTTTGCCGACTTGGCGTCGCGCAGGATCTGGTTGATGTCGGCGATGACGATGACGGTCGGTGACGGAGACGCCGGCACTTGACCAAACGCCGGCAGCGCCGTCAAAGCCACGACGCCCAGCAAAGCGGCGCCGACCGCCTGCCTGATCCAGGAGCGCAGCATCAGAAGCTCGAACCGAAGCCGAAGCGGAAAAGGCTTATCTTGTCGAAGCTCTTGCGCAAGATCGGATGGCCGATGTCGATCCGGATCGGGCCGAACGGCGATTGCCAGGTAAAGCCGAAGCCTGCGGAAACGCGGATCGTGTCACTTTGCTGAATCGGATTGGCGGCGGTTTGTATGTCGTCAGTGTGGATGAGGCTGCCGAAGTCTGTCCACAAGCGGCCGGTCAAACCGAGCTCGGCCGGCAGGCCGAGCGGGAATCCCTGCGTCAGCGAGCCGACATAGTACATATTGCCACCAAGCGCGTCCTGCGTGACGAGGTCGCGTGGACCGATGCCACCCGTTGCGAAACCGCGCAAATTATCGCCACCAACGTAGAACCGATCTTCGATGGCGACTCCTTGGCCGATGCCGAAGATGTACCCACCTTCGCCGGTGAGGCTCGCTACCCACCGCGGTGCCCAGGCGTGATACATGCCGCCCGACAACGAGCTGCGCAGATAGCGCACATCGCCGCCCGCGCCGGCGAGGTCGTTTCCTTCCGACACGAACCAGCCGGCCGTCGGGTTGTTCGGGTTGTCGCGCTGGTCATAGAGCAGCGTCTGGCCGACAGCGGATGTCAACCGAGCGCCGGCTTGGTCCGCAACATAGATTGATGCCAGCGGACTACAGAGATTCGCGTCGAAACCGGACAACGTACAGACGTTGTAGATGCGGTCCTCGCGCAATGTGTATTTGACCGTCTGTCGCAACGGCCCGACGATCTGATAACCGGCACGGAGGTCGCCGCCGACCGTGAACTGATTGAAGCCGGCGAAATCCTGATTGTCGCGCTGGATGGCGAAGATGTCGAAGCCGGCAGCGACGTTGCGGCCGAGGAAATACGGGTTGGTGAAGCTGATATTTCCCTGCTGCGCGCGGAACGACGCCAGCGTATCGATGCGCAGATCGAGACCTTCGCCGAGCAGATTGCGCTCGTGGATGCCGGCGTCGACCAATGGACCATCCGTGGTCGAAAAGCCGACGCCGAACGTAAAGTCACCGGTCGACTCCTCCTCAACGTTGACGTGCACGATGGTCTTGTCCGCCGCCGATCCCTGCGTATTGGTAACCGCCACTTTCTTGAAGTAATTCAAATTCTTGAGGCGCTGTTCAGACCGATCGAGCTTTTCGGTGCTGAACGCGTCGCCTTCGACCAGCCGCATCTCGCGGCGAATGACGCGATCGAGAGTGCGTAGATTGCCCGTGATGTCGATGCGCTCGACATAGACGCGCGGTCCCTCCTTCACGTCATAGGTCACGTCGATGGTATGCGCCTCTGCATTGCGATTCACGTGCGGCTGGACCTGGACGAACGCGTAGCCGCGATTGCCGAGCGCGTTCGTAATCGCATGGATCGTGTTGTCGACCGCATCGGCATTGTACCAGTCGCCTTGCTTAGTCGTGATCAGCGCGCGAAGGATCGCCGGGTCGATTGTCTTCAACTCGTTGACCAGATCCACCTTGCCGAATTTGTAACGCTTGCCCTCTTCCACCGTGAACGTCACCAAGAAGCCGTCGCGTTCAGGCGTCAATTCGGCGATCGCCGAGACCACGCGAAAATCGGCATAACCTTGCGACAGATAGAATTTACGCAGCAGATCGCGATCGTAGCTGATGCGGTCGGGATCGTAGGTATCGGAGGTCGACAGGAAGCGCCACCAGCGCGATTCCTTGGTTGAGACCACGCCGCGCAGCTTGTCGGCATCGAAAATATGGTTGCCGACGAAATTAATGGCTTTGACGCCGGTGAAGTTGCCCTCATTGATCTCGAACACCAGATCGACGCGATTCTGATCGAGCTTGATGATCTTGGGATCGACGGTGGCCGCGAAGCGGCCGTTGCGGCGGTAGAGATCGAGGATCCGGCCGACGTCGGCCTGCACCTTCTGGCGGGTATAGACGCTGCGCGCCTTGAGCTGGACCTCGTTGTTGAGCGTATCGTCGCTGAGTTTGTTGTTGCCTTCGAAGGCCACGCGATTGATGACCGGATTCTCGACGACGTGGACAATCAACGTGTTGCCTTCGCGTCGCAACGTCACGTCGCTGAACAGGCCGGTGCCGTAGAGGCTCTTGAGCGACTGATCCAGGCGCTCGGAATCGAACTTATCGCCGGGCCCGATCTGCATGTACGAGCGGACGGTTTCAGGCTCGACGCGTTGCGTGCCCTCGATGCGAATCTCCTCGATCGTACCGCCCGAGCCAATCCCATCCGGACCGGGGTTCTGCGCCAATGTTGGCGCCGGCGTCGGCGGCGTCAGCCGCAAGCCTTGCGCCATCGTCGGCGGTGCGACGACGAACGAAACGAATGTCAGCGCGAGCGCCATCGCCAAAGCTGCGCCCGCTATCCTTCGCACGGCTCCCCCCTCCGCGTTCACACTGCTACCTGTCGACCATCAAGTTCCGAAGCCCTTCAAGAACTTGAGGATGCCGATATGCACGAGATCGTTCCACGTCGCGAAGACCATCAGCGTCAACACCACCGCCAATCCCAGCCGAAAGCCGTACTCTTGTGCGCGCGGCCCGAGTGGTCGGCCACGGAGCGCCTCGGCGGCGTAGAACAGCAGATGGCCGCCGTCGAGCACCGGGATCGGAAACAGATTGATCAGTCCGAGATTGACCGAGAGCACGGCCATGAACCACAGCAGCGCGACCGCGCCGCCTTGCGCGACCTCGCCCGACATCTGAGCGATGCGCAGCGGGCCGCCGATTTCGTCGGCCGGCCGCGCGCCGATGATCATCTGCCACACCGCCGTCAGCGTGCCGGTGATGAGATTGCCGGTTTCCTGTCCGGCGCGCCAAACCGCATCGATCGGATTGCGGCGGACATAGTTGACACCCTGGCGCTCGATGCCGAGCAACGGGAAGCGATGGTCGTAGCCGAAACGGTCGGTGACGGTGGTCACGCGCGGCGTGATCGACAAGGTCAGATCCTTGCCGTTGCGCTGGACGGTGATCGCCAGCGGCTTGCCCGTGTCGAGACGAACCGCCTGCTGGATGTCCTCGAAGCGGTGAATCGCCGCTCCGTCGATGCCGACGATCGTATCGCCGGGCATGAGGCCGGCGGCGGCAGCAGCGCTGCCGGCCTGCACCTTGCCGATTTGCGGCGGCGTGAACGGCTGGCCGACGGTCGCGAATAGCACCGCCAACGCCACCAGCGTGAAAACGAAGTTGGCCGCCGGGCCGGCAAAAACGACCGCGACGCGCTGCATCAGACGCTTGTGGTGGAACGACACCGCCTTTTCGGCGTCGGTCATGGCAGCGAGCTGCTCGTCGGGCGCCGCCATCGAGGCGGGATCGGCATCGCCGAACATCTTGACGTAGCCGCCGAGCGGCACCGCGCTCACCTTCCAGCGCGTACCGACGCGGTCGGTCCAGCCGAAAAGCTCGGGACCGAAGCCAATGGAGAACGTCTCGATCCGCACCTTGTTCCAGCGCGCGACCAAATAGTGGCCGAGCTCGTGGACGAAGACGAGGACCGTCAAAACGACGAGAAACGGCACCACGTAGCCGATGCCACCGCTCAGGAAACCCATGAAAACCGCACTCCCGCGATCCCGAACGGCGGTTACATTAGCAAAAAACG
>JBOHLR010000137.1:0-5799 GCA_050729555.1 Allostellaceae bacterium
CGCCGGCCGAGGTCGCCAAGGTGGTGATGGACGAAGAGCAACGGCGCATCGAGGTCGTGGTGCCCGACGATCAGCTGTCGTTGGCGATCGGGCGGCGCGGCCAGAACGTGCGGCTCGCCTCGCAGCTGACCGGCTGGGACATCGACATCCTGACCGAGGCCGAGGAAAGCGAGCGGCGCCAGGAGGAATTCCGCACCCGCTCGGCGCTCTTCATCGAGGCGCTCGATGTCGACGACGTCATCGCCCATCTGCTGGTGACCGAAGGCTTCACATCGGTCGAGGACATCGCTTACGTGCCGACCAGCGAGCTCGCCGGCATCGAAGGTTTCGAGGAAGAAGTCGCCAAGGAGCTGCAACAGCGCGCGCTCGTCTTCATCAAACAGCGCGACGAGAAACACGAGACGCGCCGTCGCGAACTCGGCGTCGCCGACGAGGTGGCCCAGATCGAAGGTATGAGCCCGGCGCTGCTGGTGGCGGTCGGCGAAAAAGGCGTCAAGACGCTCGACGATCTGGCCGATCTTGCCGGCGACGAGCTGGTCGAGATCGCGCAAGGCGCCGGCATCAAGCTTGATGCCGACGACGCCAACGCCGTGATCATGAAGGCGCGCGCCCACTGGTTCCCCGATGAGCCCGCCGCGGATGCGGCGGCGCCAGACGCCAAGGCGGAATAACGCACCATGATCGCACGACCCGCCCGTGAACAGAGGACGGCGCCGGGTGCCGGCGCGCGTCTCGACGCGCCCGACGGCGACGCGCAACGCCGCTGTCTGGTGACGGGCGAAAGCCGCGATCGCAGCGCCTTGCTGCGCTTTGTCGTCGATCCGGAGCGCCGCATCGTTCCCGATGTCGACGGCCGTTTGCCGGGCCGTGGTTTGTGGTTGACCCCGACCCGCGATAGCGTGAAAACCGCGATCGCCAAGCGGCTGTTCGCGCGCGCGGCAAAGCAGGACGTCGTGACGGAACCGGACCTCGACGATCGCGTCGAGGCCCTACTCGTGCGGCGTTCGATCGAATGTCTCGGTCTGGCGCGCCGTGCCGGCCAGGCGGTCGCCGGCTTCACCCAGGTCGACAAAGCCGTCCGCGACGGCGGCGTCGCCGTGCTGGTCGAAGCATCCGACGGTTCGGCCGACGGTCGCGGCAAGCTCACGCGGCTGGCGCCAGGACTGCCGGTGACCGATCGCTTGACCGCCGCCGAACTCGGTCAGGCCTTCGCGCGCGACCGCGTCGTCCACGCGGTGTTGCGCAAGGGCCGGCTGGCCGAACGTTTCCTGGCGGAACAGTCCCGGCTCGCAGGCTTCCGCGCCGGCGCAAAAGACGCTACGAAGGTCAAGGTTTTGGAGTGCAATGGCTGATAACAGCGACGAAAAACGCCCGCTGACCCTGGGCGGCCGCCCGAGCGGCAAACTCGAAATGCGCAAGCCGATCGAAACCGGATCGGTGCGGCAGAGCTTCCCGCATGGCCGTTCCAAGACCGTGCAGGTCGAAGTCCGCCGCAAACGCGCGACGCCGGGAACCGGGTTGCCCGAACGCCCAGAAACCGCGTCCACGGTCGCCAAGGAGGCGCCCAAGCCGGTCGTACCGGCCGCGCCGTCGCCGACGCGTCGCGGCGTCGTGCTGCCGCACGGCCTGACGCCGGAAGAGGCGGCTCGCCGCGCCCGCGCCCTCAAGGGCGCGCTCAAGGCCGAAGAGCAGGCCGCCGCCGAAGCGCGCGCTGCCGTCGAACGCGAACAGCAGCTCGCCAAGGCGCGGCCCGCCACGCCGCCGCCGGCCGAGACACCCAAAGTCGAAGCGCGCAACGCGGACGAGCAGCGCGCCGAACAACGCAAGGTCGAACAGGCGGCGGAAATTTCGCGCCGCGAAGTCGCCAAACGCGCCGGCGACGCCGCCGCCGCCAAAGTGGCCGCGCTGTCGGCCGCCGGCAAGGTCAAGATCGTCGAGGAGGAAGAGGACGACCGCGCGCGCCGTCCTGGCGCCGGCCCCAAACGTCCGGCGATCGCGCCGCGCCGCGACGAGCCGAAACAACGCAGCAAACTCACCGTCACGCGCGCCCTCAACGAAGAGGGCGAAGAGCGCACGCGCAGCGAGTCGCAGTTCCGCCGTCAGCGCGAACGCGAGAAACAGCGTTTGCATCAGCTCCAGCAGGCCGACGCGCAGGTCAAGCAGGCGCGCGAGGTCGTGATCCCTGAAACCATCACGGTGCAAGAGCTCGCCAACCGCATGGCCGAGCAGGGCGCCAAGGTCGTCAAGAAGCTCTTCGACATGGGCGTGATGGCGACCATCACGCAGAACATCGACGCCGACACCGCCGAGCTCATCGCCACCGAATTCGGCAACAAGGTACGCCGCGTTTCCGAAGCCGACGTCGAAGTCGGTCTGGTCGGCGAAGCGGACGCACCGGACACGCTCAAGCCGCGGCCGCCGGTGGTGACCGTGATGGGCCACGTCGACCACGGCAAGACGTCGCTGCTCGACGCGCTCCGTTCGACCGACGTCGCTTCCGGCGAGGCCGGCGGCATCACCCAGCATATCGGCGCCTATCAGGTGGCGCTCAAGAACGGTCAACGCATCACCTTCATCGATACGCCTGGTCACCAGGCGTTCACCGCGATGCGCGCGCGCGGCGCGCAGATCACCGACATCGTCGTGCTGGTGGTCGCGGCCGACGATGGCATCAAGGAGCAGACGGTCGAGGCCATCCGCCACGCCCGCGAAGCCAAGGTGCCGATGATCGTCGCCATCAACAAAGTCGACAAGCCGGACGCCAAGCCCGAGCGGGTGCGCCAGGACCTGCTGCAGCATGAAGTCGTGCTCGAGCATCTGGGCGGCGAAGTCCTCGATGTCGAAGTCTCGGCGACCAAGAAGATCAACCTTGAGAAGCTCGAGGAAATCATTCTGCTGCAGGCCGAAGTGCTCGATCTCAAGGCCAATCCCGACCGCCCGGCCGAAGGCAGCGTGATCGAGGCCAAGCTCGAACGCGGCCGCGGCTCGGTGGCGACGGTGCTGATCAAGCGCGGCACGCTCAAGACCGGCGACATCTTCGTCGCCGGCAGCGAATGGGGCCGCGTGCGCGCCTTGATCGACGATCGCGGCCAGACCGTGAATTCCGCCGGCCCGGCCGCGCCGGTCGAGGTGTTGGGTCTCAACGGCACGCCGCTCGCCGGCGACGATTTCATCGTCGTCGAGAGCGAAGCCAAGGCCCGTGACATCACCGAATATCGGCAACGGCTGCGCCGCCAGAAGGCCGCCGCCGCTGCCGGTCGCGGCACGCTCGAGCAGATGTTCTCGCAGATCGCCGCCGGCACGGCCAAGGAACTCGCGGTCGTGGTCAAGTCCGACGTGCAGGGCTCGCTCGAGGCGATCAACGCGTCGCTCAAGGGCCTCGGCACAGCCGAGGTTGCGGTGCGCGTGCTGCACGCCGCGGTCGGCGGCATCAACGAGAGCGACGTGATCCTCGCCAAGGCGTCAAACGCCGTGATCATCGGCTTCAACGTCCGCGCCAATCCGCAGGCGCGCGATCTGGCGCGGCGCGACGGCGTCGAGATCCGCTATTACTCGATCATCTACGAAGTGATCGAGGACATGAAAGGCGCCCTGTCGGGCTTGCTGGCGCCGACGCGACGCGAGCGCTTCCTCGGCAACGCCGAGATCCGCGAGGTTTTCAACATTAGCAAGGTCGGCAAGGTCGCCGGCTGCATGGTCACCGAGGGCATGGTGCGGCGCGGCGCCAAGGTGCGGTTGTTGCGCGACGACGTCGTCATCCACGAAGGCAGCCTGAAGACCCTGAAGCGCTTCAAAGACGAGGTCCGCGAGGTGCGCGAAGGCACCGAATGCGGCATGGCCTTCGAGAACTACGAGAACATCGAGAAGGGCGACGTTATTGAGTGCTTCGAGGTCGAAGAGGTCGCCCGCGCCCTCTAGTGGTGCGCCGGCGGTCGCGAGGATCGCGATGGCGAATTCCGGGCAGAGTCCGCGGTCATTGCGTGTCGGCGAAGAGATGCGTCACGCGCTCGCCCGCATCTTCGAGCATGGGTTGCACGACCCGACGCTGGCCGGTGTCGCGCTGACCGTCACCGAAATCCGCGTCTCGCCCGATCTCAAGAACGCCACCGCCTTCGTCGTGCCGTTGGGCGGCAGCCACACCGCGGAAGTCATGGCCGGACTCAAGCGAGCCGAAGGGTATTTGCGCCGCGAGCTCGCCCAGGCCGTCAAGCTGCGCTATGCGCCGGCGTTGCGCTTCGCGCTCGACACGTCGTTCGAGCATGCGAGCCAGATCGACGCGCTGCTGCGGCGACCCGAGGTCGCGCGCGACCTCGGCCCGGTCAAGAAAGCGCGCAAGAAAACCGGCAATGCCGACTAAAGTCGCTGCTGCCCGTGTCCATGGGTGGGTCGTTCTCGACAAGCCGCTTGGCTTGACGTCGGCGCGCGCCGTTGCGGCGGTCAAACGCGCTTTCGGTGCCGACAAGGCCGGCCATGCCGGCACGCTCGATCCGTTGGCGACTGGCGTGCTACCGATCGCGCTCGGCGAGGCGACCAAGACGGTGCCCTTTATCGTCGCCGATACGAAGCTCTATCGCTTCACCGTCGCCTGGGGCGAGGCGCGCACCACGGACGACGCCGAGGGGGACGTGATCGCGACCAGCGCGCGGCGGCCGAGCGCGACCGATATCCAGGCGATCCTGCCGCGCTTTACCGGCACGATCAGCCAGCGGCCGCCCGACTTTTCGGCGATCAAGGTCGCCGGCAGGCGCGCCTATGCGCTGGCGCGCGCCGGCGCGGCGACCGGTCTGAGCGCCCGCCCTGTCGAGGTCCGCCGCCTCGAATTGGTGGCGATGCCGGACAACGACCACGCGGTTTTCGAGGCCGAAGTCGGACCCGGCACCTATGTCCGCAGCCTCGCCCGCGATCTCGGCGAGGCGCTCGAAACCCGCGGTTTTGTTGCCGATTTGCGACGTCTGGCGGTCGGCCGGTTTACCCTTAAACAGGCGATTTCCCTGGATAATTTGGCGATGCTCGGGCATAGTCCGGCCGCTTCCGGGCATTTGCTTCCGCTCGAGACGGCGCTGGACGACATCCCGGCGCTCGCCCTGACGGAGGACCAGGCGAAAGCCCTGCGTTGCGGTCAAGCCGTGACGCCGTTGCGCACGCAAGATTGGGCGTGCCTTTCACAAATCGGCAACGGCGCGAAGGTCCGTGCAACGTCGGGCGGCAAGCTGGTGGCGCTCGCCGAAGTCGCGGCCGGGGGAATTCGCCCCTTGCGCGTGCTGAACATCTGAATTCGAAGGAGACAGACCCGATGTCGATTAGCGTCGCGCGCAAGCAGGAGCTCGTCTCCGAATATGCGCGCAAAGAAGGCGACACCGGTTCGCCCGAGGTTCAAGTCGCGATTCTCAGCGAACGTATCCAGAAGCTCTCCGAGCATCTGGCAACCCACACCAAGGATTTTCATTCGCGCCGCGGCCTGCTGGTCATGGTGGGTCAGCGCCGCAGCCTGCTCGATTATCTGAAACACGTCGATGCCGCGCGCTACGAAGCGCTGATCGACCGCTTGCGGCTGCGCCGCTGAGGCCGCGGTCCACCGGCCGGCCGGCGCCGGCCTTGACGATACAACGCACGGGCGAGGCCGCGGCGATGGGCATCCATCGCGTACCGCTCGTTGCCATCGATTTCACCAGAGAGAAATGAAGAGAGAGAGAGAGAGACCGACAATGTTCGACGTATATCGCAAGGAGCTTAACTGGGGCGGTCGCCGCCTCGTGCTCGAAACTGGGCGGATCGCGCGGCAGGCGGATGGCGCCGTGC
>JBOHLR010000138.1:0-5761 GCA_050729555.1 Allostellaceae bacterium
CTATGAACCCGGCCTCTTAAGTTCGATTTAAAACGAATGCCGTCGGTGCGGGGCCGATGTATCGGAAATGAAAAACCCCCGGCTTTTGGCCGGGGGTTTTCCGCATAAGCGCTTATACGGTGGCGACTACAGGGCGCTGGCCACGTTGTTGAAGGTGGTACTCAGCCTGCTGCCAACCGTCGAGACGGCGGTGACGATCACGACCGCGATGAGCGCGGCGATCAGGCCATACTCGATGGCCGTGGCGCCCGCATCATCGCGGAACAACTTGGTGAGGGTCTTCATAGCTTCGGTTCTCCAGGTGGATCCATTGGGACGCGGCCATTGTCGCGGCTCGTCCTTAAATCATGCTTAAAACCACCGTTTCCTGGGACGTGGGACCGATTCGCCTCTGGGCGTATTCCGGCCGGATTGCCGCGTTCCCTCCAATTTCATGGGATGATTTGTTTCAAATTGTCGGCGATTTATCGCCGGCGCGGCGCGGCCGGATCGGCCGGCCGGCCGAAACCCAAGCGGTTGGTGTGGCAACCGCCCGGGCCCGTACCGTCGACGAACGACGGCGGTCGTGTGACCTAGAACTCCTTGCCGAGCAGCCGATCGACCGAATAGCGCCCGCCGCCGCGGAAGAAGATCGCCAGGAACAGCAGCCACCACAACAGCGCGTATTCGTATCCCTTGTTGGTCCAGAAATAACCGAAGTGCCATTGGAACCAGACGATGATCACGCCCATGTGGATGAGCAGGATCAGCGCCGCGAGCCGCGTGAACAATCCGACCATCACGCAGAACGCACAGACCGATTCAGCGAACACCGCCAGATACGCCCAGCCCATCGGGTAGGGCACGCCCAAGACCTTGTCGATGTAGGGCGCGAGGCTGTTCCAGCTGAAGTTCATCAGCTTCTGGATGCCGTGCGGTAACAGCACCGCGCCGGTGGCAAAGCGCATGAACGAATACGAGGCCGGCGAAAACGTCTCATAGGGTCCTGCGAGGCTGGGAAAGATCAGCCGATTGCGGTCGACGATTCCTTGCGTCATTGCTTACCCCCTCTCAAGGCGGCCGTTCGGCGCGGCCTGACCTGACGCTAGCATCGGGGATGCGGCGGACCTCATCACATCCGCGCTAGCCGCGCCGTCAGTGGGCGACGCAGCTGAACGTGGCGCGCACGGGGATGAAAAGTGGGCAGGCCGTGAGGTCGACCCCCTGGTCGACCAGCTTGGCCGTCTCGCCCTTGTTGCATTCTTCGGCCGCCAGCGCCGCGACCTGCGCCGGTTGGGTCGACAATCGACTGTAGCAGATCGACACCGGCGCATCGGCCGGACTCGCGCCGGCCGAAGCCACCATCTCCTGCGGGGTTTGCTGCGCCTGACCGCCGGGGCCGAGGTTCGGCGTCTGTGTCTCGAATGGCGCAAAGTTGCTGCAGCCGGCAAGCGCCAGCGCGGCAAACGTGACGAGATGGCGGACGGTGACCAACGCGTGAGGTCCTTCGCCGGTGGAGCGGTTGGCGCAAGTATAGCGTCGACCGGCACGCGCGCCAGCATCCGGGATTTGCGGCTTGACGCGACCATCGAACCGTCCGGATACTACGGCCGATTCCAAGGGGAGCCCCGCCGACAGGGGCTGAGACACCGCGTGATGGCGCGGGAACCCTTTGAACCTGATCCGGATCGTGCCGGCGTAGGGACAGGAACTCGCTCACGCGCCCCTCCGCCGACCGATCCCAACCCGTCGCGTTCGTTCGTAGGAGGCAGGCCATGCCGGAAGGCACACTCAGCCAGAACTTCAAGGTTTCGACCGGACCGTTGCCGGCGTCGCGCAAGGTCCATGTGCCGGGCGCGCTGAATCCCGACCTGCGGGTCGCGATGCGCGAGATCGACCTGACGTCCGCGGCGAACGAGCCGCCGGTGCGTGTCTACGATCCCTCGGGGCCCTACACCGATCCGGCGGTCGCGATCGACATTCGCCTCGGCCTGGCGCCGCTGCGCGACGCCTGGATCCGCGCGCGCGGCGATGTTGAGGAGCAAACCGGCCGCGCCGTGCGGCCGGAAGACAACGGCCTCAAATCCGGCGAGGTCAGCGCCGTGCCGGTCTTCGATCGCGCCGGCCGGCGGCCGCTGCGCGCCAAGTCGGGCAAGGCTGCGACCCAGCTCGCCTATGCGCGCGCCGGCATCGTCACGCCGGAAATGGAATACATCGCCATCCGCGAGAATCTGGGCCGCGCCCGCGCCGCCGAGGCGAAGTACCGCGGCGAAAGCTTCGGCGCCGCCGTTCCGGCGCACGTCACGCCGGAATTCGTGCGCGACGAAATCGCGCGCGGCCGCGCCATCATTCCCGCTAACGTCAACCATCCGGAAAGCGAGCCGATGATCATCGGCCGCAATTTCCTGGTGAAGATCAACGCCAACATCGGCAACTCGATCGTCACCTCGTCGGTGGCGGAAGAGGTCGACAAGCTGGTTTGGGCGATCCGCTGGGGCGCGGACACCGTCATGGACCTGTCCACGGGCAGGCACATCCACAACATCCGCGAGTGGATCGTGCGCAATTCGCCGGTGCCGATCGGCACCGTGCCGATCTATCAGGCGCTCGAGAAAGTCGACGGCAAGGCCGAGGACCTTACCTGGGAAATCTTCCGCGATACGCTGATCGAGCAGGCCGAGCAGGGCGTCGACTACTTCACCATCCATGCCGGCGTGCGGCTGCCGTTCATTCCGCTGACGGCAAAGCGCGTCACCGGGATCGTGTCGCGCGGCGGCTCGATCATGGCGAAATGGTGCCTGGCGCACCATCAGGAGAATTTCCTCTACACGCGCTTCGCAGAAATCTGCGCGATCATGCGCGCCTACGACGTCAGCTTCTCGCTTGGCGACGGTTTGCGGCCGGGCTCGACCGCCGACGCCAACGACGAGGCGCAATTCGCCGAGCTGAAGACTCTCGGCGAGCTGACCCAGATCGCCTGGGAGCACGACGTTCAGGTGATGATCGAAGGTCCGGGTCACGTGCCGATGCACATGATCAAGGAGAACATGGACCTCCAACTCAAGCATTGCGGCGAGGCGCCGTTCTATACGTTGGGGCCCTTGGTCACGGATATTGCTCCGGGCTACGACCACATCACCTCGGCGGTCGGTGCGGCGATGATCGGCTGGTTCGGCACCGCGATGCTCTGCTACGTAACGCCGAAGGAGCATCTGGGCTTGCCGGATCGCGACGACGTCAAAGCCGGCGTCATCGCCTACAAGATCGCGGCGCACGCCGCCGACATGGCGAAGGGCCATCCGGGATCGCGCGAACGCGACGACGCCTTGTCGCGCGCGCGCTTCGAGTTCCGCTGGCGCGACCAGTTCAACCTGTCGCTCGATCCCGAAACGGCGGAAAAGTTTCATGATCAAACGCTGCCGGCCGACGGCGCCAAGCTGGCGCATTTCTGTTCGATGTGCGGGCCGAAATTCTGCTCGATGAAGATCTCGCAGGAAGTCCGCGATTACGCCGAGCAAGGCATGGCCGAAAAGTCGGCCGATTTCCGCAAGGCGGGCGGCGAGATCTACAAGGTGCTCGAAGGCAAGACAGCCGCCATCGATCCGTGAGCATCGCAGCAACCAAGGTGTGTGCTTCGAGACGCGATCCTTCGCGAGCTCCGGATCGCTCCTCAGCATGAGGTGCATTGGGGATGGCATCAAGAAAAGCGCCTCATCCTGAGGAGGCCGCGTCAGCGGCCGTCTCGAAGGACGCACGGCCTTCATCCGGCAAGCCGGACCGCCTCTATCCCGACCGGCCGATCGTCGGCTGTCTCGCCGCCGTCCGCCGCGACGGGCGCGCGCTGCTGGCGCAACGCTCGCTGCCGCCCGGCGTCGGCAAATGGGGCTTTCCCGGCGGCGCGCAGGAGCTCGGCGAAACCGTGTTCGAGTGCGCGCGGCGCGAGCTGCTCGAGGAAACCGGAATCGTCGCCGAACCGACGCGCGTCTTGACCGTGATCGAGGCGATCCGCCAGGACGAGGCCGGCAAGGTTATGACGCATTTCACGCTGGTGTGCGTCGCGCTCGAATGGCGTTCGGGCGAGGGCAAGCCGCTGCACGACGCGTCGCAGGTCAAATGGCTGACCCGCGACGAGGCACGGTGCCTGGAAACCTTTCCGGACACCGTGCCGATCATGGACTTGGCGTTTGGCTGAGATGTATTGGAGATAATCGCTACAGGAGGTGTTGATGCGGAAATTGATGATTGCCGGCCTCGTGCTGGTCGCGCTCGGTATCGTCGCGTTGGCGGTGAACGTCGTTCCCGTCCACCATCAGGAGCAGGTCGCGAAGATCGGCTCGCTGACGGTGAATTCCGACAAGGAAACCGATTACATCATTCCGAACTATGTCGGTATTGGCGCCATCGTCGTCGGCGTCGTGCTGGTCGTGCTCGGCACGCGGCGTGCCTGAGTTTCCTTTGCACGGGTTGGGAAACCGGCGGTGACGGCATCGTCCGCCGTCGACACGCGCGCTGTCGTCGTCGCCGGCACGGTCGCCGAATTGCGGCGCGCCGTGGCGGCATGGCGCGCCGCGCGTGCAACCGTCGCGTTGGTGCCGACCATGGGCGCGCTGCATGCGGGACATCTGGCGCTGGTGGCGCGCGCCAAGGCGTTGGCGCCGCGGGTCGTCGCCAGCATCTTCGTCAATCCGACGCAGTTTGGCCCCAACGAGGATCTGTCGCGTTATCCGCGCGACATTGACGGCGACCGCCGCAAGCTGGCGACGGCGGGTTGCGATCTGGCGTTCATTCCGTCGGTCGCCGAAATGTATCCGGAAGGCGCCGTCGCGCGTGTCGATCCGGGGCCGTTGGGCACCATTCTCGAAGGCCAATTCCGGCCGGGCCATTTCGCCGGCGTCGCGACCGTGGTCGCCAAGCTGCTGTCGCAAGCCGCGCCCGACGTCGCGCTATTCGGCGAAAAGGATTTTCAGCAGCTCCTGGTCATCCGCCGCGCCGTGCGCGATCTCGAGATTCCCGTGCGCATCGAAGGCGTGCCGACCGTGCGCGAAAGCGACGGTCTCGCCTTATCGTCGCGCAACGCCTATCTCTCGGCCGACGAACGCGCGTGTGCGCCGCTGCTGCATCGCGTGCTCCGCGACGTAGCGCGCAGTTTCGCCGACGGCGATGCGACCGCGCCCGACCGCGGCATGGCGGCCTTGCTCGCCGGCGGTTTCGCCAAGGTCGATTATCTCGCGGTGCGCGACGCCGACACGCTCGAAGCGCCGCTTCCGTCACGGCCGGCGCGTGTTTTGGCGGCGGCGTGGCTTGGCCGCACGCGCCTCATCGATAATGTCGCGCTCGCGCCATGACGGGCAAAGCCTGCGGCACGCCCGCGCTGATTCTCGACCGTGACGGCGTCATCAACCAGGAAGTCGGCTTTCTCTGGCAAGTGGAACGTTGTCGTTTCGTCGATGGCATTTTCGACCTGGCGCGGCATTTCGTTTCGCAGGGCTACCTGATCGTCGTTGCCACCAACCAGTCGGGCATCGGTCGCGGCCTCTTCACCGAGGCCGATTTCCGCACGCTGATGGATTACATCGCGGCCGAATTCCGCAAGCACGGCGCGCCGATCGCCGCGATTTACCATGCGCCCGAGCATCCGACCGAAGGCGTCGGCCGCTATCGCCGCGACAGCCCGTGGCGCAAGCCGCATCCCGGCATGATCCTGGCCGCCCAGCGCGATTTGGGCCTCGATCTGTCGCGTTCGTGGGGCATCGGCGACGACATGCGCGACATCGTCTCCTGC
>JBOHLR010000139.1:0-5667 GCA_050729555.1 Allostellaceae bacterium
GGTTGATACGATTTCGTCGTTGGCGATTCAGGATTACCGGCACGATGAATGGGGCGTCGACGTGGCAGTCGGCGGCTCGCAGAAAGGCTTGATGATGCCGCCGGGCTTGAGCTTCAATGCCATTTCGAAAAAGGCGCTGGCGGCCAGCAAGTTGGCGAAACTGTCCAAATCCTATTTCGACTGGCAACCAATGGTCGATGCCAACGATAGCGGCTATTTCCCCTACACGCCGGCGACGTTGATGTTCTTCGGGCTCAAGGAAGCGATCGCGATGCTCGACGAGGAAGGGCTCGACAACGTCCTTGCCCGGCACGAGCGCCTCGCCGAAGCGACGCGGCGCGCCGTGCGCACCTGGGGCCTCGACATCCAGTGCGCCGATCCAAAGGCCTACACGCCCAGCCTGACGGCAGTGCGCGTGCCCGATGGCATCAATGCCGACGACGTGCGCAAGACCATTCTCGAGCGTTTCGACGTCGCGCTTGGCGCCGGTCTTGGCAAGGTGATGGGCAAGGTCTTCCGCATCGGTCATCTCGCCTATATCAACGAGACGCAGCTGGTCGGCACGCTCGCTGGCGTCGAGCTTGGCTTGGCGGCATCCGGCGTGCCGATCAAGCGCGGCGGGGTCGACGCGGCGATGGATTATCTCGCCGGCAACATGTTGGCCGCGGCGGCGCCGGCGAGGGCGGCGGCGCATCGTTGACGCAACGCACGAGCGGCTCGCCGCTCTCCTGATCCAAGCGCGGATTTCCGGCAAGCGCATCGGCGATATCCCGGCCGAACTCGCACCGCCCGACGAGGCGGCGGCTTATGCCTTGCAGGATCTGATCGTCGACAAGCTGCGCGTGCGCGTCGCCGCGTGGAAAGTCGGCGCCGCCAGTCCGGTGTCGCGTCCAACCTGCGCGCCCATCTTCGCCGGTCACGTGGTGAAAAGCCCGGCGCACCTGCTGGCGCCGCGCGACGGGCTCAACGGCGTCGAGGCCGAGCTTGCCTTCCGCGTCGGTCGCGATCTGCCGGCACGCGCGGCGCCCTATACCGAGGATGAAGTGTGGCGGGCGCTCGACGGCCTGCATGTTGCGATCGAGTACCTCGATTCGCGCTTCCGCGACCGGCTGGCGGCGCCCGACCTCGCCGTGCTGGCCGACAATATCTCGAACGGCGGGTTCTGCTGGGGTGCGCCGGCGGAAAACTGGCGCGCCGCCGATCTGGCGAAACCGACGGCGCAGTTGGTCATCGACGGTACGGTCGCGGCCAAGGCCATCGGCGGCAACGCGGCCGGCCATCCCAAGCGCCTCATTACGTGGCTCGCCAATCATTTGGCGGCGCGCGGCCGGCCGCTGCTGGCCGGCACCTTCGTCACCACCGGCAGCCACACCGGCTTGTGCATCGCGCCGCTACGAGCGCCGGTGATCGCGCGTTTTACTGGATTGGGCGAGGCGCAATTGACGCTGGTCGGCGCCTGATACACGGAGTATTTCGTCGCGACACGCCGTTTACGACTTGTTAACTATGATTTACGAGCCTCTATTGCGCTTGCAGCGGTCTGTTGCGGCGCAGATACTTGAGCAGCGGGAAGAAGAATTGTGCGGGATTTCTCTGTGAACGAGACGTCGATCCCGAAGCGCCAGACGGTGGTTATCGTCGACGACCGCGCCACCAATCTGAAAATTCTCGAACGTCTCGCTCAATCCCTCGACCAGGTCGACGTCCGCCTGTTCGATCATCCGCAGCGCGCGCTCGACGATGCTGCGCGCTCGCCGCCCGATCTGGTTCTGACCGATTTCAACATGCCGGATCTCGACGGCGCGACCTTCATCCGCCGGTTCCGCGAGGTCGCCGGTTGCGCCGACGTGCCGGTGATCGTCGTCACCGCCTACGAGGACCGCGATCTGCGTTACAAGGCGCTCGAAGCCGGCGCGACCGACTACCTCTTGAGTCCGGTGGATCACCACGAATTTCGCGTCCGGTCGCGCAACCTGCTGACTCTGCGCCGGCAGCAATTCATGCTGCGGGCGCGCGCCTCGTCGCTTGAGCAGAAGATCGTCGCCGATGCCCGCCGCCATCGCGACGCGTTGCGCGAAAGCCACGAGCTGCTGTTGCGGGTGATCGACGCGGTGCCGCTGGCGTTGGTCGCGACGGACCGCGACGGCCGCTACGTGTTCGTCAACGACTGGTTCGCGCGCAGCATCGGCAAGCCGCCGGCGGCGATCATCGGCCAAACGCCGACTGCGGTGAGTGCCGATCCTTATGCGCGTGAATCGATGGAGCGCGACCGCCGCATCATGGGCGGGCTCGAGGCCGACGGCTCGTTCGAGCATAACGTGACCCTGCCCGGCGGCGAGGAGCGCGTTGTGCTCAGCAGCAAGGCGCTGCTGCGCGACGCGGTGGGCCGGCCGATGCTTGTGGTGACTGCCGCGCTTGACATCACCTCGCGCAAGGAAGCCGAACTCGCGCTGGTCGCAGCCAAGGAGGAAGCCGAGCTCGCCAGCCGCAGCAAATCCGAATTCCTGGCGAACATGAGCCACGAGCTGCGCACGCCGCTCAACGCCATCATCGGTTTTTCGCAGGTGATGGCCGACGAAGTGATGGGGCCACTCGGCAGCTCGCGCTATACCGGCTATGCGCGTGACATCTGCGCCTCGGCGCAACATCTTCTCGGCATCATCAGCGACATTCTCGACGTCTCCAAGCTCGAAGCCGGCAAGGTCGAGCTCGACGAGGAAGCGGTCGAGCTGCCGCAGACCGTCCGCGACGTGCTCCAGCTCGTTGCCGAACGGGCGCGCGCCATCGACATCACCATCGTCACCGATCTGCCGCCCGACTTGCCGCCGCTGCGCGCGGACGGGCTCAAGCTCAAGCAGGTCCTGCTCAACCTCGTCACCAACGCGATCAAATTCAGCCACAGCGGCGGGCGGATCGAGCTGGCCGCGCGCTTCGACGCGGCTGGCTTCGAGATCACGGTCACCGACCACGGCATCGGCATGGACGCGGTGGAAATCCAAACCGCGGTCACCCGATTCGGCCAAGTCGCCAGCACCTGGAGTCGCCGCCACGCCGGCACCGGACTCGGCCTGCCGCTGGCCATCGGGCTGGTCGAACTGCACGGCGGCCGGCTGACAATCGAAAGCCGCAAAGACGTCGGGACGACGGTTTGCGTGCGGCTGCCGGCTGAACGTGCCCTTGTGGACGTTGCGTCGGCCAAGGTCTGAACCCCCTAGTTATCGTTATCTTTGGCCGACTGACTACCTAGCCATAGATTTTTAGTCGTATGCACGGCAGAATCACGATTCGACCCCATGCGAGATTCGGGGGATAGGGTCGGAACAGGCCGCATGAGCGAACGGCTGGAGCCAACAAGCGCTTTCGCCGGGCGCGACGGAAACAAGGAACGCGGCGTCACCGTTGCGCTGGCGGCATTTGCCGTGGCGGCACCGTTGCTGCTGGCAACGGTTGCCGTCTTCCGGCTCGACAATGCCGTCGATCCGGCAATTGCGCTATTGGCGCTGGCGTTGGTGCTGTTCGGGCCTGGCCTGGCGGCGATCGTCGTCACGGTGAAGGGCATGGCGGCCGTCGGCACGGCCCTGGCAGCGATGCGCGAGTCCGAGCCGCAACAAGCGATCGTGCGAATCTTCTTCACTGGCGTGGTGCTGGCCTATCTCACGGTGCTCGCCGGTCTCGGCGTCGACACGCCGACACTGCTGCCCCTGCTTGCGGTCGACATTCCGGGCGTTCTCGTCGCCTGGCTGCTCTTCGTGCATTTGATCGCCTATCCGCCGGCGGCGCCGGCGCGGCGTCTCGCTGCCATGCTCAGCGACGTCGTTTTCGTCTCGGTGTTTCTCCATGTCGGTGCCGGTTATGCCGCGCCGTGGTTTGCGATCTACCTCTGGATCATCTTCGGCTTCGGCTTCCGCTATGGGCTGCGCGAGTTGGCGATCAGCGCCGTGCTGTCGGTCATTGCTTTCGGCGGCGTGGTGGCAACGACGCCCTATTGGCAGGCGCGGCCCGCGGAATCAGCCGGCGTCTATGTCGCGCTGGCGCTGCTGCCGAGCTATGCCGCGACGCTGGTGCGCCGGTTGCATGCCGCGCGTGCCGCCGCCGAGGAAGCCGCCGCCGCCAAAAGCCGCTTCCTGGCGGTCATGAGTCACGAGCTACGCACGCCGCTCAACAGCTTCATCGGCATGGGCGCGCTGTTCGCACGCACCAATCTCGACGTCGAGCAGCGCGACATGCTCGCCACCATGCGGCTGTCGGCGCAAACGCTGTTGGGCCTGATCAACGACCTGCTCGACCTGTCGAAGCTCGAAGCTGGCAAGCTGCGGCCGGCGGTCGAAAGCTTCGCGTTGCCCGAGCTGCTGGGCGGCGTCATCGCGCTGGTCAAGCCGCAGGCCGAGGCCAAGCACCTGGCGCTCACGCTCAGCATCGATCCGCGCCTGCCGGTGAGCTATCGCGGCGCGCCGCTGCAACTGCGCCAGGTGCTGCTCAATCTGCTCGCCAACGCGATCAAGTTCACTGCGCGCGGCCGCATCGCCGTGACGGCGTCGTTCGTCGAGCGCGAGGCGGAACGCGTACGGTTGCGCCTCGCGGTCAAAGACGAAGGCGTCGGCATCCCGCCCGAGGCGATCGACCGTATCTTCGAGGTTTTCACCCAGGCGGACGAAACCGTCGCCCGCCGTTTCGGCGGCACCGGCCTCGGTCTGGCGATCTCGAAGCAGCTCGTTGAATTAATGGGTGGGACGATCGCGGCAACCAGCGAACCGGGCAAGGGCTCGACCTTCACGGTGACCCTGGCGCTCGAACCGGATGCATCGGCGCCCGCCACGACGCCCGAGCTTGGCGGCCGCCGTTTGGCGCTGGTCTCGCGCGACGGCGATCTGGCGGCATTGATCCAGGAACGCGTGCGCGCTTGGCACGGCGAGCTGCGCTGGCACCGCGACGAGCCGGCGGCGCTGGCCGATTTCGCCTCGGTCGACAGCCGACCGGCGCTTGCTATGCTCGACGGCCGCGTCAATCCGATGGCGGCGCTGGCGTTCGCGCATCGGCTGACAACCGAGCACACGGAGCCGCCGGTCATCGTCGTCATCGCGCCCGACGGCGGCAGCGACGCCATCGCCGGCATCGGTGCTGCGGAACTTGCGGCGGTGATCGAGGCGCCGGTGCGACCCGAGACGCTGGCCAGTGCGTTGATGAGCGCGCTCGCCAGCAACCCGCGGCAGCGCACGGTCGAATCTGCGCCGGCCGCCGCGCCCGAGACCCCACCGCCGGCCGCCGTCGCGCCGCCGTTGCTCACGCCGTTGCCGTCGGTTCGCCCCGCGCAACCGCTCAAGGTACTGGTGGCGGACGACAACGCTGCCAACTGCAAGATTCTCAAGAAGGTGCTCGAAATGGCCGGCCACCAAGCAGTGGTCGTCGCCGACGGCGAACAAGCCCTCGCCACGCTCGAACGCGACCGTTTCGATCTAGCGTTGCTCGATATCAACATGCCCGACGTCACCGGCTACGAGGTCGCCAAGCTCTACCGCATGAGCCATGTCGGCGAATGGCGTCTGCCGATCGTCGCGCTCACCGCCGACGTGACCAGCGAGACCGAACGGCTTTGTCGTGAAGCCGGTATGGATGCGGTGCTGACCAAGCCAATGGAGCCGGCGCAGTTGCTTGCGGCCCTGACCGATA
>JBOHLR010000140.1:0-5577 GCA_050729555.1 Allostellaceae bacterium
TCGTGGACGAAGACGAGGACCGTCAAAACGACGAGAAACGGCACCACGTAGCCGATGCCACCGCTCAGGAAACCCATGAAAACCGCACTCCCGCGATCCCGAACGGCGGTTACATTAGCAAAAAACGCCCAAAAACAGGCCTTAAAAGCGCGGCAACGCGCCCCTGTGGGCGAATCGCCTGTGACCGAATTAGCGCCATTGCAGCGGCGTCACGCCAGCCACCAGGATCAGGACCGCCAGCATCAGGGACGCCGCCAACAGGCTGTCGAGCCGATCCAATAGGCCACCGTGACCGGGGATCAGGCCGCCGGTATCCTTGACGTCGAAACGCCGCTTGGCCGCGGATTCGACGAGGTCGCCGAGTTGCGCCGCGACGCCGAGCAGCACGCTGATCGGCACCACAACCGCCGCTGCACCGCCCGCGAGTGCGGTCGCACCCCAGCCGGCGAGTGCCGCTCCGGCGAGACCGCCGACGAAGCCCGCCCAGGTCTTGTTGGGCGACAGGGCCGGCGCGAGCTTGGGTCCGCCGACCGCGCGGCCGACCGCATAGGCAGCAATGTCGACCGCCCAGACCAGCACCAGGAGCCAGAGCGTCGTGGCGCGACCGCCATCCATCGCGCTCCACAGAAAGCCGACGCAGCCGAGCGCCAGCCACAACGTTCCGCCGGCCACCCAGAGCGGCGCCCGCGCCGTGCGTCCGACCGCCTGCGCGCCGACCGTGGCCGCGCCCATCACGGCGACAGCGCAGGCGACGGCCGGATAAGCGAACGCGGCGAGGACCGCCGCGGCCAAGGGCGTGGCGACGACGAGCGCGCGGCGCGGTTCCGGTCCGCCGTTCACCAGCCGCGCCCATTCGATGCTCATGCCGGCGGCCGCGGCAATGGCGAGGGCGGGCAGCCATGGCCAGCCGTACCACACGGCGGCGAGCGCCGGCGGTATCAGCACCAGCGCGGAGACGATGCGGAGCGTCAGAACGTTCGCGTCAGCGCGAGCCAACGGAGGCGCCGTAGCGGCGATCGCGGCCGTGGAAATCGCGCACGGCCTTTTCGAGATCGCCCTTGGCGAAATCGGGCCACAGCGTCGGCGTGAACACCAACTCGGCGTAAGCGGTCTGCCAGAGCAGGAAATTGCTGATGCGCTGCTCGCCGCTGGTGCGGATGAGCAGGTCGGGATCGGGAATGCCGGCGGTCAGCAGCCGCGCGGCAAACGTGTCCTCGTCGATGGCATCGGGCGCAAGCTGTCCGGATGCCACGTCTTCGGCGAGGCGCCGCGCCGCGAGCGCGATTTCCGCGCGGCCGCCGTAGCTGAGCGCGATCGACAGATTGAGCCGGTCGTTACCCGCGGTCAGCGTCTCGGCGTTGTCGATCATGCCGACGACGTCGGCGGGCAGCTTGGCGCGTTCGCCGATGACGCGCAGCCGCACGCCGTTACGGTGCAACTCGGCGATCTCGCCGCGGATATAGTGGCGCAGCAGACCCATCAGGTCGCTGACCTCGTCGGCCGGCCGCTTCCAGTTCTCGGACGAGAAGCCGAACAGCGTCAGGTATTTGATGCCGAGCTCGACCGACGCGCTCAGCGTGCGGCGCACCGCCTCGGCGCCGGCGCGATGGCCGGCGATGCGCGGCAGACCGCGCGCTTTGGCCCAGCGGCCGTTGCCGTCCATGATGATCGCGACATGCGTCGGCGGCGGCAACGGATCGAGCGGCGAGAACTGGTTCATTGTCGAGAACTACACTTGCAGGATTTCTTTGTCTTTTTGATGGAGCATCTCGTCGACGCGCTTGACCGTCGCGTCGGTCAGGTTCTGGATGTCCTTGTCGAGCTTGCGGTGCTGATCTTCCGAAATTTTACCGTCTTTTTCCTGCTTCTTGAGACCGTCGAGCCCCTCGCGCCTAACATTTCTGACAGCAACGCGCGCCTGCTCGGCATAGCGCGCGGTCACCTTCGTCATTTCCTTGCGCCGTTCTTCGCTCAGGTCGGGCACCGACACGCGCACGAGCTGGCCGTCGACTTGCGGATTCAGGCCGAGATTGGCTTCGCGGATCGCCTTTTCCACCGCCTTGACGAGGCCCTTGTCCCACACCTGCACGACGATCAGCCGCGGTTCGGGTGCACTGACCGAGCCGACCTGGTTCATCGGCATCGACTGGCCGTAGCCATCGACGCGCACCGGATCGAGCAGGCTCGGCGACGCGCGGCCGGTGCGGAGCCCGGCGAATTCCTTGCGCAGCACGTCGAGCGCGCCGTCCATGCGCTTACGCAACGCGCTAACGACTGGATCTTCGCTCACGGCGTTTCCTCGATGACGGTGAAGCGGCCCTTGCCCGTGACGGCGTCGGCGAGCGAGCCCGGCTGATGGATGGAGAAGACGAGGATCGGGATGTGGTTCTCGCGCGCCAGCGATACCGCCGCCGCGTCCATCACCTGCAAATCCTTCGACAGCACGTCGTGATAGCTGAGCCGGTCGAAGCGCGCCGCCTTTTTGTCCTTGTTCGGATCGGCGGTATAGACGCCGTCGACCTTGGTCGCCTTCAACAGCGCCTGGCATTCGGTTTCGGAGGCGCGCAGCGCGGCCGCCGTGTCGGTGGTGAAGAACGGATTGCCGGTGCCGGCGGCGAAGATGACGGCGCGGCCCTTTTCCATGTGGCGGATGGCGCGACGCCTTATGTACGGCTCGCACACCGCCTGCATCGAGATCGCCGACTGCACGCGCGTCGGCACGCCCATGCGTTCGAGCGCCGATTGCATCGCGAGCGAATTGATGATGGTGGCGAGCATTCCCATGTAGTCGCCGGTGGCGCGGTCGATCCCAGCGCCTTCGCCGGCGATGCCGCGGAAGATGTTGCCGCCGCCGATCACCAGCGCGACCTGGACGCCCAAGCCATGGACCGATTTCACCTCGGCGGCCAGGCGCTGGACGATCTTAGGATCGAGTCCATAGCCCTGATCGCCCATCAGCGCCTCGCCCGAAAGCTTCAGCAGGACGCGGCGGTACTTGGCGGCAGGCGCAACGGCCCGGGCGGGTTCAGCGGCCATGGTTCAAAGCTCTCACACGGTTCTTATCGGACGGCGCGGATCATACATCATGCGCGCGGCCGGGATAAGCAAAGGAAATTCCCACCACCAAGGCACGGAGGGCACGGGATTTCCACGTCATTGCGAGCGCCGGCAGGCGCGAAGCAACCCAGTGGCTGAATCGCCACGACCGCTTCGCGCGTCTCGCGATGACGGAGACCTCGGTCGCCTTAGCGCTTGGCGACGGCAGCGACCTCGGCGGCGAAATCGGTGGCTTCTTTCTCGATGCCCTCGCCCAGCGCAAAACGGGCGAATCCGGCGAGCTCGAGCGGCGCGCCCGAGTCCTTAGCGACCGACTCGATAACCTTGCTCACCCGACTCTCGCCATCGACGACATAGACCTGCTCCAGCAGCACCGTGTCCTCGTAGAACTTCTTCAGTCGGCCTTCGACCATCTTGTCGATAATGTTGTCCGGCTTGCCCGAGGCCTTCGCCTGTTCGCGCAGCACGTCGCGCTCGCGCGCGAGGTCCTTGGCGTCGATCGAGCCGGTGTCGAGATAGCGCGGGTTGGCAGCGGCAACGTGCATCGCCAAGTTGCGGCCGTGGGGATGGAGCTTGTCGGCCGGCGCGCCGGATTCGAGCGCGACCAGCACGCCGATCTTGCCGAGACCTGGCGCCAGCGCCGAATGCATGTAGGCGGCGACCGCGCCCTTCGTCACGGCGAGCCGCTTGGCGCGACGCAGATTCATATTTTCGCCGACGGTGGCGATCATGTGCGTCAGTTCTTCGCCGACGGTCCGGCCGCTGCCCGGGAACGGCGCGGCCTTGAGCGCTTCGATGTCGTCGCCTTTGTCGAGCGCGATCTGCGCGACGGTGCGGACGTAGTTCTGGAACGTCTCGTTACGGGCGACGAAATCGGTCTCGGCGTTGACCTCGACCAGCGCGCCCGTGTTGCCTTTGATCGCGACGCCGACCAGACCTTCGCTGGCGACGCGGCCGGCCTTCTTTGCCGCCGCGGCCAAGCCTTTCTTGCGCAGCCAATCGACCGCGCCTTCGAGATCGCCTTGCGTTTCGGCTAGGGCGCGCTTGCAATCCATCATGCCGGCGCCGGTTTTTTCGCGCAGATCCTTCACCAGCGCGGCGGTGACTTCGGCCATGGTTCGGCTCCTCGTGGCGACGGAATTCGGTCAGGCCGACGCGCCCTCGGCGGGCTTGCCGGCTTCGGCCGGCTTTTCGACCGGCGGCCGCGCCTGCGCGCCGACATCGGCGCCCGAGGCCACCATCTCGGCCTGGAGACCGTCGAGCACGGCGCCGGCGACGAGCTCGCAATAGAGATGCACGGCGCGCATCGCGTCGTCGTTGCCGGGAATCGGATAGGTGATGCCGTCGGGCGACGAGTTGCTGTCCAAGATGGCCACGACGGGAATCTTGAGCCGGTTGGCTTCCTGCACCGCGATCGCCTCTTTGTTGGTGTCGATCACGAACAGAATGTCGGGCAGGCCGCCCATTTCCTTGATGCCGCCGAGCGCGCGCTCGAGCTTGTCGCGGGCGCGCGACATCTCCAAGAGCTCGCGCTTGGTGATGCCGGCTTCGGGCTGGGAAATCTTCTCGTCGAGATCCTTGAGCCGCTTGATCGAGGCCGAGATGGTCTTGAAGTTCGTCAGCATGCCGCCGAGCCAGCGGCTGTTGACGAAATACTGGCCGCAGCGTTTGGCGGCATCCGCAATCGGCTCCTGCGCCTGGCGCTTGGTGCCGACGAAGAGCACGCGGCCGCCGCCGGCGGCGACGTCGCGCAGCGCCTGAAGCGCGCGGCCGAACAACGGCACGGTCTCCTCGAGATTGATGATGTGCACGCCGTTGCGCACGCCGAAGATGAACGGCGCCATCTTCGGGTTCCAGCGGCGGGTGTGGTGGCCGAAATGCACGCCGGCTTCCAAAAGTTGGCGCATGGTGAAATCGGGAATCGCCATCGAGGGCATCCTTTCTCCGGTTAGGCCGCCGCGGGGCATGTGAACCGGCTTTTTGGGCCAGCACCGGAACGGCACCTCGTCCTTGATGCGGGACGAGGGCCAAACCCCGCGTGTGGGTTGTTGAAAAGTGGGCCTTAGATAGGGGAAACGGGGCAGGAAAGCAAGGGGTTGGCAGCACGTGGCGCTTACTCCACTGTTCAAATTAACGGGTTGGACCGTTAATCCGTTACTGGGGGGCACGATGGCATCTCAGGCTAAAGTCATCGCGGCAACATCGGCCCGGCTCGCCGGGGTCGGCCTTGTTATATGGTTCCTTTTCGTTGCCTGGCGCGGCGCGTGGCACGCGCTCGCACAAGTAAACCCCAACTTGGGAGTGGCCCTAGTAGCGGCGGCCGCCACGCTCTTAGCTGCGACCATCACCGTCATGCTAGGCCGATATTATGAACGCAAGCGCGACATCGAAGCCTGACCTGCCCCCCTTGAAGTGGTCCGACCTGAAGTATGGTTTTGACCAAGGAGGATCGGATCGATGGCAAGGAAGAGGCATACAGCAGAAGAGATTGTGACGAAGCTGCGCCAGGTCGATGTGCTG
>JBOHLR010000141.1:0-5551 GCA_050729555.1 Allostellaceae bacterium
ACAAATCCTATCGCGCGATGAGCAAGATGAAAAAGCTGCAGCCCGAGATGCAGAAGCTGCGCGAGAAGTACGGCGACGACAAACAGAAAGTGAACCAGGAGATGATGGCGCTTTATAAGCGCGTCGGTGCCAACCCGATGGCCGGGTGTCTGCCGATCATCATCCAGATCCCGGTCTTTTGGTCGCTCTACAAGGTTCTCTATGTCACCATCGAGATGCGCCACGCGCCGTTTTACGGCTGGATCCACGATCTGTCGTCGCCCGATCCGACGAGCTACGTCAATTTGTTCGGCTTGCTGCCGTTCACCCCGCCGCATATCGCCGCGCTGCATGCGTTCCTCCATATTGGCGTATGGCCGCTGATCATGGGTCTGACGATGTTCCTGCAGCAGAAGCTCAATCCGCAGCCGCCCGATCCGGTCCAGGCGAAGATGTTCATGGTGCTGCCGATTGTGTTCACCTTCATGCTGGCGCAGTTCCCCGCCGGCTTGGTGATCTACTGGAGCTGGAACAACCTGCTGTCGATCGCCCAGCAATGGGCGATCATGCGGCGCTCCGGCGCCGCCTGACGTCATGACGGCTCCGGCGGTGCCCACCGGCGCGGCCGAGCTCGAACGCGGCCGCCGCCTGTTCGCCGCTGAAAGCCGATTCGTCGCCGCGGCTGACCAGCCGGCCGCATTGCCCTCCGAACGCCTGCCCGAGATCGCGTTTGTCGGCCGCTCCAATGTCGGCAAATCGAGCCTGTTGAACGCGCTCACCGGGCGGAAGGCGCTGGCGCGGGTCTCGCGCACGCCCGGCCGCACGCGGGCAATCAATTTCTTTTCGGTCGGCGACCGGTTGATGCTGGTCGATCTGCCCGGCTATGGCTACGCCGCCGTCTCGCAAGCCGAAACGCGCCGCTGGCGCCAGACCGTGGGGTTCTATCTCGCGCGGCGCGGCGCGTTGCGGCGCGCGCTCCTGTTGGTCGACGTGCGGCATGGACTGAAGGACTCCGATCGGCTCGCGCTCGACCTGCTGGCGGACCATGCGGTGTCGGCGATGGCGGTGCTGACCAAAGCCGACAAGGTCGGTGCGACCGAATGCAACGTTCAGGCGGCCGCCGTCGGCGCCGCGCTGGCACGGCATCCCAGCGCCTATTCGCTCGTCGTCGCCACCAGCGCCGAAACCGGACAGGGGATTCCGGCGCTGCGCGCGCTGCTCGCCGCGCTGGCGAGCTAGCGCCGATGCCGCTATAAAGCCCCGCCATGAGCGACAAGAACCGCACCGCGCCGCCCGATGCCGCGCTGAAAGCCGCGACGCTGTCGGAAGCGCTGCCCTATATGCGGCGTTACGCCGGCAAGACGATCGTCGTCAAGTATGGCGGCCATGCGATGGGCGAAACCGAACTCGCCGATCTGTTCGCGCGCGACGTCGTGCTGCTGAAGCAGGTCGGCATCAATCCGATCGTCGTGCACGGCGGCGGGCCGCAG
Source organism: Allostellaceae bacterium (assembly GCA_050729555.1). Taxonomy (GTDB): domain Bacteria; phylum Pseudomonadota; class Alphaproteobacteria; order ATCC43930; family CGMCC-115725; genus REEB95. The sequence continues at coordinate 1,470 of JBOHLR010000141.1, forward strand.
ATCGGCCAAATGCTCGAACGGCTGAAGATCAAAAGCTCGTTCGTCGACGGCCTGCGCGTCACCGATCAAGCGACGGTCGAAATCGTCGAGATGGTGTTGTCGGGTTCGATCAACAAGGAACTCGTCGCCGCCGTGAACCGCGCCGGCGGCCGCGCCATCGGTCTTTCGGGCAAGGACGCCGACCTCATCCGCGCACGCAAGCTGACGCGCAAACGCGCCGATCCCGACAGCCATATCGAGAAGGTGCTCGATCTCGGCTTCGTCGGCGAGCCTTATGCCGTCGACGCGTCGGTGCTCGATCATTTCGCCAAGTCCGACATCATTCCGGTGATTGCCCCGATCGGCGTCGGCACGGCGGGCGAGACCTACAACATCAACGCCGACACGGCCGCGGGTGCGGTCGCGGCGGCGGTCAAGGCCGCACGCCTGCTGCTGCTCACCGATGTGCCCGGCGTGCTCGATGCCGACAAGAAGCTGGTGCAGGAGTTGGCAGTGGCCGACGCCAAAGCGATGATCGCCGACGGCACGATTTCGGGCGGCATGATCCCGAAGGTCGAGACCTGTGTCGAAGCCGTCGAAGGCGGCGTCGAAGCGGCGGTCATCATCGATGGCCGCGTGCCGCATGCGATCCTGCTCGAGTTATTTGCCGAAGGTGCCGGCACCTTGATTCGCCGCCGCAAATCCGGCCCGCGCGGAGCCTCGCGCCGCGCCTAGGCGACCTTGCGTGGCGCCGAGGAGGTTTCGGCGTTGAGCGCCGCCTCGATCTGACGGCGCGCCGCGTCCTGCTCGCCGGCCAGCGCCAACCGCGCCACCGGTCCGTCGAGCAACCGTTCCCAGAACGCCCGTCGCGTCGCCGCATCGGCGATCCTGTGCTTCACGCGCGCACGAAACTCGCCGGCGAGCGCCGCCAGCGCGCCGAGCCGCCGCGGCACGATCGCATCGAGCATCTCGCGCAAACGCCGCGCCAGCGCCGGCGACGTACCACCGGTCGATATCGCCAAGGTGACCGGCGCGCGCTCGATCACCGCGGGCATGATGAAGCTGCAAAGCTCCGATCGGTCGGCCACGTTCACCAAGATTCCGCGTGCCCGCGCCGCGCACGACACGGCTTTACCGACCGTGCGCGGAACGTCGGCTGCGAACACCAACACGCAGCCGTCCAGATCGGTGGGTGCGAAACGCGGCGTCGCCACGACTTGCGCGCCGGCGCGGCGCAACGCGGCTGCCTTGCGCGCCGCTTCGGGCCCGGCACCGACCACGAGACAGCGCTTGCCGGTAAGATCGAGGCAGCACGGGAAGTGGGTCATCAATAGACGTCCTTCACGAACCGACCTTCGCGCCCGAGCTGCGCCAGAAAGGCCTTGGCGGCGCCGATGCCCATGCCGCCTTGGCGCGCGACGATCGCGGCCAATGCGGTCTCGACGTCGCGGCCCATCGCCATGGCGCCGCAGACGAAGATGTAGGCGCCGTCGTTGATCCAGCGCCACAGGCGCGCCGATTGCTCGCGCATGCGCTGCTGGACGTAGATGCGCTCGGGCTGGTCGCGTGAGAAAGCCACGTCGAGTCGCGTCAGCAAGCCGTCCTTGTGCCAGGCAGTCAGCTCGTCCTCGTAGAGGAAGTCGGTGGCGCGCCGCTGATCGCCGAAAAACAGCCAGTTGCGGCCTTTGGCGTCGTTCTCGCGCCGCTCCTGGAGAAAGGCGCGGAACGGCGCGATGCCGGTGCCGGGTCCGATCATGATCATCGGCGCATCGTCGGACTCGGGCGGCCGGAAAGGGTGTGCCGGCGGCTGAACGAAAACCGGCATCGTCGTCGCTTGTTCCGCGCGTTCGGCCAGGAAGCACGAGGCAATGCCCTTGCGTGCGCGGCCACGTTTCTCCCAGCGCACCGCCGCGACCGTCAGGTGGACCTCGCCGCCATGCACCAGCGGCGAGCAGGCGATCGAATAGAGCCGCGGCTGCAAGGGCGCGAGCGCCGCGATCAATTCCTGCAACGGCGGCCGCGCCGAGGGGAAAACCGTCAACAGCTCGAGCAGGTCGGCGCCGTCCGGCTCGGCGCCAGGATAGCCTTCGGCAAGCGCCTGCAGCCGTTGCGACTGCTCCGCATCGCGTGCGCGCGAGGCCAACACCTCGACAACCTCGTCTGACGGCCGGCCGATGTTGCAAGCGCCACTCAACGCGTCGCGCAACGGCAGCCGTGCGCCGCTGGCGGTGTCAACTTCGGTGTCTGGATCGGCACCCAGCGCCTCGATAATCGCGGCAACCGTCGCGGGACAGTTGGTCGGTATGATGCCGAGGCTGTCGCCGGTTTGATAACGCAGGCCGGAGCCGTAGAGGTTCAGCACGACCTGCCGCGTATCCTTGGCCGAGCTGGCACGGTTGAGCGGCTGGGCGCTGCGGAATTGGGCCGCGACGGTTACCGGGCCTGTGGAGGCTGGCGCAACCGTCGCGGCGGCCGGCGCGGCCGGAACCGTTGCCAGTGCCGGCGCGCCGCCGGTCTCGAGCAATTCTTTCAGCTTGCGGGCGGTTTCCTTGCCCCCGGGGACGCAGCGCGTCAGCGCCTTTTCCGTCCCGTCGGCAATCGCCGCGGCATAGGTGTGGCAGAGGTAGCCACACTGGCCGCAATCCTGCTGCGCCATCGCCGCCATCAATTGGTCGGGCACTGGGCGGCCGGCGGCAAGTTCCATCCGCCGGTCGAGCGACAGCGAGGCGTCGTGCCAGGGAAGCGTTTCGGCCGCGGCCGTCGCTGCCACCGGCGTCGCGACATCGGTGGCGTAGTAGGCGGCGATCCAGCCGTTGATGAACGCCCGTTCGGCGCCGCTGAACGGCGCATTTTCGGGAACCAGCGGCGCGATGGCGTTCATGCCACCGGCTCCGCCGCGAGCATGGCCTGCAAGGCTTCGACCGAATGGCGACCCGCGAATTTGTGGAAGGATTCGGCGCCGCGGCGTTCCGCCAGGTAACAGCGGAGCAAGGCTTCGAGCCGGTCGGCAACGTCGGCAAAAGGCACGTCGCGGGCGATTTCGCGGGCAATTCGCCGCTCGCCGCCGCCGCCGCCGCCGACGACGATGGTATAGCCCTCGATCATCTCGTCGCCCTGCGCGACCTTGACGCCGAGCAGGCCAATGTCGCCGACATAATGCTGGGCGCAGGAATGCGGACAGCCGGTGAGGTGGATATTGATCGGCTTGTCGAGCTTGATGCGGGCCTCAAGATATTGCGCCAGATAAAGCGCCTGCGCCTTGGTGTCGGTGGCGGCGAACTTGCAGCCAGTGTTGCCGGTACAGGCGACAAGTGCGCCGCGGATCGGCGAGGCTTCGGCGTTCAAGCCGAGTTCTTCGATCGCCTTGCGCGCGCCTGGCAGCTTGGCGTCGCTGATGTCTGATAGGATCAGGTTTTGCCACACCGTCAAGCGGACGGTGCCGCTGCCGAATTGCGTGGCGATCGCCGCCAGGCCACGCGTTTGTGTCGCGCTGAGCCGGCCGACCGGCAGGCCGACACCGATATAATTCATGCCTTTCTGCTTCTGCTTGTGGATACCGACATGGCCATGCTTCAGCACCGGACCGCGCGGCAGGCACTGCTCCGCCGGCACCTTTGGCGGCATGAACGACAGTTCCTTGCCGACCTCGGCCATGAATCGCTCCAGGCCCCATTCGTCGAGGAGATATTTGAACCGCGCCCGCTTGCGGTCGGTGCGATCACCATGAGCGATGAAGACGCGCACGACGGCGACGGCCGCTGCGACGCACTCCTCGCTTTTGAGCAGGATGCCGGTGTCGTGCGCGAAATCGCCGTGGCCGGTGATGCCCCCGAGATACATCCGGAAATAGAGCCCGGCGGGCACCGCGGCGCCATCGCCGACGCGCACGGCGGCAAAGCCGATGTCGTTGGTATCCTCGAGCACCCTGACCTGGCCGCCGCCGTCGAAGGCGATGTTGAACTTGCGCGGCAGGCCGTAAAGCTCGCGATGGTTGAGGATGGTGAAGTGCAGGGCGCGTGCCAGCGGCCTTGTGTCGATCAATTCGGTCGGGTCGATGCCCGCGGTCGGGCTGCCGGTTATGTTGCGGATATTGTCGGCGCCCG
>JBOHLR010000142.1:0-5536 GCA_050729555.1 Allostellaceae bacterium
GACCAACACCGCCATGCGCGCGACAAGGTCAGATCGACCTGACCGAACGGCGTCAGCGCCAACGGAATATCCTGCGGCGCTATGCCGACGCCAGTATCGGTCACCGACACCATGATTCCGCCCTCGGCGGTCATCTTACCGTTGATGTCGATGCGGCCGCCGGACGGCGTGAACTTGATCGCGTTGCCGATCAGGTTGAGCAATACCTGGCGCAATACGCGCCGCTCGCAGAACACCGACGGCAAGCCGCCGCTGGCGGCATGCAGCGTCAAGCCGGCCTCGCGGGCCGGCGCGCGGACCAAGTGCAGAACGCCTTCGACGAGCTCGCCGAGATCGGTCCACTCGGCGTCGAGCTTGAACTTGCCCGATTCGATTTTCGACATGTCGAGAATGTCGTTGATGATCCCGAGCAGATGCTTGCCGGCATTGTGGATGTCGCGCGAGTAGTCGAGATACCGGTGATCGCCAAGCGGCCCCATCATCTCGCCCTGGATGATATCGGAAAAGCCGATGATCGCGTTGAGCGGCGTGCGCAGCTCGTGGCTCATATTGGCGAGGAAAAGCGACTTGCTCCGGTTGGCGGATTCGGCCGCCTCCTTGGCGCGGCGCAACTCGGCCTCGGCGCGTCGATTCTCCGTGATGTCGATATAGACGCCGACGATGCCGTCTTCGCTGGTCTTCGCCTCCCAGATTCGGATGTGCCGCCCGCCGCCGACAATGATCTCGAACGGGTCCCCCGGATTGCGGTGGCGGAGAAGCCGTTCGGCGACCCACTCACGGGGCGGTTCGTCACCGCCGAAGACGCAAATCGACCCGACATTGACGATGCATTCGGCAAACGTGACGCCCGGCCGGAACAGCTCGGCGTTTTCGGGCACAATCTCGCGCAACAGCCCGTTACACAGCACCAGTTGATCGTCGCTGTCCCAGATCGCGAAGCCGGCGCCCATTTGGGTGATCGCATCGCGCAGGCGCGACAAACCGGCGTTGATGCGTAGGTACTCCTCGCGCATGATTTCGTGCGTGTGGGCGAGGACGCGACGCTGGCGGTCGAATTCGACATAGGCGGCGTCGACCAAGCTCAGCAGCATTTCGAGATCGGTCTCGCCGTCGGGCGAGTCGGCCCGCGCCCGGATAAGCTGGCGTTCGAGCAGGCGATGCATATCAGGCCTCGGCGATCGTGGTGATCGTCATGGTCTGATTGTGCAAATCGCAAAACGGCGAATTTTCGAGCGGCGCGATTTCGCCGTAGGAGTAGAAGCCGGTCAACCGGCAGGCCGCGCCCAAAACGACGCGCACCGCTTCGACTTCGTCGGCGATCTGCTGGCCCAGCAGCAACTTGCGGCCGATGCAGCTGACGAGGATCGCAAGCCGCGCGTCCGGAATGGCGGCGCGCGCCGCCGCGCGGCCGGCGCCGGCGATCAAATTCTCGAAATGGCCGAACATCAACTGAGCGACATAGCCTTCGGGCACCGAACCGGCGTACATCATCGCACCCTCGGCGTCATCGATGCCAATCACGGTGCGGACCCGCGCCGCTTCGGGCTTGCCCGGCGGATGGATGCGCAACGGGCAGAGCAGCGCGCTCGCCGGCAGGTTGTCGGCCTCGGGACCGAGGTAATTGCGGTAAAGCGCGAGCGCCGGCTGGTCGTCGAGTTCGTAAAGCACGGTGCCGCGGGCACAGGTGATGACCCGCTCGGGGCCGACCGTATCCCAACCGCCGAAACTGCCGTATCCGAGGCAAATCTCGTCGCCGTAGAAGCCCATCGCCGCCAAGCGGCCGGGCGCCGGATTGGCGTTCAAGCCGACGCGTGTCGAGACGAATCGCGCGCCGTCGCCGGCGAGGCCGCCGGTGATAGCGATGTCCGGGCCGAGAACCTTCTGGATGCCGGCGACCAAGTCGGTGCCGTTGACGTGCGTGCCGTCCGATAAAACGAAGACGCCGCGCAAGCCGGCGCGCAGCAAGCTGGCGGCCAGCCGGCGGCCGGCCGCTTCGGAGCTATCGTCGCCTTCGACCGTCGCTTCGGCGAAGGCCAGACGCGTATGGGCGAATTCGATGGCGGTGGCGACGATGGTGTCGTCAAGCACGTCGACGTCGGCGATCTCGCCGCCGGTCGTGCAGCCGAGGATGGCGGCGCCGGGATAGAGCGTGCGGAGCTCGGCGAAACGCTTGCCGTCGTCGAGCGTGCCGGGCGCCGCGAAAAACAACACCAGCGCCGGCGCGAGCGCGCCGTCAGAGGCGGCGACGCGCCAGCCCGTCTTCGCTTGCCAAACTCGTTGTTCGATTCGCATGGTGCGCGTTCCCCGCCGGGACCGGGCCAATCCAATACGATCAAGACACCGCCGGGCTTAAGAAACCCGTAATGTCCGAAACAAGTCGCCAGCGTTTGCCGAAAATTTGAACGGTATTGGGTGCGGTCGCCGGCTCAGTCGCCGGTTTGCAGGCGTTCGACCAACTCGCGCACGGTCGGAATGAAGCCGTTGGAATAGAACGGGTCGGCCGCGAAGCGATAAGCGTTATGGCCGGAGAACATCAGCTGAAATTCGACGTCCTCGCTGTGGGCGATGTTCTGGAGTGTCTTCTGGATGCAGAAGCTGCGCGGGTCGGCCTTCTTGCCGGTGGTGCCTTCCTCGTTCTGCGCCCAATTGGAGAACAGACAGGCCGAAAGACACCCCATGCAGTTGATCTGGTCGTTGCGGATCTCGAACGCCTTGGGCGGCGTGACGAAGATCAAAGTCGAATCGGGTGTCCGCAACGCCTCGGTGAAGCCCTGAGTGATCCAGGTGAAGGCACGTTCGCGGTCGTGCGGCGTGACATAGACGGTGCGCGAGCGCGCGCCGATTTCGAGCGTCGCCAGGTGGTCGCCGACCGCCTCGACCGAATAGGGGATCTGACGCTCCGAACGCGCTTCGAGCTCGGCGAGAAAGTTGTTGCGCACGGCCGACGAATAGAACCCCGTTGGGCTGAAACGCTGGAGCCGGATGTCGCCGTCCTTGAGCGTCAGCAGCTTGTGCTTCCAGGCGTCGGAGATCGGGCTTTCCTTGGTGAGCAGCGGCCGGGTTCCGAACTGAAAGGCGATCGGGCCAAGATCGGGATTGTCGATCCAATCCTCCCATTCGCGCAGGCACCAGACGCCGCCGGCCATGATGATCGGAACGTCGCCGACGCCGAATTCGCGCATCATCTGGCGCAACTGGTAGACGCGCGGGAAGGGTGCTTCCGGGTTCTCCGGATCTTCGCTATTGGTGATGCCGTTGTGGCCGCCGGCGAGCCACGGATCTTCGTAGACCACCGCGCCCAGCCAATCGCGGAACTTGTGATAGGCGCGCTTCCACAGCGCGCGGAACGCCCGCGCCGACGAGACGATCGGATAGTAATGGACGCCATAGCGCGCGCAGATTTCGGCGATGCGATAGGGCATGCCGGCGCCGCAGGTGACGCCGTTGACGAGACCCTTGGCGCCGTCGAGGACACCAAGAAGGATGCGCTCGGCGGCGGCCATCTCCCACAGAATGTTCATGTGCAGGCGGCCTTGGCCCGATGACCGCTCGTAGGCGACGCGGGCTTGGTGGATGCCGCCGGCGATGGCGTAGCGCACCAGCTCTTCGTGGCGCTCGCGGCGCGTCTTGCCGCGATAGATCTGGGGGATGGTGCGGCCGTTCGCGTCCTTCGAATCGGCGTTGACGCCGGAGAAGGTGCCGACGCCGCCCGAACGGGCCCAGGCGCCCGAGCTTTCGCCATTCGATATCGAGATGCCCTTGCCGCCTTCGACCAGCGGCAAGACCTCCCGGCCCGACATCCGCAGCGCATTGAGCGCTTTCACCCCGTTACCCTCTCTGCCACGCCCGCCTGTCCGTCTATCTGGTTCGGCACGGCGCGGCGATCAACCCTGGACGATCACTCCGCCGGCGCGGCCTTGGCGGCATCGTGATGGCGATCACCGGCCTTGCCGCCGATATCCTCGCCGGTCGCCTGATCGACCTGTTTCATCGACAGTTTGACCTTGCCGCGATCGTCGAAGCCCAAGACCTTGACCTTGACCTGGTCGCCGACCTTGACCACGTCGGTGGTCTTGCCGACGCGTTGCGGCGCCAGTTCGCTGATGTGGACGAGGCCGTCCTTGGCGCCGAGGAAGTTGACGAAAGCGCCGAAATCCATCGTCTTCACCACCTTGCCGCTGTAGATCACGCCGACCTCGGGCTCGGCGACGATGCCCTTGATCCAGGCGACCGCCGCCTTGGACGCATCGGCATCGACCGCGGCGACCTTGATCGTGCCATCGTCCTCGATGTCGATCTTGGCGCCGGTGACCTCGCAGATTTCGCGGATCACCTTGCCGCCGGAGCCGATGACTTCGCGGATCTTGTCCTTCGGAATGGTGATCGTGGTGATGCGCGGCGCGTTCTGACTGACGCCTTCGCGCGCATGTTCAAGCGCCCGGCTCATCTCGCCCAGTATGTGCATGCGGCCGTCGCGCGCCTGTGCGAGCGCGACCCGCATGATCTCCTCGGTAATCGAGGTGATCTTGATGTCCATCTGCAGCGCGGTGACACCCTGCTCGGTGCCGGCGACCTTGAAGTCCATGTCGCCCAGATGATCCTCGTCGCCGAGGATGTCCGACAGCACGGCGTAGCCGCTCGCTTCCTTGATCAGGCCCATGGCGATGCCGGCGACCGGCCGCTTCAGGGGGACGCCTGCGTCCATCAGCGACAACGACGCGCCGCAAACGGATGCCATCGACGACGAGCCGTTCGACTCGGTGATCTCCGACACCACGCGGATGGTGTAGGGAAAGCTTTCAGCCGTGGGCAGCAGCGGATGGACGGCGCGCCAGGCGAGCTTGCCGTGGCCGATCTCGCGGCGGCCCGGCGAGCCCATGCGCTTGGCTTCGCCCGTCGAATAGGGCGGGAAATTATAGTGCAGCATGAAGTTCTGACGGAACTCGCCTTCGAGCGCGTCGATGATCTGCTCGTCCTCGCCGGTGCCGAGCGTGGTCACCGCCAGCGACTGCGTTTCGCCGCGGGTGAACAGCGCCGAGCCGTGCGCGCGCGGCAGCACGCCGACCTCGACCGAAATCGGCCGAATCGAGCGCGTGTCGCGGCCGTCGATGCGCGGCTGGCCCTTGAGAATGGCGGTGCGCACGATGTCGGCTTCGAGCGACTTCAAGACTTTGCCGGCGACCGGGCGTTCGGCCTCGTCAGGGAAGAGATCGGCGAGCTTGGCGTGCACGGCGTCGAGCATCTTCGAACGCGTCTGCTTCTGCCGCTCGGCATAGGCAGCGGCGATGTCGCCGGAGACCGCCGGCGACAGCTTGGCTTCGATCGTTTTCTTCTGCGTGTCCATGTCAGGCAGCGGCCATGGCTCTTTGGCCGCAGATTCGGCGAGCTCGATGATCGCATCGATCACCGGCTGGAAACCCTTATGGCCGAACATCACCGCGCCGAGCATGATGTCCTCGGACAGCTCCTTGGCCTCGGATTCGACCATCAGCACGCCTTCCTGGGTGCCGGCGACGATGAGATCGAGCGCCGACGT
>JBOHLR010000143.1:0-5500 GCA_050729555.1 Allostellaceae bacterium
TGTCGAGCATGAATCCTCGGTAATGGTTCGCAACCCTGCCTCTCTACGCGCCGAAAGCTGCCGGATTGTTGCGTGCGCATGACGGTTCGATGAAACCGTCACCAATTCTTGTGCGTCGGACGAGTCTTGTGCGCGAGACGTTGGTGCGCCACCTAAGCGCCGAGCGCGACCGATTCCGGACCTCGCGCCGCGCGCGTGCCGCGACCGATCCACAGCACGGCGATCGCGGCGGCGATGCAAAGCATGCCTGAAATCATCACCGGCGGACCGTAGCTGCCCAAAGTGGCGCGCATCGCACCGGCGACCAGCGCGATGCTGGCGGCGCCGAGCTGATGGCCGACGAACACCCAGCCGAAGATTACCGGCGCCGTTTGTTTGCCGAACGCGTCGGTGGCCAAGCGTACGGTCGGCGGCACGGTCGCGAGCCAGTCGAGGCCATAGAACATCGCGAAGATCGACAGCGTCACGGCGTTGAAGCCCGAGAACGGCAGGTAGAGGAGCGACAGGCCGCGCAGCCCGTAATACCAGAACAACAACACGCGGTTGTCGTAGCGGTCGGTGAGCCAACCGGACAGCGTCGTGCCGGCGAGATCGAACATGCCCATCAGCGCCAGCAGGCTCGCGGCGTGCACTTCGGGAATGCCCTGATCGAGACAATAAGAGATCAGATGCGTGCCGATCAGGCCGTTGGTGCTGGCGCCGCAGACGAAGAAGCTGGCGAACAGCAGCCAGAAGTCGCGCGACTGAGCGCCGACGCCAAGCGCGCCGAACGCGACGCTAATCGGATTGGACACGGGCGGCGCAACCACCGGCTGATCGGCCTTCGCGCCGTAGGATATGGCGCCAACGTCATGCGGCTGCTCCGGCAGCAGCAGCCAGATCAGCGGCACGATCGCCGCCGCCGCGGCCGCCACGATCCACGCGACGGCACGCCAGCCACCGTGATCGACGACCCAGCCCAACATCGGCAGGAAGACGAGCTGGCCGGTGGCGCTCGAGGCCGAAAAGATACCCATCACCAAGCCGCGGTGCGTCGTGAACCAACGGTTGGCCACCGCCGCAGCCAGCACCAGCGCGATCATGCCGGAGCCAAGCCCGACCAAGACGCCCCAGGTGAGAATGAGCTGCCACGATGCGGTCATGAGGGTGCTCGCCGCGACGCTGACGGCCAGCAGCGCCAGGCCACCCAAGATCGTGCGACGCACGCCGATGCTCTGCACCAACGCCGCGGCGAACGGCCCCATCAGGCCGTAGAGCAATAGGTTGATCGCAATCGCCAGCGAGATCGTCGCGCGGCTCCAGCCGAACGCGTCCTGCAACGGCACGATGAGAACGCCCGGTGTCGCACGCACACCGGCCGCCGCCAGCAATGCGACAAAGATCACACCGACGACGATCCAGCCGTAATGGAAACGTCCGCGGACGATTCGCGTGAGTGCCTTCGACATGGTCGGCGTGATCCCCTGCGCCAGAGTCGCTGTTTAAGACAGACTTGTCTCTTCCCTTGACTCGGTACAGACAGGTCTGTATTAGGTCAAGTTGCAATGCGTGCAACCCAGGCAGACCAAATCCTGTTGCCGGCTCCCGGCGCCGCGGTTTCGCCGCGCGACCGTCTATTGAACACGGCGAACGACCTCTTCTACCGGCGCGGCATCCACACCGTCGGCATCGACGAGGTGATCGCCGCCGCCGGCGTCGCAAAAATGAGCCTTTATCGCAGCTTCCCGTCGAAGGACGAGCTGATCGCGGCGTACCTCGCGCGGCGCTCCGGCCTTTATTGGGGCTGGTGGGATCGCGTCGTCGCGCGTCATTCCGGCAATCCGCGGCGGCAGCTCCTCGCGCTCACCGCATCGCTGCGCAAACGTGCGTTGCGCGCCGGCTGGCGCGGCTGTCCGTTCACCAACGCGGCGTGCGAATTTCCGGCGCCCGATCATCCGGCCCGTCACGTCGCGGAAGCGAATAAACGGGAAATGCGGCGGCGTTTTCGTGCCCTCGCCAAGGCAGCCGGCGCGCGCTCGCCGGCGCGGCTCGCCGATCAGCTCACGCTCCTGTTCGAAGGCGCCTATGCCAGCGTGCTGACCTTCGGCCATCGCGGCCCGGCGCGAGCGGTGGTCGACGCCGCCGCCGCAATGATCGACGCGCAGCTTCCGAAATCCCCTGCCCCGACCGTCAGGCGCTCGCGGTCGCGCGGCGCGCGCTGAAAATCCCGTCGCGCAGCGCGGGCAGATCGAAAATCGCGCTGTTCGGCTGTTGCGCAAGCGCACGACGCATCGCCGCGAGCCGCGCCGGGTCGTTCAGCGCCGCGATCGCCGCGCACAAGCCTTCGACATTGCGGAACGACAGCGCCGCGCCGATCGCTTGCGCCCAGTTGGCGTTGTAGCGCTCCTGGGCCAAGAGCCGCGCCCCGACCTCGAGGATCATCGGCAGGCCCACGACCATCGCCTCCGAGATCGCGCCCGGCCCCGGCTTGCCGACGAAGAAATCGCTCGCCGCCATGTAGCGCTCGATGGCGTCGGAAAAGCCGATGACGTGCCGCGGCCGCCGCGCCGGCAGCGTCGCGATATCGTCGGCGATTTCGCGGTTGGTGCCGCACACGTAGATCATCTGCACCGGCAGATCGCTCGTCTCGATCGCGGCGGCGAAATCGAACATGCGGACGGCGCGGCGGCGGCCGAACATCATCAGGCCGGTGAGGCGGTCGGGCACCAGGCCCAGCGCCGCGCGTGCAACGGCGGCGCTCGCCGGCGTTTTGGTCTGCGCCATCGCGTGAAATTTGGGCGACAGCACCAGTCCCTTGGCGGCGACGATCTGCTCGGGCGGCAGGCCGAAGCGGCGCGCCTGTTCGCGGCATTTCTCCGTACCACAGACGACATATTGGTCCGCGCTTTGGATCCAGGCGGCGTGCATCGGCTCGCAGAAATCAGTGACGATGGTGATAAACGGAACCGCATCGCCGAGCTGCCGCAAGCTGGCGGCGACCGCCGCATTGATCAGCGGCATCACCGAAATGACCATGTCGGGCCACTGTGCGCGCAGGAAGGCCGAGATCTGCCGCACCACGAACGGCGAGCCAAGTCGAATGGCGACCGACGAGCTCGCCGCGATCACCGGCCACAGCACACGCGTGTGGCCGCGGCGCAGCGCGTATTCATTGTAGATGTCCGGGCCGGACATGCCGGTGAGCGCGCGGAACGGGTCGAGTCCGGTGAAAATTTCGCGATAGACCGTCGACGATTTCGATTCGCCACGGCCGCTCGGCACCGAGATAATCGCGCAGCACGCGCGCCGTGGCGACGTGGCCGTAACCGCTGTCGGTGTAGAGCACTAGGATGCGCTTGCCGGCGCGCGCCGAATCCGCCGCCGCGAGGCCGACGGCAGAAAGCGCGCGGGAGGATTCGTCCTGATCTTGAGCCGGCGCGCCAAAAAGCTGTGAATCGAGCACGGGCGCGACTGTGGCGCAGATCCGTTGCGGAATGATGGCGTTTTTGATTCACGACGATGACCGCCGACGATCGGCGCGCCCTCGCCGCGCGGCTGTGTTATACGCTCGGCCGATCGATGTTCTTCGCCAACCGCACCGTCAATCGTCTCGCCGTTCACACCGCGCTTCAGCAACTCGCGTGGTGCATGTCGGGCACGTTCTTCGGCGTCTACCTGCTGCGCGCCGGACTCGCGCCGTCGGTCCTGTTCCTCGCGACCGCCGCCGTGCTGGCCATGCGTTTCGTGCTGCGGCCGCTGGTGCTGTTCGCTGCACCGTATATCGGTCTGCGGCTCACGCTGGTGATCGGCACGCTGCTCACGGCGCTGCAATACCCAGCCGTTGGCTTCGTGCGCGGCGTCGATGCGACGCTGGTATTGTTTTGCGTCGTCGGCGCGCTCGCCGGCGTGTTTTATTGGCCGTCCTACCACACCTTCTTTGCCACGCTCGGCGACCGCAAATATCGCGGCAGCCAGGTCGGCGTGCGCCAGGTGCTGATGGGCGTCGCCGCGGTGCTCGGCCCGGCCGTCGGCGGCGTCATGCTGACGCGGTTCGGGCCATGGGTTGCGTTCGGCACCGCCTCCGCCATCCAGACACTCGCCGCCGTTCCGTTGTTCGCTGTTCGCGAACCGCCGTTGGCGTGCCAATCGCCGCGCGGCGCCTATGCCGCGGCATGGAGTGGTGTGCGCCTGTTCGTCACCGACGGCTGGATGATCTCCGGTGCCTCGCTGGCCTGGGACATCACCATGTTCCGCGCCTTGCAATCGCGCTTCGACCAGTTCGGCGGCGTGCTGGCGTTGGCGGCATTGGCCGGCGCGCTCGGCTGTGTCGTGCTCGGCCGCTTCATCGATCTCGGCCACGCGCGCCGCGTCATCGCCTTCAATGCCGCGATGTTGAGCACCGGCGTGCTGTTGCGCACCTTCTGTACCTTATCGCCGACCGCTTTGATCGTCGTCGCGCTGGTCACCACGGCGCTCGGCGGCATGTACGTGCCGGTGTTGATGACGGCGTTCTATAACGCGTCGAAGGCGTCGCCCTGCCCGTTTCGTTTCCAATTCGCCGCCGAGGGCGGCTGGGACGCCGGCGGCGTCGGTGTCAGCCTGGCAGCCGCATTGCTCTGCGGCGTCGGCATGTCGCCGCAGGCCACTATCATTCTGGCGCTGCCGGCGGTGCTGGTGCAGGCATGGCTACTGCTACACGTTTATCGCCTCCGGCCGCCGACCGGGCCGGTGCGCTTCGAAGCGGCGCCGTCGGCGCCGTTGCCCTGATCGATACGGCGCGATAAAAGCCGCCGGACCATCGGGGCGATGGATATGAGCGGGCAATTTCTTGGACGGCGCGAGGATTTTCGGCTGCTCACCGGCAGCGGCCGCTACACCGCCGATCACAATCTTGCCAACCAACTGCACGCCGCCTTCCGCCGCGCCGATCGCGCGCACGCGCGCATCCGCGCCATCGACAAGCGCGCCGCCGAACGCGCGCCGGGTGTCGTCGCCGTATTCGTCGTGCAGGACGTCGCTGATGCCGGCTTGAAAGCGGTGCCGCCGTTTCCGCCGCCCGATGGCCGTAACGGCGCCAAGGTGGTGGCGCCCGTGCGGCCGCTGCTGGCGCGCGACCGCGTACGCTTCGTCGGCGAGGAAGTCGCGCTGGTGATCGCCAGCAGCCACGCGGCCGCGATCGACGCCGCCGAGCTGATCGAAATCGATTACGAAGACCTGGCGCCGGTGATCCGCTTCGACGCCGCGCTCGCATCCGTGGCGCCGCAGATCCACGACAACATTCCCGGCAATGTTTGCTTCAAATTCGAGTATGGCGATGCAACCAAGACCGAGGCCGCACTGGCCGCGGCGACACGCGTCGTTCGGCTGACCGTCGAAAGTCCGCGCGTCGCACCCAACCCGATGGAAGTGCGCAGTGTGCTCGCGGCGCATGACGCGGCGGCGAGCTGTTACGAGATCTGGTGCGCGCATCAGGGGCTGCCGGCGATGCGCAACCAGCTTGCCGTGATGCTCGGCGTCGCGC
>JBOHLR010000144.1:0-5466 GCA_050729555.1 Allostellaceae bacterium
TGGGGCCCGTTCCAGGTCGGCATGATCTTTTTCTACGTCGGCATCCTGCTGTCGGCGCTACAGGGCGGCGCCATCGGCAAGCTCGCCAAGGCGGTGGGCGAGATCAATCTGGTGATCGCCGGCTCCGCGATCATCGCCGTCGGCTTGTTCGCACTGACCTTCGCACACGCGCTGTGGCTGGTGCTGGTCGCCAGCGGCTTGCTCGCGATCGGCATGGGGCTGTTCAGCCCGTCGATCGCCAGCTTGTTCTCGCAACAGGCGGGCGAGGGCGAACGCGGCGGCGTGCTCGGCCTGTCGCAATCGGCGCAAAGCCTCGCGCGTATCGTCGGCCCCGTCGTTGCCGGCGCGATCTATGGCGGGCTTGGCCGCAACGCGCCTTATTATCTCGGCGCGCTGCTGATGGTCGGCGTCGCCGTGTTCGCAGCGCGGCTGCTCCGGCGGCAACGGCCGTGACGCGCGAACGGCCGCCGAGCGCGCTGACCAGCCAGCCGTCGGAAGTCGGTTTCCGCCGCGAGCTCAAGGCGCTGTCGGGCGTCCTGCCCTATCTCTGGCCGAAGAATTCCACCGGGCTGCGCGTCCGCGTCGTACTCGCCATCGCATGCCTGGCGGCCGCCAAGGCGATCAATGTCGGCGTGCCCGTGCTCTACAAGGCGGCGGTCGACAAGCTGGCGCCGTCGGTCGGCACGCTCATCGTCGTGCCGACCATGCTGATCGTCGCCTATGGCGCGGCGCGCGTCGGCGCGCAACTGTTCAACGAGCTACGCGATTCGGTCTTCGCCAAGGTCGAGCAGCGGGCCATCCGCACCATTGCGCTCAACACCTTCCGCCATTTGCACGGGCTGAGCCTGCGTTTCCATCTCGAGCGCCAGACCGGCGGCCTGTCGCGCGCGGTCGAGCGCGGCGTGCGCGGCATGGAATTCCTGCTCTCCTATCTGTTGTTCAGCCTGCTGCCGACGGTGTTCGAGATCGCGCTGGTGTGCGCGATCCTGTGGCGCTTTTTCGCGGCGAGCCTGGCGCTGGCGACACTCGCCACCATCGCCGCCTACGTCGTCTTTACCTTCTCGGTCACCGATTGGCGCATCAAGTATCGCCGCGAAATGAACCAGCGCGACACCGAGGCCAACACCAAGGCGATCGACAGCCTCTTGAATTTCGAGACGGTCAAGTATTTCGCCAACGAAGAGCACGAGGCGCGCCGCTTCGACAGCGCGCTTGCCGGCTACGAGCAGGCCGCGGTCAAAAGCCAGGTCACGCTGTCGGCGCTCAACATTGGCCAGGGCGCGATCATCGCCATCGGCCTGGTCGTGGTGATGGGACTGGCGGCGCGCGGCGTCGCGGCCGGCCGCATGACCATCGGCTCGTTCGTCCTGGTCAATTCCTACCTGTTGCAGCTTTACATGCCGCTCAACGTCCTCGGCATGGTCTATCGCAACATCAAGCAGTCGCTGACCGATCTCGAATCGATGATCCGTTTGCTCGGCGTCAAGGCGGAGGTGATCGACAAGCCGAACGCGCCGGCGCTTGCGGTGGCGCGCGGCGAGATCGTCTTCGATCATGTCTCGTTCGCCTACGATCCGCGCCGGCCGATCCTGGAAGACGTCTCGTTCCGCGTGCCGCCGGGCCATACGCTCGCCATCGTCGGCTCGTCAGGCGCCGGCAAGTCGACGGTGGCGCGGCTGCTGTTCCGCTTCTACGACGCCAACCAGGGCGCGATCCGCATCGACGGCCAGGACATCCGCGATGTGACGCAGACGAGCCTGCGCCGCGCCATCGGCGTCGTGCCGCAGGACACGGTGCTGTTCAACGATTCAGTTGCTTACAACATCGGCTACGGCAAGCCGGGCGCGACCCAGGTCGAGATCGACACCGCGGCGCGCGTCGCCCGTATCCACGATTTCGTCGCCGCGCTGCCCGATGGCTACCGGACGCAAGTGGGCGAGCGCGGCTTGAAATTGTCGGGCGGCGAAAAGCAACGCGTCGCCATCGCCCGCGTCATGCTCAAGGGGCCGCGTATCCTGGTGTTCGACGAGGCGACCTCGGCGCTCGACACCAAAACCGAGCGCGAAATCCAGACCAGCCTCGAAGAAGTCGCGGCCAACCGCACGACGCTGATGATCGCGCATCGCCTGTCGACCGTCGTGCATGCCGACGAAATCCTGGTGCTGGAGCACGGCCGCGTCGCCGAGCGCGGCACGCATGCGGCGCTGCTGGCGAAAGACGGTCTCTACGCGGCGATGTGGCGCCGCCAGCTCGAGGCCGACGAACGCGCCGCCGCGCTCGCCGCCGTCGCCGCGGTCGCGGAGTAGGCAGCTCTATTCCGTCATTGCGAGCAGAGCGAAGCAATCCAGACTATCTCATCGACTGGATTGCTTCGTCGCAACGCTCCTCGCAATGACGAAAGCAACAGTTTAAGAAGCACCGGCGGCCCGCAGTCACACGATTGTGACACACGCGTCGCGGAATTTTCGCTCAGTGTTCGGTTCCAATCCCTTCAGCGAGGAGAGCGGTCATGGGTAATCCCTTCGTTCACGTCGAGCTCGCCACCACGGATGTGGCCAAGGCGAAGGCCTTTTATAAATCGTTGTTCGATTGACAATTGACCGACGAGGACATGGGCGACATGACCTACACGATGATCAAGGTCGGCGACGGCACCGGCGGCGGCATGATGAAGCAGATGGCTCCCGGCGCGCCGTCGGCGTGGATGGCCTATGTCCTGGTCGCCGACATCCGCGCCGCGACGGCCAAGGCCAAGTCGCTCGGCGCCAAGATCGTGCGCGACGTCATGGAGGTCGCGGACGCGGGCTTCCTGTCGATCATCGTCGATCCGACCGGCGCCACCCTTGGCCTGTGGCAGCCGAAGAAGAAATAGGCGCGCCGCTTTTTTCGGTCGTCATTGCGAGGCGCCCTCATCCTGAGCCGCGGACCTCTCCTTCGAGACGCTTCGCTCCTCAGGATGAGGTCCGCGAGACGAAGGACGCGCCTCGCCATGACGGCAACGACACGCTAAGAAGCGCCGATGGACGAGCGGGCAATCGATCCGGCGGTGACCAAGCTATTGCCGGCGCTCTGAGGCGGAGGTCGCCGTCGCCCGGCTGACGCCGTCGGCCGCCGCAAACCGCGTTTTGGCGGCTTTCCGCGGCGTTCCGTCCTAGGAACGCGGCTTGACGGACCCGGCGGCTTCGCTTAAAAACCCGCCAACCGCCGGGGCTCGCCCCGGCCTTAATCTTTTCAAGGATCGAGCGATCATGGCGCGACGCTGCAGCATCACCGGCAAGGGCGTGCTCGTCGGCCACAATGTGAGCCACGCCAACAACAAGACCAAGCGGCGCTTTATGCCGAACCTGCAAACGATGTCGCTCTTGTCCGACGCGCTCGGCCATGCGGTGCGGCTGCGACTGACGCCGCACGCCATCCGCACCATCGAAAAAAACGGCGGGCTCGATGCCTATCTCG
This sequence comes from Allostellaceae bacterium, assembly GCA_050729555.1. Taxonomy (GTDB): domain Bacteria; phylum Pseudomonadota; class Alphaproteobacteria; order ATCC43930; family CGMCC-115725; genus REEB95. The sequence continues at coordinate 3,457 of JBOHLR010000144.1, forward strand.
GCTCGATGCCGGATGGGAAATTGCCCATCGACGCACGGCGGTTGAAACACCGCATCCGCGCGGCGCAGGCGCGCAAAGCCGGCGCGGGCGCGACCGCCTGACGCAGGCCCCGATCGGCGCGGCATCCGACCGCCGCCCACATCGTCCTGGCGTGCCCCAAAATTGACCGCGCGTTCATGGTTGCGGTCGAGCGGCGGCTCACCCATTATCCCGCCGCCCGTCGTGGCGGGCCAAGGAATGACAAAGGGAGCACGACGGTGAGCCTGCGCGATTACGTCTTCACCAGTGAATCGGTTTCCGAAGGCCATCCGGACAAGGTCGCCGATCGCATCTCCGATGTCGTGGTCGACGCCTATCTTGCCGCCGATCCGATGTCGCGCGTCGCCTGCGAGACGCTGTGCACCACCAATCGCGTCGTCATGGCCGGCGAAACGCGCGGCCCGTCTTCGGTGAACCACGACAAGCTGGTCGAGCTCGCGCGCGCTGCCATCAAGGACATCGGTTACGAGCAGGACGGCTTTCACTGGAAGAAGGCCAAGGTCGAGTGCATCGTGCACGCCCAGTCGGCCGACATCGCCGTCGGCGTCGACGCCGTCGGCAACAAGGACGAAGGCGCCGGCGACCAGGGCATTATGTTCGGCTATGCCTGCCGCGAGACGCCGGAGCTGATGCCGGCGCCGCTCTATTACGCGCATGCCATTCTCAAGTCGCTCGCCGAAGCGCGCCATTCCGGCGCCACGCCCGAGCTCGGCCCCGATGCCAAGAGCCAGGTCACGCTCGAATACCGCGACGGCAAGCCGGTGCGCGCCAGGTCGGTCGTGGTCTCGACCCAGCACAGCGAGAAAGTCGATCAGGACGGCGTGCGCGAGATCGTGCGCCCGCACGTGCTCGACGTGCTGCCGGACGGCTGGATGTGCGACGAGGAGCATTTCTACGTCAATCCGACCGGCCGTTTCGTCATCGGCGGTCCCGACGGCGACACCGGCGTCACCGGCCGCAAGATCATCGTCGACACCTATGGCGGCGCCGCACCGCATGGCGGCGGCGCGTTCTCGGGCAAGGATCCGTCGAAGGTTGACCGCTCGGCCGCTTATGCCGCGCGCTATCTCGCCAAGAACGTGGTGGCCGCCGGCCTCGCCGAGCGCTGCACGATTCAGCTTTCCTATGCGATCGGCGTCGCCAAGCCGCTGTCGGTCTATATCGACACCGCCGGCACCGGCAAAGTCGACGAGGCCAAGCTGTCGAAGGTGCTCCAGGAGATGGTCAATCTGAGCCCGCGCGGCATCCGCACGCACCTCCAGCTCAATCGGCCGATCTACGCGCGCACCGCGGCCTACGGCCATTTCGGCCGGCCGCCCGAAGCCGACGGCGGCTTCTCGTGGGAGAAGACCGACCTCGCCGATCAGTTGCGCCGCGCCTTCTAGTCTTATCCAAGGACCGATTTCACGATGACCGCCGATTACAAGATCAAGGATATCGGGCTGGCCGATTTCGGCCGCCGCGAGCTCGCCATCGCCGAGACCGAAATGCCCGGCCTGATGGCGACACGCGAGGCCTATGGCAAGCAGAAGCCCTTGAAGGGCGCGCGCATCGCCGGCTCGCTGCACATGACCATCCAGACGGCGGTGCTGATCGAGACGTTGAAGGCGTTGGGCGCCGACGTGCGCTGGGCGTCATGCAACATCTATTCGACCCAGGACCACGCGGCGGCCGCGGTCGCGGCCGGCGGCACGCCGGTCTTCGCCTACAAGGGCGAATCGCTCAAGGAATATTGGGAATACACCCACCGCGTCTTCGAATGGGGCGACGGCGGCACGCCGAACATGATCCTCGACGATGGCGGCGACGCGACGCTGCTGGTCCATCTCGGCATCCAGGCCGAGAACGACGCCAAGGTGCTGGCCAAGCCGACCAGCGAAGAGGAAGAAGTGCTGTTCGCGGCCATCGCCCAGCGGCTCAAGTCCAAGCCGGGCTGGTACGCGAAGCTGGGGACTTCGATCAAAGGCGTTT
>JBOHLR010000145.1:0-5405 GCA_050729555.1 Allostellaceae bacterium
CAACCGCGTTTCGTGCGCCACCGCCAATTACGGCCTTTTGCCAAGAAGGCCGCCGGCCAAGCGCGAAAATAACTGCAATGACTGCTGTTGCGGCAATAACGCCGACGACTATCCACTGGATAGGGTTCACAGAGCCGAATCGTAAAAATCTTGCCTATCCAGTGTGTCAGTTACCTTCACAGAGTGACCATGATCCTCAGCAGCGAACCCGAATTTCAATGCATGCTGCACGTCGGCGAATTGAGCAGTCATGGCTTTTCCGCAAGACGAGTAGCTAACGACGAATCGCTCACCGGTCTTCATGTTTTCGCTCTTTCCATTGACCAATAAATTCTACCACAACTGAAATTGCCGGGCACTGTTCAGGGCGAATCGGATTGATTTAGCGGCGCTTCAGCTTCGCGCGCTTTTCCAAGAGCGCACACACGGCGGCGGTGTCGCTGTCGCCATAGCCGAGCTCGATCACCGCCTTGTTGAGCGCGGCGATCTTGTTGAAGAGCGGGGTATCGACCTTGAGCGACTTGGCGAAGGCGCCGATGACCTTGAGGTCCTTGGTCCAGACGTCGTTCTTCATCGTCGCCGGTTTGTAGCTGTTCTTCGCCATCAGCGGCGCGCGCAGCTCGAAGACGCGCGAATTGCCGGCGCCCGACGAAATCACCCGCACGATGTCGTCGGGATCGAGGCCCGATTTCATGCCGAGCACCATCGCCTCGGCGCTGGCGACGTTGTGGATCGCCACCAGCAGGTTGGCGACGAACTTCATCTTGCTGCCGTTGCCGAAGGAGCCGAGATAGGACTGCGCACGGCTGAAGCCCGGAAAGACGTGCGCGACGCGCTCATAGGCGGCGCGGTCGCCGCTGGCGAACACCACGAGATCGCCCTTTTCCGCCTGCGAGCCGGTGCCGGACAGCGGACAATCGAGCAGCGTCACGCCGGCCGTGGCCAGCGCCTTGCGCGCCTTTTCCTTGTCGGCGAGGCCGAAGGTCGAGAGCTCGGCAACGACGAGACTGGCGGGCGCGTCCTTGACCAGCGCCTTCACCGTCGCCTCGAGCGCCTTCACCGACGGCAGCGAGGTCAGCACGACGGCGATGCCGCGCGTCGCTTCCGCCGGCATGGTCACAGGCGTGCCGCCGTTGGCACGCAGCCGCTCCAGCGCCGCGGGTGCTACGTCGTAGCCGCGCACCGCAAAGCCGCGCTTCACCAAGTTGGCGGCAATCGCGCCGCCCATGATGCCCAATCCGATGATGCCGACGGTCCGGCTGCTGTCGATCATGCTAAAGCCCCAAATAGAACTTGCGGATGAGCTCGTTGTTATTGAGCTCTTCCGCCGATTTGCCGTCGAAAGCGATCTTGCCGTGCACGATGACGTAACCGCAATCGGCGATACGGATCGCCTGGGTGAAATTCTGCTCGGCCATCAGCACGGTGAGCTGTTGCTGCTCTTTCATCTCGCGGATCTTGTCGATGGTGTGCTTGACCAGCACCGGCGCCAGACCGACCGACGGCTCGTCGATCAGCAGGATTTTGGGAGCGCTCATCAGCGCGCGGGCAAGCGCCAGCATCTGCTGCTCGCCGCCGCTCATCGAGCCGGCAAGCTGGCTGCGGCGCTCCTTGAGGCGCGGGAAAATCTCGTAGCAATAGTCGAGATTGCGGCGCAGCGCGGCGCGCGCCGTGCGGCGGAAGCCGCCGAGGAACAGGTTCTCCTCGACCGTCAACTTGGGAAAAAGACGGCGGCCTTCCGGCACCAGCGCGACACCGCGATCGACGATCTGCTCGGTGCTGAGGCGGGTCAGTTCGTGGGTTTCGCCTTCGATGGTCGCGACGATCTCGCCCGATTGCGGCCGCAGCATCCCCATGATGCATTTCATCAGGGTCGACTTGCCGTTGCCGTTGGTGCCGAGCAGCGCCGCGGTCTCGCCGGCGCGCACCTCCATGGTCACGTCCTCGAGGACGCGGACTTGGCCGTAGGCGGCGTTGAGGCCGCGGATGGAAAGGCTACTCGCCAATGTAGGCCTTCACGACTTCGGGGTTGCGCACGACCTCTTCGGGCGCGCCGTCGGCGATTTTGCGGCCGGCGACCAGCACGACGAGGCGCTGCGAGAAGCTGGTCACCGCGCGCATGATGTGCTCGATCATGATCACGGTCACGCCGTGCGCGTTGAGCCGCAGCAGCAGCGCCAGGATGTCGTCGACCTCGGAATGCGACAGGCCGGCCATCGCCTCGTCGGCGATCAGCAGCTTGGGATCGGCGGTCATGGCGCGCGCGAGCTCGAGCTTGCGCATCTCGATCTGGGTCAAGTCGCGCGGCCGGCGGTTGGCTTTCTCGTGCAGCCCGACCTGGGTCAGCACCTCTTCGACGCGCGCATCGATCTGGGCGTTCGACAGATGGCCGCCGTGCCGCGCGTTGACGGTATAGAGCGCCGGCACATGCAGGTTCTCGGCCACGGTCATGCTGTGAAACGGCTTCGGCAGCTGGAAGCTGCGCGCCAGGCCCAGCCGGGTGCGCCGGTGCGCCGGCAACCGGTCGAGCTGCTTGCCGTCGAAATGCACGGTACCGCTCTCGTTGCGCAGGGCGCCGGCGATGCAGTTGACCAGCGTGCTCTTGCCCGAGCCGTTAGGGCCGATCAGCCCAACGCGCTCGCCGGCGCCCACCGCGAGGTCGATCCCTTCGAGCGCGACGAAGCCGCCGAACCGCTTGCCGAGCTTGTCGACCTGAAGCAGCGCGCTCACGCCGCCTCCTTTTTCGTCGGCCGGCGGCGAGTGCGCCCGCTGCGCTCGAACAGGCCGATGATGCCGTTGGGCGCCAGCACGACGAACCCCACCATGATGACGCCGACGATCAGCAGGTTGAGCGCCGACGAGATCGTGACGGTGGCAATCTGCTGGATCGTCGCCAGCAGAAGGGCGCCGACCACCGGTCCGAGCCAGCTCGACGTGCCGCCGATCAGCGGCATGGCGATGCTATTGACGGCGAACCCCAGGTTGAAGCCCGACGTGGGATCGAGATAAGTCACGTAATAGGGCAATGGAGCGCCGGCCATGCCCATGAGCGCGCCAGACAGCACGGTGGCGATGAGCTTGAGCCGCAACGTCGGCACGCCGGCCGCCTCGGCGGCCAGCTCGTCGTCGCGGATGGTGGCGAGGCCGTAGCCGAGCTTCGAATGCTCGATGGCGCGCGCGATGCAGATTGAGATGGCCGACAGGACCAGCATCGTCAGGAACAGATACTGGATATAGGGATGGCCGAACGGTCCGGTGTCCGGCCGGATGATGTAAACGCCGCGCGAGCCGCCGACGAAATCCCAGTTGGTGACGAGCGTCTGCAACACGATCGCCAACGCCAGCGTGGCGATGGCGAAGAACACGCCCCTGAGCCGCAACGTCAGATAACCCATGCCGAGGCCGATCAGGCCGGCCATGACGCCGCCGGCGGCAATGTCGACCACCAAAGGCGGCGCGAACAATTTGTGCAGCACCACCGCGGTATAGGCGCCGATGGCGAAGAAGCCGGCGGTGCCGAAATTGACATAGCCGGTATAGCCGCCAAGGATGTTCCACGCCGTCGACATGACGACGTATTGCAGCACGACATAGCCGGCGAAGAAGAAATAATCGTTGGTTGCGAGACGCGAGGCGAAGGCCAAGGCGATCGTCACCACCGCGGCGATGAGGCAAAAATAGCGCGTCGGCACATACGGCACGGCTACCGCCCCATCAGGCCGGCGGGTCGAACGGCCAGCGTCAGCAGCAGGAAGCCGAAGGCGACCGCCGGCGACCACGACGGGCCGTAGAACGTCGCCGTCAGGCTCTCCATGACGCCGATCAGCATCGCCGCCGTCAGCATGCCCGGAAAGCTCCCCATGCCGCCAAGCACGACGATGGCGAAGACGCGGCCGATATAGTCGCGGCCGACCGACGGCTCGACCGGCTGGATGATGATGAGGCACGCGCCGGCGAGCGAGGCGGTGGCGATCGAAATCGCGAAGGCGATGTTCTTGATGCGCTGCGGCCGGATCGACATCAGCCTGAGCGCCAGATCGTCCTGCGACACGGCCAGGATCGCGCGGCCGATGAACGTCTTCGACAGGAAGATCTGAAGCAAGACGACCATGACGATCGATACGATGCACGGAACCAGCATGCGCAGCGGCAGCTCGGCGTCGCCGATATAGACGCTCGGGCCGATGTAAGGGGCGGTGACGAAGCGGTAATCGACGCCGAAGATCAGGATCAGCGCGACTTCGGTGATGAACAGGATACCGAAAAAGAACGCGAGGCCGCGCAGCGCCTCTTCGCCGCGCCGCTCGAACGCGTAATAGTAGATTTGATAGATCGCCGAGCCGAGCACGTAGAAGAACGGCAGCGCCAGCACGCCGGCAAGCACCGGATCGATGCCGAATTTGCTGTTGAGGATATAGACGATGAACGAGCCGAGGATGATGAAGGCCGGATGCGCCAGATTGGCGATATCCAGCATGCCGAACGACAGCGCCAGCCCGACGCTCACCGCGGCATAGAAGCCCCCTAGCAGCAAGCCCGAGACGATGGCGTTGACCAGGAGGCTGGTCATCAGGCGGTGCCCGGCCGCGGATGGGAGATCGGCCGGTGGCCGGGTCGCAACCGGCGCGCGCGCGCGCGGCGATGGCCAGACGCGGCGGCACAGAAACCCGTGACCATGCTCCCCCCTTGTTGAAATCCCGGCCTTGTCGGCCCGGGGTGCGGCTGGCGGCCGCTTGATGGCGGCGCCTAGAATGTCCGAAGCAATCGGCCTTTACCAGTCCCGAACGCCCCACCGGCCGGACAAGACCCTTGATCTGGCTTGCCGATTTGCCGTCCGCGAACACGAATCGACGGGCGTTGGCATTAACCGCGAAAGACTTCGTTTACTTAACGGGATGTGAAAATTAAACATAAAAGCCCAATTAGACTTGGATTTATTTGGTTAATTACAGTATTTATCTTGACTTGTATTTGAATTTTTTGAAATCTGGCGACATCGGAATTGTCGCCACACCATGACGCCACATTTCAACCCGACCAACTTCCTAGGCGCTGAAGAAACTGCGCGCATCGCCGAAGACTTAGCGGCCAAGCACGGTCGCGGTGCCCTGACATTGGCGGCGACCCGCGCCCGGCGTGCCAGCGAAGTCGGCGATCAGCTCGCCTATGCCGCCTGGGCGGCGGTGCTGGAAGCCGCGAGCGATCTGCTCGAACGCTCGCCCTGGTGCTATCTCTGATCCACGCCTGATCTGCCAAGTTGGTTGACGGCCCGCAGCGTGGCCGCCACCCTCGCGCGATGGCGCCGCGCTACGAAACCCTGCTGATCGAGACGCCCGAGCCGCATTTGCTGGTGGCGACGCTCAATCGGCCGTCGGCCGCCAACGCCTTTAACACCCGCATGATGC
>JBOHLR010000146.1:0-5160 GCA_050729555.1 Allostellaceae bacterium
GTCGCCCCTGAACATTTGCTGAGCGAGGGGTTGGGTTTGTCGTGGTGGCGTGTGTTGGCGGTTCCGTGCATTGGGGGATTGGCGGTGGGGGTGGCGACGCTGGTGATCCGGCGGTTCCGGCCGCGGGAGGTTGTGGACGCGATTGAGGCGAACGCGCTTTACGGCGGGAAGATGTCGCTGATCGACAGCGCGAACCTGACGTTTCTGACGCTGTTGTCGGGTGGGTTTGGGGCGTCGGTGGGGCTGGAGGCGGCCTATACGCAGATGGGGGCCGGGTTTGCGTCGAACGTGGGGGAGGTTCTGCGGCTGCGGCGGCACGACATGCGGACGCTGGTGGGGTGCGGGGCGGCGGCGGCGATCGCGGCGGCGTTCAACGCGCCCTTAGCCGGTGCATTCTATGCCTTCGAGCTGGTGATCGGGGCGTATTCGGCGCCGGTCCTGGCGCCGGTGACGGCGGCGGCGCTGGCGGCGACGTTTGTCGAGCGGCTGTTGGGGCAGGCGAAGCCGATCTTCTTCGTGTCGGAGTCGATCAGCATCGGGGGGTGGGACTACCCGCTGTTCGGGCTGTTGGGGGTGGCGGCGGCGGGGATCGGGATCCTGACCATGTTGTGCGTGACGTGGATCGAGCGGGGCTTGCGGCGCAACGCGATTCCGGTGTGGGCGCGGCCGGCCTTGGGGGGTCTGGCGGTGGGGCTGCTGGCGTTCTTCTGGCCCGAGGTGCTGGGCAGCGGGCACGGCGGCATCGAGCTGGTGATCGCCAACAACTTCTCGCCGCTGGCGTTGCTGCTGCTGGTGCCGGCGAAGGCGCTGGCGTCGGCGTTCTCGGTGGGGTCGGGGTTCCGCGGCGGACTGTTCAGCTCATCGCTGTTTCTGGGGAGCATCTTCGGCGCGGCGGCGGGGGCGTTCCTGGCGATGGTGTTGCCGGGGCTGGGGATCGACCGGCTGGCTTACACGGTGGTGGGGATGGGGACGATGGCGGCGGCGATCATCGGCGCGCCGGTGACCATGATCCTGCTGACGCTGGAGATGACGGCGAACTTCTACGTCACGCTCGGGGTGATGGTGGGGGTGATCGTCGCCTCGATGATCGTGCGCTCGACCTTCGGCTATTCGTTTGCCACCTGGCGGTTCCACCTGCGCGGGGTGCCGATCCGCGGCGCGCAGGACGTCGGCTGGATCCGCGACCTGACGGTGCGCAAGATGATGCGCCGCGACATCCAGACCGTGTCGGAGAACCTGCCCCTGGCGGAGCTTCGGGCGCAGTTCCCCTTGGGCGGCACCAACCGCGTCTTCCTGCTCGACGCCAAGAGCGACTATGCCGGCATGGTGGTGACCGCCGACGCCCACAACCCCGACCTCGACGAGCGCCTGCCGACCCTGCGCGCCGCCGACCTGCGCCAGGCCGAGACCCAGTTCCTGCTCCCCCACCAGAACGTCCGCGCCGCCCTCGACCGCTTCGTCTCCGCCGAGGTCGAGGCGCTCCCCGTCCTCGCCAGCGCCACCGACCGCAAGGTCATCGGCTTCGTCACCGAAGCCTATGCCCTCCGCCGCTACAACCAGGAGCTCGAACAGGCCCGCGGCGACGAGTTCGCCGACCCAACCCTCTTCGGTCCCGTCTGAACCCAATTCGTTAACGCGGCAGGGAATTTGCCGCTGGTTTCGGCACCTTGCGTTAACGTGTTTCCGGCAAATAGCGCGCTTTAACTCAAATTTAGCCGCAACGCCTGCACTCTGGGCCACGTTTCTCCGAGGGAAAAGCGCGTGTCTCAGCAACCGCATGCAGACGCTTCGAACGGGTCGCGAACCGTTGCGCGGCTCGTCCGAACCATGGGAGTGACGATCCGCGGCAAGATTTTGTTCGCGTTCTTCGCGCTTGCTGCCTTGACCGGTGCGCTCGGCTTCTACGCCGTCAACAGCGTCGTTAATTCGGGCCGGCTGGTCGTCGAGACCTACGACAAGCCGCTAATGTCGATCAGCTATGCGCGGCTGGCACTGTCGAATTTCACGGCCACCGAAGTCGCCTTGACCGACCGCGTGACGTCGCACGATCCGGCTCACCAGAAGGAACTCGACGCGCGCATGGACGACCTGGCCGCGTCGGTGGCCGAGGATCTCACCGTGACCGAGGGACGCTCGCTGTCGCCGCGCGCCGCCACCGCTGCGCACGACACCGCTGCCGCGGTCGCGAACTGGAACAAATTGCGCCGCGAGTTGATCAATGGTGTCGACGACGTGGCCGATCGGGAAACGCTGCTCGCCCGCGCCAAAGGCATTGACGACGATTTCGACAATCTGGTCGAGCTGACGGCGGAAGACGGCTTCAAGTTCCGTGAAAGCGCGCTCGCGTCGATCGCCGGGTACCGCACCCTCAGCATCGCGGCGACGCTGGTTGCGGTTCTGCTCGGCGGCGTTATCGCCCTGCTGCTGGCGCGGCGCATGGTGCGACCGATTGCGACGGCGTCGTCGGCCGCGCGGCGTATCGCCGAAGGCGAGCTCGACGTGGAAATCGGCACCGCCGGCAACGACGAACTCGGCCAGCTGCTCGGCTCGATGGCAGTGATGCGCGACAACATTCGCGGCATGATGGAGCACGAGATCGCCGCCCGGCGGTCGGCGCAGAATCGTCTGGTCAACGCGCTCGAAAACAGCGCCGAAGGCGTCGTGCTGGCCGATGCCGGCGGCCATATCCTGATCGCGAATTCTCAGGTCACCGCGTTCTTTCCCACGCTCGCCGGCAGCCTCGCTCCCGGTGCGCCGTTTCCCGAGATGCTCGAAGGCGCTCTGGCGCAACCGCGCGGCGAGATGTGCGTCGACGGAATTCGCTGGCTGCATCTGAGCCGCAGCGCGACCTCGGACGGCGGCTTCGTCGTCATCATCAGCGACATTTCCGCTCTCAAGGAGCGCGAGCTCGCGCTCAGCACCGCCAAGGAACAGGCCGAGGCGGCCAATCGCGCCAAGACCGAATTCCTCGCGAACATGGGCCACGAGCTGCGCACGCCGCTCAACGCGGTGATTGGGTTCTCCGAAATCATCGCCGGCGAGATGGTCGGCCCGCTGGGGCAGCCGTCCTACAAGGAATTCGCGAACGACATCATGCGCAGCGGCCGCCATCTGCTCGAGATGATCAACGACATCCTCGATTACGCCAAATGCGAGGGCGGCAGTCTCGAGATCGTTCCCGAGCCGGTCGACGCACAGTCGGCGATGGATCAGGTCGTGACTTTCTTCGCCCGCGAGGCCGAGCGCGGACAACTCACGATGGCCGTGGCGCCCTCGGCCGAGGGTCTCTGGCTGCTCGCCGATCCGACGCGCTTGAACCGCATCCTGCAACAACTGGTTTCCAATGCGGTCAAGTTCACGCCTGCGGGCGGCCATATCACGTTATCGGCGCGGCGCGATGGCGCCGGCTTTATCGCGCTGTCGGTTGCCGACACGGGTATCGGGATGCGTGCCGAGGACATCCCGGTCGCCTTGTCGCCGTTCAGCCAGGTCGACAGCAGCCTGTCGCGCCGCTATGAAGGCACCGGCATGGGCCTGCCCTTGTGCAAGAGCATCGTCGAGTTGCACGGCGGCCGGCTCGAAATCGCGAGCGCACCCGGAAAAGGGACGACCGTCACCGTGCTGCTGCAGGAAGCCACACGCGTCCCGCAAACGGCCACGGTGGTGTCCTGCTGATGCTGACCGTCGACCGGAGCAGTTTGCGCCGCTGGCTATCGCGGGCGCTTTGGGCGGCGCCAATTATCATGGTCGCGGCGACGTTGCTCCGTGTCGGCTTGTCCGGCCCCGCCGCCGACGCGGCCGCGCCGGCGCAACCGACGCTCGCCGAGCTCAAAGCGGATTTTGCCCGGCCGAAAACGACGCCGTTCCCGTCCGACGATCCGTATTCCAAGGCGAAGGCCCATCTCGGCGAGTTGCTGTTCTGGGATCCGATCCTGTCGGGCAGCGGCACGCAATCCTGCGCCAGCTGTCATAATCCCGGCCTGTCGTGGACCGACGGTCTGCGCGTCGGTGTCGGCACCCAGGAGATGAAGACGCACACGCCGACGATGCTCAACATCGCGTGGGCGCCGGTTCTCGGCTGGGACGGTCATTTCCCGTCGCTAGAAGCGGTCGCGTTCGCCGGCCCGATCACCAATCCTGGGATCATGAACCGCAAGCCGGCCGACCTGATCCAGGCGCTCTCGGCGATCCCCGGATACCGCGCGGCGTTCGCCGCGGCATTCTCCGATCATGCGATCACCGAAGCGCATATCGCCGATGCGCTGGCGACGTTCGAACGCACCATCGTTTCAGGGCCGGCGCCGTTCGATCGCTGGATCGTTGGCGACGAAAGCGCCATCAGCGCGCAAGCGAAGCATGGGTTCGCCCTGTTCACGGGCAAGGCCGGCTGCTCGAACTGTCATATCGGCTGGGCATTCACCGATGAAGGATTTTACGACGTCGGCACCGCGACCGGCGACGATCTCGGCCGCGCCCGGCTGTTCCCGAATACGGTGAAGCTCAAATACGCGTTCAAGGTGCCGACGCTGCGCGACGTGGCACGCCGCGGGCCCTACATGCACAACGGTTCGGAAGCGACGCTGGCCGACGTCATCGATCTATACGATCGTGGCGGCATCGACCGTCCGAGCCGCGCCGATTTCATCAAGCCGCTGCACCTGACGGCGCAGGAAAAAGCCGACTTGATTGCATTCCTCGATACGCTGACGTCCGATCCAAAGCCGACCGATTCTCCGGTCCTGCCGCGCTGAGCTTATTTCGCCGTCACCAGCAGGTGCATGGTGGGATGGATCGCACACAGTACGTGATAGGTGCCGGCGTGGTCGAATTCCAAATCCACGGTCGTGCCGACCGGTTGTTCGCCGGAGTCGAATTTCATCGCAGGCGAATCGACGTAGACGTGATGGGTCACGCGGTCGTCGTTGACGATATGGACGACGACGCCGACCGGGATGGTCAACGTATCTGGATGGAATTGCCGATTGCGCTGGCTGACGGTAATTGGAGCCGTGGCATTGGCGAGCGGCACGATGGCGGCGAGAAATACCGCGAGCGCCAGCGCGGTGGCCGTGAAATCCGACTTACGGAAAATCTTCCGAAGCGTCATCGGCGATGATGCTACCACGCGACCGCATGCGGCGGTAACCCCGCATAAAGGGG
>JBOHLR010000147.1:0-5112 GCA_050729555.1 Allostellaceae bacterium
GACGGCAATCACGGCGCGGCGAATGCCGGCGGCAATCAGCGCGTCGGTACACGGCGGCGTCTTGCCGTGGTGACAGCACGGTTCGAGCGTGACGTAGGCGTCGGCGCACTTGGCACTGCGGCCGGCGCGCGCCAATGCCTCGGTCTCGGCGTGCGGCCGCCCGCCGGGTTGGGTCCAACCGCGGCCAACGACCATTCCATCTTTGACGATCAAACAGCCGACGCTGGGATTGGGCCAGGCCCGGCCGAGGCCGCGCCGCGCCAGCGCCAGCGCCGCGCGCATGAAGCGGGCGTCGCTCATCGGATTGCTTTCAGTCGCGATCGGGGGCCATGCGATCCAGGCGATCGATGAATTCGCCGAAATCCTTCGCCTCGCGGAAGTTGCGGTAGACCGAGGCGAAGCGGACATAGGCGACCGGATCGAGCGTCGCCAGCATCTCCATCACCAGTGCGCCGATCATGTCGCTCTTGATCTCCGTCTCACCGGAGCTTTCGAGCTGCCGGACGATGGAATTGATCGCGCGCTCGACGCGTTCGCCTTCGACCGGCCGCTTGCGGAGCGCAATCTGGACGGAGCGCGCCAGTTTGTCGCGCTCGAACGGCTCGCGCTGGTTGTTCTTCTTGATGACGGTGAGTTCGCGTAACTGGACGCGCTCGAACGTCGTGAAGCGCGCGGCGCAATTCGGGCAGAGCCGCCGTCGTCGGATCGAGGCTCGATCGTCGGTCGGCCGCGAGTCCTTGACCTGGGTGTCTTCGCATCCGCAGAACGGGCAGCGCATCGTTTTCCTCTCCTAGGGGTAGACCGGGAAGCGCGCGCACAGCGCCTCGACCCGTTTCCTGACCGACGCCTCGACCGCGCCGTTGCCGGCGTCGCCGTTGGCAACCAGACCATCGAGCACTTCAACAATTAATTCGCCGATTAGGCGGAACTCTGCCTGACCGAAACCGCGCGTCGTACCGGCCGGGCTGCCGAGGCGAACACCGGAGGTAACCGCGGGTTTCTCGGGATCGAACGGAATGCCGTTCTTGTTGCAGGTGATACCGGCGCGCTCGAGCGCGACCTCGGCGGCGCGACCGGTCAATTTCTTCGGCCGCAGATCGACGAGCATCAGATGCGTGTCGGTGCCGCCCGAGACGATCGCGAGCTGACGTTCTGACAACGTCGCAGCGAGGATGCGCGCGTTATCGACGACCGCGCGGGCATAGGTCTTGAACGCCGGCCGCAGGCATTCGCCCAGCATGGCCGCCTTGGCCGCAATGACATGCATCAGCGGACCGCCCTGCAAGCCCGGGAAGATCGCCGAATTGATCTTGCGGCCGATCTCTTCGTCGTTCGCCAGGATCATGCCGCCGCGCGGGCCGCGCAGCGTCTTGTGTGTCGTCGTGGTGACGACATGGGCGTGCGGCAGCGGCGACGGATGGGCGCCGCCGGCGACTAAGCCGGCGAAATGCGCCATGTCGACCATGAGGAACGCACCGACGGCATCGGCGATCTTGCGGAAGCGCGCGAAGTCGATGATGCGCGGGTAAGCCGATCCGCCGGCGATGATCAGCTTGGGCCGATGCTCGCGCGCCAGGCGCTCGACCTCGTCCATGTCGATGCGCGCGTCGTCGCGCCGGACGCCATAATGGATCGGTCGGAACCATTTGCCGGACAGATTGACCGGTGATCCGTGCGTCAGATGGCCGCCAGCGGCGAGCGACATGCCCATGAACGCGTCGCCGGGTTGCAGCAACGCCAGGAACACGGCCTGGTTCGCTTGCGAGCCCGAATGCGCCTGGACATTGGCGAAACGGCAATCGAAAAGTTTTTTTGCGCGATCGATCGCCAGTTGCTCGACCTGATCGACGAATTCGCAGCCGCCGTAATAGCGCCGGGCGGGATAGCCTTCCGCGTATTTGTTGGTCAGCACCGAGCCCTGCGCCTCGAGCACGGCGCGCGACACGATGTTCTCCGAGGCGATGAGCTCGATCTGATTCTGCTGGCGCTTCAATTCGCGGCCGATGGCGGCGGCGACATCGGGATCGGCCTCGGATAGCGTCGCGGCGAAAAAGCGATCGACCGCCGGCACGGGCTTCGAAGCCGTCATGCCTGTGCCTTTGCCGGCGAGAACTTGGCGACACGCCGCGCGTGACGGCCGCCTTCGAACGGCGTCGCAAAGAAGATCTTGATGCAGTCCTTGGCCAATTCGGGTCCGAGGATGCGGCCGCCGAGCACCAGCACGTTCGCGTCGTTGTGCTGACGCGCCAGACGCGCCGTCAAGCCGTCGTGCACCAATGCGGCGCGCACGCCGCGATGCCGGTTGGCGGCCATCGACATGCCGATACCGGTGCCGCAGACGAGTAAGCCCCAGCGCGCGCGGCCGTCTTCCACCGCACGCGCGACGGCCTCCGCGAAATCCGGATAGTCGACGGATTCGCGGCCGTCGGTGCCGAGGTCGAGGACGTCAAGCCCGAGCCCCTGCAATTCCGGCACGAGAACGCATTTCAGGTCATAGCCGCCGTGATCGGCGGCGACAGCGACAGTTTCGGTCATGGCCCCAGATAAAGCGGTCATATAACTTGTGGCGAATCTACCAGATATCGGTTCGGAAAGTCAGCCGCATACCATCCGTCGCGTGCCTAAATCATGGTCTAGGAATTAGCCGGCATTTCGCCGGTTGCAGCCCGATACAATGCAGTAATTCAGGGCGCGATTACTGGGGCGATTTGACAGAAACTTGGCCTTCCCCCTATATCAGCCGGTCCTTCCCCATCGAGGCAGCACGCCATGGCCGACGACGCGCCCAAGCCGAATAGCGACGATTTCCTGCGGATGACGGCGCAAATGGTCGCCGCTTATCTGCGCAAGAACAGCGTGCCGACGGCCCAGATCACCGACGTGATCAATTCGATCTATGGCTCGCTGAAGTCGATCGACGGACGCCTCAACATGCCGAAGGCGGCGGAGCTCAAGCCGGCCGTACCGATCAAGAAGTCGGTGACGCCGGAGTACATCATCTGTCTCGAGGACGGGCGGAAGCTGAAGATGCTCAAGCGGCATCTGCGCACCGAATACGGCATGACGCCCGAGCAGTACCGCCAGAAATGGGGTTTGGCGGCCGATTATCCGATGGTTGCGCCCAACTACGCCAAGCAACGCTCGGCGTTCGCCAAAAAGATCGGTCTCGGCAAAGGCGCCGGCAAAAAGAAGAGCGACTAGCGCCTAGCCGCCCTTCCCGTTTCGATGCGCGCGCCTAGCGCTTCAGCTCGGCGTAGTTGCCGTCGTTGTTCCAGGCGTAGACCACGTAATCCGGTCCGACGATGTCACCCTTCTTGTCGAAGCCGATCGTGCCGATGACGGTGTTGAACTTATTGGCCTTCATCGTCTTGGACAGGTCCGCGACCTTGATCGAGTGCGCCTTCGCCGCAGCATCGGCGAATACTTGGATCGCCGCGTAGGTGTAGAGCGTATAGCCCTCGGGGTCGTAGCCGGCGGCCTTAAACTCCTTCACCGCCGCCTGTGCCGATTTCAGGTTGCGCGGGTCCGGCGGGAAGGTCATCAGCGTGCCGGTGCCGGCGACGCCGGTGATCTTCCAAAGATCGGTTGTCACCAGCGCGTCGCCGCCCATCAGCACGGCTTTAAGCCCCTGCTCGCTTGCCTGGCGCACAATGAGACCCGCCTCGCGGTAATAGCCGCCGAAATAGATCGCTTTGACGTTGGCGGCCTTCATCTTGGAGATGATCGCCGAGAAATCGCTGTCGCCCGCATTGATCGAATCATGGACGGCGGGCTTCATGCCGCGCACCGCCATTTCCTTGATGGTCTCGTCAGCGAGGCCCTTGCCATAAGTCGACTTGTCGTCGATCACCGCCACCGGCTCGCCCTTGAACCGCGCCGCGATATAGTCGCCGGCGATCCTGCCCTGGCTGTCGTCGCGGCCGCAAACGCGGAAGACGTTGATCCAGCCCTTTTTGAACGCGTCGTCCGTCAGCTGCGGATTGGTCGATGCCGGCGTGATCTGGAGGATGTTGGCGTCGGCGTAGACCGACGAAGCCGGGATCGAGGTGCTCGAGCAATAATGCCCGGCGACGAACACGACGCCTGCGTTAGCGAGTTGATTGGCGACGCTCACCGCCTGTTTCGGATCGCAGGCATCGTCGCCGACGGTCAGTACCAGTTTGCGCCCGAGCACGCCGCCGTGGGCGTTGATGTCCTTCACGGCCATTTCGGCGCCCTTGCGCATCTGCACGCCGACTTCGGCGTTCGAGCCGGTCATCGGCCCGACGGTCGCGATTTTGATGTCCTGCGCGTACGCGCTTGCCGAGGCCGCGGCCATGGCGGCCGCCAACAAAATCCGCACTGTCCAACGCATGCAATCCTCCCCTGGTTTCCGGCAGCTTAGCAAAAGACGTGACGGTCGTTAAGCGGCACCGCGCGCACCGCCTTCGAGATAAGCCGCGCGGACTTCCGCGTTGGCCAACAGCTCGGCGCCGGTGCCGGACAGCACGATGTGGCCGGCCTGAAGAACATAGGCGCGATGCGCGAGCCGGAGCGCATGATGCGCGTTTTGCTCGACGAGCAGGACGGTGATTTTCTCGTCGACGTTGATTGCGCGGATCACCGAAAAGATCTGCTTGGCAACGAGCGGCGCAAGGCCGAGCGAGGGCTCATCCAGCAGCAACAGCCGCGGCCGGCTCATCAGCGCGCGCGTGATCGCCAGCATCTGTTGCTCGCCGCCCGACAATGTGCCGCCGCGTTGATGACGCCGCTCGCCGAGGATCGGAAACAGTTCGAAGGCGCGCGCCAGGTCGCGATCGAAGCGTTCCGGCGACGCCGTGGTTGCGCCGATCTGAAGATTCTCGAGTACCGTCATGCGCGGAAAGATGCGCCGCCCTTCCGGTGCCTGCGCGATGCCGAGCCGCACGATCGCGAAAGTCTGCAAATGCGTGATGTCGGTGCCATCGAACACGATGCGGCCTTGCGTCGGGCGAGGCCGGCCGCAAATCGTCATCAGTAGCGTCGACTTGCCGGCGCCATTGGCGCCGATCAAGGACACGATCTCGCCTGCTGCCACATTGAGGTCGACGCCTTTCAGCGCCTCGATCCGGCCGTAAGCGGCGTGCAAACCGG
>JBOHLR010000148.1:0-4965 GCA_050729555.1 Allostellaceae bacterium
GGTTGATGTGGATGCTATCGCCGATCTCGAGACCGTCGAGATTGACCGTGATCTCGCTCGGAATCTTCTCGGCGGGGCAGAGCATCTCGATCTCGTGGCGCACGACATTGAGGATGCCGCCGCGGCGGATGCCCGGCGACGCCTCGGGATTGAGGAATCGCACCGGAATGTTGACCCGGATGCGGGTGCCGCCCGTGACGCGCAGGAGGTCGACATGCACCGGCCGGTCGGTGACCGGATCGAGCTGCACCTCGCGCGGCAACGCGCGCACCTTGGCGCCGTCGAGCTCAACCTCGACCAGGCGCGCGAAAAAGCCGGGCTTCACCAACTCACGGCTCAATTGCTGCGGATCGACCGAGATCATCGTCGGCGGCTTGCCTTCCGCGTAGATCACGCCGGGCACGCGGCCTTCGCGGCGGACGGCGCGGGCTGGCCCGCGGCCAACACCGCCGGTGCGCGCCTTGGCGCTCAATGTGATCGATTCGACCATGACAAAACTCCTTATTACGCGAACAGACTCGAAACCGACCGTTCCTCGCTGATCCGCTGAATGGCTTCGGCCATCAGCGGCGCGATCGACAGCCGCCGGATATTGCGTGCCACCCGCACCGCCTCGGTCGCGGCGATACTGTCGGTGGTGACCAACGCTGCGATCGGCGCCGCCGTGACGCGGGCGACCGCGCCGCCGGACAGCACGCCGTGCGTGACATAAGCCGACACCGACTTGGCGCCGCGCTCCATCAACGCTTCGGCGGCGTTGCATAGCGTACCGGCGCTGTCGACGATGTCGTCGACCAGGATGCAGCGGCGGCCCTGGACGGCGCCGATGATGTTCATCACTTCGGAAACGCCGGCCCGCTCGCGCCTCTTGTCGATGATCGCGAGGTCGGCGTCAAGCCGGCGCGCGATGGCGCGGGCGCGCAGCACGCCGCCAACATCGGGTGACACAATGGTTAAGTCGCCGCCGTCGAAGCGTTCCTTGATGTCCTGCACGAACACCGGCGCGGCGAACAGATTGTCGGTCGGAATGTCGAAGAATCCCTGGATCTGGCCGGCATGGAGATCGAGGGTGAGGACGCGATCGGCGCCGGCGGCGGTGATCATGTTGGCGACCAGCTTGGCCGAGATCGGCGTGCGTGGGCCGGATTTGCGATCCTGGCGGGCGTAGCCATAATAGGGGATGACCGCCGTGGCGCGGCGCGCCGAGCCGCGCTTGAGCGCGTCGAGCGTCACCAGCAATTCCATCAGATTGTCGTTTGCTGGATACGAGGTCGGCTGGATGACGAAGACATCCTCGCCGCGCACGTTTTCGTGGATTTCGACGAACACTTCCATATCCGAGAAACGCCGTACGCTTGCGTCGGTCAGCGGAATGTGCAGATACGCAGAAATCGCTTCGGCGAGCGGCCGATTGGCATTGCAAGCAAGGATTTTCATATCGGTTTCGCCGTCCGCGGCAGTGCGCCCGGATGGGCCGCTCCAAGCGCGGCGGAATGTAACAAAGGGGTTTCGCAGCCGCAACGACTTTGACCACCGCAGGGCGGGCAAAAAGTCGCGGCAGTCCAGGGCCTTAGGAGTGCCCGGCGGGGGTCAACCCAACCTCTTCGATGAGCCGGCGGACGCCGGGCGCGGCTGCGCCGGCGACGGCATAGGCGACGTCGCCCCAGGCGCCATCGAGGCTGCCGGCGGGGACGGCGTTCGCCTGCTTGACCCGGCCGATTTCGCTGCCGTCCGGCCGCATCAGCACCCAGGTCACCTTGACCTGCTGTTTCGGCCCGTCGGCCGGCGAGACCTCGACCGTGCCGGCGACGATGAAGTCCTTGTTGTCGGATGGCGCGGCGGCCAGGGTCAGGTTCGCGCGCGTCAGCGCCGAACTCATCGCGCGGGTCAGCGAACGGTCGCCGTCGCCCGGCGCGCCGGCGACCGGACGCAAGGCCACCACCGGATTGAGCCCGCCTTGCGGCGGCGATACGTCGCCCGCGATCAGCTTGGCGACCGCCGGCGCTGCCGGTGCGGCAAGCGCCGCCGCCACCTTGTCGTCGCCGCGCTGCCACGCGGCCGCGTCGGCGACCGTTCTCGACGACGTCGAGCCGACGGCTTTGCCGCCAGCATTACGTAGTTCCCATACGATGCGGATGGTGGCGCGTCCGTCGGCGCCGGACGTGGCGGTTACAACAGGTTGCAGACGATAACTTTCGCGATTGGACGATTGCGCGCTCGCCGGCACGTCGGCCTGTTGCAGCGCCGTCGCCATCGCAGCGGCCAGGGCGACGGCACTCGCGGCCGGTGCGTTCTCGCCCGGCAGCACGTAGATACCGGCGCTGTCGGGCGGACTCAGCGCGGCCGCAGGCGCGGTGCGCGCCATGATCGGCGGCGGTGCGCCGTTGCAGGCAGCCAACAGCAGAAGGGCGAGAAACCAATAGCGGCGCATTGGGCGGCGATCTTATCGTCACGTCGGCGACAAAGCTATGGCGCGAGGGCGATCGTCGACAGGCCGAGCCCGTGACCGAGCTCGCCGCGCAAGCAGGTGCGCCGGTAGGAGAAGAATCGGTCCGGCTCCGCGGCGGTGTCGGCCTCGGCGTCGGCGACCGTGCCGATACCGAGCGCGGCCAGTCGGCGCGCGACATAGCCCTTCAAGTCGAACAGGAAATGGCCGGTCTTGGACGACGGCAAGAAGAAGACCGAATTGCCGGGGTCCTGCGCCAGGAAGCGGCGCGGAAATTCGGGGCCGACTTCGTACGAGGCCTGGGCGATCGCCGGCCCGATAGCGGCCACTGTGCGCTGTGCCGACGCGCCGAGATCTTCCATCGCCGCCATCGTCGCCTCGACCACGCCGGCGAGCGCGCCGCGCCAGCCGGCATGCGCGGCGCCGATCACGCGCGCCTCGGGATCGGCAAACAGGATTGGCACGCAATCGGCGGTCAGGATGCCGAGCGCCAAACCCGGCACGCGCGTCACCAGCGCGTCGGCGCGCGGCAATACGGTTTGCGGCCACGGCGTGTCAACCACCAGCGCTTCGGCGCCGTGGACCTGCTTGGCGGTGGCGAGACGGTCGGGCGCCAGGTCGATGGCGCGCATCGCCCGTGCCCGGTTCTCGCTGACCCGCCCGGCGTCATCCGTCGCCGTGAAGCCGCAATTGAGCGAGGCGCAAACGCCTTCGCTCACGCCACCGGCGCGCGTGAAGAACGCGTGGCGGACGGGAGCCGAGGCGAAAACGTCAAGACGGATCATGCGCGTCAATCGAAGCCGGCTGGCGTCGGCGCATCGCGGCCGGTCAAGGCCAGCGCCTTGAACAAGGTGCCCATTTGCGTCTCGTCAAGCAAGCGGCGGCAGCCCGATTCGATCTGTGCCTGCTGTTGCACGTCCTTGCCATCGGCGAGGCGGCGGGCGCGGACGTCGATGCCGAGCGCCTTGAGGAATCGCGCTTGCGATACCGGTCCCCAGGCGCGCGCGCCGGCGGCGGTGGCTGCCACCGCGAAATCGGCGAAGTCGACATGCGCCGTGAGATCGGCGGCACCGGGATCGCGCAGCGGCGCGTGCCGCTGGTGCCGCGCTACGGCTTGCAATGTGTCGCCCGGTGCCGGCGGGAAATAGCCGTAATCGATGAACAGTGCCGCGCCGCCGTGCCGGGCGAGGCGCTGGCCGAGGTCGCGCGCGAAGGCCCGCGCCGCCGGTCGGCGTTCGGCGACGCTACCCACCGGCCAGGCGGCGAGGTCCTCGGTGGCGGGTGCCGGATCGCTCGCGAAGTTCAAGTTGTCGTGTGCGTCGAGACCGACCCGCCGCTCATGCCAGCCGTCGGCTCGGCGTTCAAATTGGCGGATCGGCAGCGCGTCGAGGAATTCGTTGGCGACCAGCAGCAGCGGGCCCGCCGGTACGGCCGCCAGCGATTCGTGCCACGTTGGCGTTGTCGCGCGCAGAGCATCGGCCTGCGCGGCCCGCAGTGCCGCGCTGGTTTCAACCAGGTGCACGTGGATGGCACGTCGGAACGTCGGGATCGTCGCGGCGGCGCGCAAGAGATCGGCCATCAACGTGCCTTTCCCCGGGCCGAGCTCGCACACGATCACCGGATCGGGTGCGTTGCTCCGCTGCCAGAGATCGGCCAGCCAGAGCCCAATCAGCTCGCCGAAGATTTGGCTGGTTTCGGGCGCGGTGACGAAATCGCCGCGCGCGCCGACCGGCGAATGCGTCGCGTAGTAGCCCCATTGCGGGTGCCACAGCGCGATTTCCATGTAGCGTTCGACCGTCAGCGGTCCGCCGGCGTGGATCAGTCCGCGCAGATGCTCGAGCAGCGGCGTCGCGCTCACGCCCGCTTCGGCTGTCGCCGCGCGTACCACAGAAGCCAAATGCCCAGGATCAATACTGGCACCGACAAGATCTGGCCCATGGTCACGCCCCAGAATATGAACCCCAGATTGGCGTCGGGCTGGCGGAAGCATTCGCCGATGATCCGCGCCACGCCATAGCCGATCAAGAACGTGCCAGTCAGCGTGCCCGGCCGTTGCCGCGCATCGGTGCGGCGCATGACGAAGAATAGAATTACGAACAGCACAAGGCCTTCGAGCGTCGCTTCATAGAGTTCGCTCGGATGGCGCGGCAGGTGACTGGGATCCGATGGAAAGATCATCGCCCACGGCACGTCGGTGACCCGGCCCCAGAGCTCGTCGTTGATGAAGTTGGCGATACGGCCGAAGAACAGGCCGATCGGCACGGCCGGCGCGATGATGTCGGCGAACGCGAGAAACTTGAGCTTGCGCTGCCGGACGAACAGCCAGATGGCGACCAGCACGCCGAGCGCGCCGCCGTGAAACGACATGCCGCCGTGCCACAGCTTGAGGATCTCGCTCGGATTGGCGAAATAGAATTCCGGCCGATAGAAGAGGACATAGCCGGTGCGGCCGCCGATGATGACGCCGAGCGTCGCCCACACCAGGAAATCATCGACGTCCTCGCGCCGAGCGACGCGCG
>JBOHLR010000149.1:0-4944 GCA_050729555.1 Allostellaceae bacterium
CGCATCGAAGCGGGCGGCGACACGATACCGATCGGCTTCGCGATTTGGGCGGCTGGCGTGAAGGCATCGCCGGCCGGCGAACTCCTCGGCGTACCAACCGACCAGACGGGGCGCGTCAAGGTCAACCACGATCTTTCCGTTTCGGGATTGTCGAACGTCTATGCCCTGGGCGACATCGCGCTGGTCCTGAATGCCGAGGGAAAGCCTCTTCCGGGCCTCGCGCAAGTGGCGAAGCAGGAAGGCCATTATCTCGGCCGCGCTCTGGCGAGGAAAATTCGCAACGGCGGCGCGGCCGCGAACTTCCAATTCCACGATCGCGGGAATGTCGCGATCATCGGGCGGCATTCCGCCATCTTCGATTTCGGCTGGTCGCAACTAAGGGGCGCGCCGGCCTGGTTTCTGTGGGCGCTGATTCACATCTACCTGCTGGCTGGTTTCCAGCATCGGCTGCTGGTCGCGGTGCAATGGCTTTGGCGATACGTGACCTACGATCATGGGGCACGGCTGATCGTCGAGCCCCTACGGCAGGACTGCGATCACGCGCCGGCTGAGGAATAGGCGCTCATGTCTGGCGCGGGAGGAAACATCCGATGCTAAGCGTTCTGGTCGCGTTCGCGGTACGCTGTCTGCTGGTGGGCCTCTTTCTGCCCTTCAGCGCGCTGGACAAGGTCCTGAATTTCAAGCTGGCGATCGGCCAGGCATCGCAGGCGACTCCAAGCCGGGCGCTCGCCGTCACGCTCATCGCGGGCGGGATTTGCATCGAAGTCTTCATGTCGCTCGCGATTCTGACGGGCATCGCCGATCGCGCCGCGGCGCTGATCCTGGCCGGCTACTGCCTGGTCACGGCGCTGTTGTGGAAGCAGTTCTGGACCAAACCCGATTTCCGGCTGAGAGGCGCCAGCAACGGCAGAGAGGTGTTCTGGGACTTCCTGAAAAACGTCGCTCTCGCGGGCGGCTTTCTTCTTATCGCCTTCGGATCCGATGCGTCCGGCGTTCAACGATTCCTGCATCATCCCCTTGCGTCGTCGCGTCCCTATGCAATTGCCCGGAGTAACGCGCCATGAACGAGAAGCCGACCATTCGCTATTGGCATCTGTGGACGGATGCCAATGGCATCAGCCGCCAGAAGCAATGTGCGATGACGGAATTCGCGCTGAAATCGATCAAGCCGCCGATCGACCCGCAATGGCAGGGCAAAAAGCTGAACGGACAGATGACGATGCTTGTCACCGTTCTACCGGTCGGCTGGACCGGCACATGGCATGAGAATCCGAAGCCGCAATGGATCATCCCGCTCTCGGGCCGCTGGTTCGTCGAGTCGATGGACGGCACGCGCGTCGAGATGGGGCCGGGCGAATTGTCTTTCGGCGGCGATCAGAATTGCCGGGAAGTCGACGGCAAATTGGGGCACCGCTCCGGAACGGTGGGCGACGCGCCGGCCGCGTTGATGGTCGTTCAAATCGAGGATGCGCCCGCGCCGTCCTCGCCTTGCGAATTCCGGTGAGCCCCCATGAAGGGTTTCGATATCATCGACCCACGGTTCGCGCACTACATCCTCGATAACGCGCCGCTGGAAGAACTCGCCAGCGGCTTTCGCTGGATCGAGGGGCTGGTCTGGATGGGCGACGCGAATTGCCTGCTATTTCAGGACCTGCCGCGCGACCGCACGATGCGCTGGATCGAAGATGGCGGCGTCTCGGTTTATCGTGCGCCTTCGGGATACGCCAACGGGCAGGCGCGCGATCCGCAGGGGCGGCTGATTTCCTGTTCGCACCGCGAACGATGCCTGTTTCGCACCGAGCTGGATGGCTTTGTCACCCGGCTGGTCGACCGGCACGACGGCAAGCGGCTCAATGCACCGAACGACGTAGTGGTCAAGTCCGACGGCTCGATCTGGTTCACCGATCCGCTTTACGGCATTCAAAGCGATTACGAAGGCGGCCGGCAGATCTCGGAGCAACCGCCCGCGCTCTACCGCTTCGATCCGCAAACGGGCGTTATCGCCGTGGCGGCAGGCGATTTCGACGGCCCAAACGGCCTTGCGTTTTCGCCCGACGAAAGTCGCCTCTATGTCGCGGAAACCGGCGATCAAACCACGGACAATCCCAAGCAATACATCAGAGTCTTCGACGTGATGCCGGGTGGAGGCCTGCGCGGCGGTGAAATCTTTCACAAGATCGAACCCGGCTACGCGGACGGGCTACGTGTCGACGAGGACGGCAATCTCTGGTCCAGCGCCGGCGACGGCGTTCATTGCATCGCGCCGGACGGCAAGCTGCTCGGCAAAATCCTCGTTCCGTATCGTGTTTCCAACTTGACGTTCGGAGGGACGCTGAGGAACAGACTCTTCATCGGGGGCTCTCACGCGCTTTATGCGATTTTCCTGAACCGGCGTGGCGCAACCCGGCCATGACACCGGGACCGCCACGCATCAACAGGCTCGCCCGTTTCAGTCTCACAACCGCGAATATCGAGCGCACGGCGGCGTTCTATGAAGCCGCCTTCGGATGTCGGCCGATCGGAACAGACCGTCTCTCAGGCCGGGATTTCGATTGCTCGATGAACTTAACCGGTGGCGCGGATCGGATCACCCTAAGTCTTGGCGGCGAAATTATAGAGCTTCTTCAGTTTGCTTCCCCCGGCGAGTCTTATCCACATGCTTCGTCGTCGTCCGATCTCGTATTCCAGCATTTCGCGATCGTGGTTGCGGACATGCCTCAGGCCTTCCAGCGGCTTTCGACGGTCGCCGGATGGACGCCCATTTCAAGCGGCGGCCCGCAGCGCCTGCCGGCGTCGTCCGGCGGCGTCATCGCATTCAAATTTCGCGACCCGGAAGGCCACCCTCTCGAACTGCTCGCGTTTCCGGATGGCGCACATCCGAATTGGCCCATCCCGCCGCACGGGGAGACCTGTCTGGGCATCGACCATTCCGCAATCAGCGTCTCCGACAGCGCCGCCAGTATCGCTTTCTACGAGAGCTTTGGTTTGGCGGTGTCGGCACGCTCCTTCAACCGCGGCTCCGAGCAGGAAAATCTGGATGACGTTCCCGGCGCGCAGGTCGACGTCACTGCGCTTGCGCCGCGTCAACCCACCCCTCATCTCGAATTGTTATGCTACCGCTCGGCGCACCGGCACCCTACGCCCGTCCGAAAGGGCAACGATATTGCCAGCACGCGTCTTATTTTCGAACTTTGCAAAACTTCAAACGCGGCCGATAGCCATATCGCGGTGCGCTCGGTGCGCGACCCGGATGGTCATGTTTTTTTTATCGTCTAATCAAACGCATGCATCTTGCTGTCGATCAAGCATCGTCGGCCCTGCGAAAGCGGCGCATGAAAGAATGCATATTTTCTATTTCTATCGGCCAGATGATGGCCGTCCTGCGGTGCGTGTAATCGCAAGTCGGCGAGCGCCGGCACAATCGCCGCGCCCCGATCAAGCCAAGTCGACGGCGTACTTTTTGAGATCGGCAAGTTTGCAGTCTTCGAGCGCGCCTTCATGCGTCGCGCGCAACACGACGCGCGGCGCCTTGCCGGCGTCGAGCGCCTCCTGCCAACGCGGCGCGCACAGGCACCAGCGATCGCCCGCCTTCAGACCGGGGAATCCGTATTCCGGCATCGGCGTCGACAAATCGTTGCCGCGCGCCTTCGAGAAGGCGAGAAACTCGGCCGTGGTGACGACGCAGACCGTATGGCTGCCGGTATCGTCGACGCCGGTGTCGCAGCAGCCGTTGCGGTAGAAGCCGGTCATCGGCTTGATCGAGCACGATTCGAGCTTGCCGCCCAGGACGTTGCGCGACGGCGCCCGTCCGCGCCGTTCGCCGCCGCCTTCGTTGGGATCGAAAGGCATGGTCGCCCCTCCTCCGCGTGACCACGCTGCTCCCTCTCACGGCGCGGCAGTCCGGGTCAAGCCGCGCCTGCGACCATCCGCCCCGCGCGACGGACATATAATTGAATTGCCCGCCCTGTCCCCGCTCTCTACCGTCGACAGCAGTACGGGGGCGCTTTCGGGGTGATTTCACGCAAGCGACAAGGCGTACGGTGGGCGGCGCGCGCCGGCATTCTGGCGCTGGCGCTCAACGCGCTCGTGCCGATCCATCTCGCGTTCGATCTGGGCGAGGAATTGACGCCGACGCACCACGGCGCGACCGAACCGGAACATCATAGCTTCGAATGGCGCGCACTCGCGGCGTTGATCGGCCACGACGCACACGACGCCGACGATACGGACGATCACGGCCACCCTCACGATGCCACCTGCCCGGTCATCGCCGCCTTCGGCGCACTTACCGGACTCATGACGACGACGGTGCCGACGATCGCGCAGCCGATTGCGGTCGCGACCGTCGATCCGCCGGCGCCGGCCGCAACCCAATCGGCGGAAACCCCGTCCGTCGCCTATCGTTCGCGCGCGCCACCGCCCGTCTGAAGCCGACAAAGATCTATGACGCCCGGACGCGTTCGCGCGGCCGCGGCAATCGGCATGATTCGAACTTTGGAGATCGCGATGAAACGCACCCTTCGGTGCGCGGCTGCGTTGGCGGCGGTGATTTGGCTTGGCGCGCCGCCAAGCGCGTCGGCGCACGCCGTTTGCGGCAACCGCGTCTTTCCCGCCACCCTGACGATGGACGATCCGGGCGTTGGCGACGAGTTGTCGTTGCCGACGATCCAGTACCTTCCCGTACCGGCGACTGGCGGAAATTCAGCCGGCCATTCGGTCAATTATGGCTTCGAATGGGACAAGACCATCACGCAAGATTTGGGCTTTGCCCTCAACGGCGACTATTTCACCCAATCCGGCACCGGTCAGGACCTCAACGGCTGGGACAATTTCACGGCGACGCTCAAGGACGAGTTGCCGTGCTGGGACGCGCACGAATTTCTCGCGTCGGTCGGTGTGATCCGCAATTTCGCACGGACCGGTTCGTTGCAACTGATCAATGCC
>JBOHLR010000150.1:0-4867 GCA_050729555.1 Allostellaceae bacterium
TGCGTCCGATTGGGGGAAGGGTCGGATCGGCGCACGGCCTTCCGGGGGATGGGCGGCCTGACAGCCAACATGACCCGCAGGGGGAAACGCATGAAGAGCATTTATGCGGTTACGGTGCTTGCGGTTGCTTGCATCGTGGCCGGGCTTGGCGTGTCGCCGGCAAGGGCCGAAGTGATGGTGGCGTCGATGGCGCCCAACCTGTGCATGGACGTCAACATGCAGACCAACCAGGTGGCGCTGTGGGGCTGCCATGGCGGCGTCAATCAGAACTTCTTCACCGCGGCCTATGGCGCCCAGCATTTCAACGGCCGTTGTCTCGATCAGGCCAGCCCGAGACAGGGAGCCGGTCTGGTCATGGCACCGTGCGCCAACAAGCCGAGCCAGCGCTGGTCGCTGGTTAGCGATCCGAACGACCACAACGCATTGGGTTCGTTCCGCAACGAATCCGGTTGGTGCGCCAACATCCCGAACGGTAACGCACGGCCGGGAGTCCAGATCATCGTCTGGACCTGTCCGCCCAAGAACGCCGGCAACCGCAGCAACGACGTGTGGGGCCGTGGCGCGGTCAAGCCGCTTTCCGCCGTTCGGCTGCAACCCGCCGTGGCGCAGCGCATGAACACGATCGGCGCGATCGCTTCGCAGCGCGGCGGCAATCTCGTCGCCTCGGGCGCCGGCAATATTGTTGCCTCCGGCGCCGGCAATGTCGTCGTCGTCAGCGGCGGTGCGCTGGTCGGTCCGTCCGGCGGCACCTTTCACTGACCGGCGGCGCGCTGCGCCGCTGCGGCCAATCGATTAGGCCTGGGGTGGCATTACGCCGAGACGTTGCGCCACGCGGCGCGCGGTTTGCTCGCGCTGCGTCGTGATCGCGCGCACGGCCTGCCGCGCGCTCGCCACGACGGCGGCTGGGGCGGTCTCGGGCGTGCCGCTGGCGAACGGCGGCTCGGGCGCGTACTGCATGCCGAGCTGAAGCACCTGTGCTGTCTCGTCGCCGCGCAGCATGGCGGCGACGCGGAGCGCGCCGTCGATGCCCGAGGTGACGCCTGACGCGAAGACGAACTTACCGTCGATCACCACGCGCTGATTGACCGGAACGGCGCCGAAGAGCGGCAGCAGGTGGAACGAGTTCCAATGCGTCGTCGCGCGCCGTCCATTGAGCAATCCGGCCGCGCCGAGAATCAGCGCGCCGGTGCATACCGAGAATACCAGCCGCGCGCCTTGCGCCTGTTGGCGCACCCAACCGAGCACCGCCTCGTCATCCATCACGCTTTCCTGGCCGGCGCCGCCCGGAATATGCAGCACATCGAGCTGCGGCGCTTCGGCGAGCGCCGCGTCCGGCGTCAGGTGCAAGCCGCGGCCGTCGCGCACCGGCGCCGCGGTCTTGCCGTAGATGCGATAGGTCGAATTCGGCAGCCGGGACAGCACTTCAAAAGGCCCGGTGAGATCCATCTGATCGAGGCCCTCGAACAGCAGCGCGCCGATTTGGAGAGGCGTGTCGGCGGTACTCATGCGTGACCCTCCGCCAAATGCTGTGCGCGGCGTCCGGTCGGTCGCCGGAAGCGTTCGCGATAGGCGCCCGGCGGCGTGCCAAGCTGGCGCAGGAAGGCACGTCGCATGGTCTCCTCGCTGCCGAAGCCGCAAGCCTCGGCGACCGCGGCAAGACCCCTCGGCGATTCCTCGAGCCGCCGGCGTGCCGCTTCGACGCGAAGTTGGTCGACGAGCTTTGCCGGCGTGACGCCGAGCTCGCGGGCGAAGACGCGGGCGAACTGCCGCGGGCTCAGCCGCGCGCGCTCGGCCAAGTGCTCAACCGTGAGCGACTTGTGCAGATTGTCGGCAATCCAGGCGACGAGATCGCGCAGGCTGGCGCTCGGCATCGTTTGGGCGGCGAGCGCGGCGCTGAATTGCTGCTGGCCGCCGGGCCGGCGTAGGAACATCACCAGCTGCCGCGCCACCGCGAGCGCCAGGCGATGGCCGTGATCCTCTTCGACCATGGCGAGCGTCAGGTCGATGCCGGCGGTGATGCCGGCTGAGGTCCAGAGATTGCCTTCGCGGGTGAAGATCGGTTCGGGATCGACCTGGATCTTCGGATAGAGGGTCGCCAGGCGCGCGCACCATTGCCAATGCGTCGCCGCGCGCTTGCCGTCGAGCAGGCCGGCGGCTGCCAGGATGAAGGCGCCGGTACACACCGATGCGACGCGCCGCGGCCGCCGTGCCAAGCGCCGCACGGCATCGCGTAGCGCGGGCTCGTCGGCGCGTTGACGTGCGCCTTCGCCGCCGGCGACGATCAGGGTGTCGAGCGGGCGCCGGTCGGCGAGCAGCGCCGCCAACGACCGGCCGGACGCAATTTGCACGCCGGCCGTCGTCGCCGGCGTTTGACGGCGGCCGGCAACGATCGCGGCCTCGATGTCGTAAAGCGGGGCCGCCGACAATCGGCTGGCCTGGGCGAAGACTTCCGCCGGTCCGGCGACGTCGAGCAGCTGTGCCGGTGCGGCGGCGAGGATCAGCACGCGGCGCGGGGCAGGGCCGGACGAAGACGGAGCGGTACGGGAGATCATGGCGTCACGTTCGCAGGTTTCGGTCATGGCAGCAATGACATTATACCAACGAATACTGCCATACGACCGCAGACGTCATTGCGAGGCGGCCGAAGGCCGACGCGGCAATCTAGAGAAAACAGATGCGATCAGGGTACCTGGATCGCCAAGGCCACTGCGTGGCCTCGCGATGACGGCGGAAGATCAGACTTCGCTAACGACGGGCGTGCGCATCGGTTTGGGCGCGGCCGGCGCCGGGCCGAGCTGCAGCAGCGCTTCTTTCTCGTTCAGAAAGACGCCGTTGGGTCCGCTGATGTCGTGCACGATGAAGCCGAGCTTGAGCAAGTGCTTGGCGCGCTCGACCGCGGACTCACGCGAGTTGGTGATCGCAAGACTCCAACGGCCGCCGTCCGGTCGGCGGGTTTCCCAGCGGATCGTCCACCGTTCGCCGGTATCGTATTCGGGCGCGGCGCGGAAGCTGGTGCGGGGGCGGTACTGCATAGGAATCCTGGGGTTCAACGATTGAAAGGCGACGATCGGAGGGGGAACAATCTCGGCTGGCTAATAGCCTTCGCGCTCGAGCCGCTTGCGCAGCGTTTTGCGTTGCCGGCGGACCGCCTCGGACTTCTCGCGCGCACGGCGTTCGGATGGCTTTTCGTAGGAGCGTCGCCGCTTCATTTCGCGGAACACGCCCTCGCGCTGGAGCTTCTTCTTCAGGACGCGCAGCGCCTGACCGACATCGTTGTCACGAACGAGAACCTGCAAAACCCACTCCTTTGGCCGGTGCCGGCTGAAAGCACCCGAACCCAGCGCGAACCGCCGGGCCATGTGCCGAAAACGTGAAACGGAAGGCGGGTCTGGGCCGGACAGACTGGCCGGGGCGCGCCGAGACATTTAATAGGCTAAATATAGGGGATTCCTAGGAGTTTTGCAAGTATAGGTATTTAAATACCGTGCCGGCCGATGATCGGCGCTGTGCCGGCGTTTTATGTCCCGATCGGTGCGGCGGGTGCGCGATTCGTTGCGCCACGACAACGGTCCAAGCAGCACGAATATCGTTGCGCGTCAGGAAATTAGCAGGCGTCTCGTTGGCGCGCCGCGATTGACTTCCCGTTGGCCGCCTCTATAGTCCCGGCCCATTCCCAAGAACGTGGGCGCTTGCGCCCCGTCTCTCCCGCGGTGCGAGCCGCGCCGGCGAGACCTATTGGGACAACAACAACGCGGTGAACACGGATCCACGATGAGCAAACGCGAAGGCTCGAAATACAAAATCAACCGCCGCCTCCGGGCCAATCTCTGGGGGCGCGCCAAGTCGCCGCTCAACCGCCGCGACTACGGTCCCGGACAGCATGGCCAGCGCCGCAAGAAGCCGACCGATTTCGGCACGCAGCTGATGGCGAAGCAGAAGCTCAAGGGCTATTACGCCAACATGGGCGAGCGCCAGTTCCGCCGTATGTATGAAGCGGCGCGTCGCCGCCGCGGCGACACCGGCGAAAATCTGGTCGAGCTGCTCGAACGCCGGCTCGACGCCGTGGTCTATCGCATGAAATTCGCGCCGACGCCGTTCGCCGCGCGCCAGTTCGTCAACCACGGCCACGTCACGGTCAACGGCAAGCGCGTCAACATCTCGTCCTTTCTGGTGAGCGACGGCGACGTCATCGAGTTGAAGGACAAGGTGAAGCAGAACGTCATCGTGCTCGAAGCGGCGAAATCGCCCGAGCGCGAGGTGCCCGATTATCTCGAAGTCGATTCCGAGAGGTGCAAGGGCAAGTTCGTGCGCGCGCCCAAGCTCGCCGACGTGCCCTATCCGGTGTCGATGGAACCGCACCTGGTGGTCGAGTTCTACTCGCGCTGAGCGCGGCTGCATCCGACCGGTCTTTTGTTGTCGCCCGCCCCTTGGCGGGCGACAGTCGTTTTGGGCGCGGCCACGCCTAAAAAAAATTCGGAACCCGATCTCGCCGACACCGTTGCACCCGCATCAGTCGCATGTTGTGCGCTGATTGTTACGGGTCCGGCTGTCGCTGGCCCGCGCGTTTGGTGTTGAGGAGGGATCCGATGCATATGAAGCTCTCACCGTTGGCTGCGGCTGTCGCCGCGGTCACGGTTTTGTCGCCGTTCGCGGCTGGCGCCCAGACACAGCCGCCGCCGTCAACGACCGCGGCGCCTTCGACCGCTCCGGCGGCCAAGACGCCAGTTTCCGATCAGCAGATCACCAAGGCCGCGATCGCCATGTCGAAGGTGATGAACATTCGCCAGACCTATAACCAGAAGCTGACGCAGGCTAAACCCGAAGATCGCGGCCGCATCGCCGATGAAAGCCAGACCGCGATGCAAAA
>JBOHLR010000151.1:0-4860 GCA_050729555.1 Allostellaceae bacterium
CGATCATCATCTGGCGCGACGAACTGAACGACGGCAAGGTTCTCTTGCGCGACATCATCGATCTCGAAGCAACCTATGCCGGCCCCGACGGCAAGAACACGCCGAAGATCGACATGACCGCGCCGGGAGCCGCAGAGGCGCTCGCCGCGCAGCGTGCGCCCGCCACCGCGCCGCTCACCCCTCCCGCCGGCCTGCGCCCCGCCGCCGAGGAAGACGGCGATACGCCGCCGCTCGAAGAAGCCTTCGACGACGACGAGGATATGGAAAATTCGGTATCGCTCTCGGCGATGGAAGCCGAACTCAAGCCGAAAGTGCTCGACACATTCGATCGCATCGCCGACGCCTATAAGAAACTCAACAAGCTGCAGGTGCAGAACGTCGAAAACAAGCTCAAAAACGAGACGCTCACCCCCGCGCAGGAGCGCCGCTACAAGACGCTCAAGAAAGAGATCGTCACCGACGTCAAATCGCTATCGCTGAACCAGAACCGCATCGATGCGCTCGTCGAGCAGCTTTACGATATCAACAAGCGGCTGATCGGCTTCGAGACCAAGCTGCTGCGCCAAGCGGAAGAGAGCGGCGTCGCGCGCGAGGATTTCCTGAAGGCCTACCAGAATTCGGAGCTCGATCCGAAATGGCTGCTGCGGGTCTCCAAGCTCGGCGGCCGCGGCTGGAAGGATTTCGTCACCCGCCGCAAGGAGCGCATCCGCCAAATCCGCACCGACATCCACGGGCTTGCGACCGAGACCGGGCTCGAAATCCAGGAATTCCGCAAGATCGTGCATGTCGTCCAGAAGGGCGAGCGCGAGGCGCGCCAGGCGAAGAAGGAAATGGTCGAGGCGAACCTGCGCCTCGTGATCTCGATCGCCAAGAAATACACCAACCGCGGTCTTCAATTCCTCGATCTCATCCAGGAAGGCAACATCGGCCTCATGAAGGCGGTCGATAAGTTCGAATACCGGCGCGGCTACAAATTCTCGACCTACGCGACCTGGTGGATCCGCCAGGCGATCACCCGCTCGATTGCCGACCAGGCGCGCACCATCCGCATTCCCGTGCACATGATCGAGACGATCAACAAGATCGTGCGCACTTCGCGCCAGATGCTGCACGAGATCGGCCGCGAGCCGACGCCGGAGGAGCTTGCCGAAAAGCTCGCCATGCCGCTCGAAAAGGTCCGCAAGGTTCTAAAGATCGCCAAAGAGCCGATCTCGCTCGAGACGCCGATCGGCGACGAAGAGGATTCGCATCTCGGCGATTTCATCGAGGACAAGAACGCCATTCTGCCGATCGACGCGGCAATCCAGTCGAACCTGCGCGAGACCACGACGCGTGTACTCGCCTCGCTGACCCCGCGCGAGGAGCGCGTGCTGCGTATGCGCTTCGGCATCGGCATGAACACCGACCATACGCTCGAAGAAGTCGGCCAGCAGTTCTCAGTCACCCGCGAACGCATCCGCCAGATCGAGGCCAAGGCGCTGCGGAAGTTGAAACACCCGAGCCGGAGTCGGAAGCTGCGGAGCTTTTTGGATAATTAAGGTCTTGCGGCACTTAGCGAGCCGCCGCATCGAGCCGCGCGATCTCCGCCTCGATCCGCGTGCGCCAGTCGGCGGCCTCTTTCGGATCGGCGAGAAGATCGCAGAGATACGAGAATGTCTTCTCGCGGTGCAGCCGAACGATGACCGGCTCCCATGGCCAAGTCTTTGCTGCCTGCATCTGCGCAATGAGGTTGGCGAGGCGGTTGCGCAAGTGGCGCTGGTCCGGGACATAGGCGTTCGATGTCGGGGTACCGTCGCCGAACAGTTCTGACTGTGCCGGCGATCTCAATGCGCCGGGCTCATCCAAGGCATTCATCTGCGTTCCCGAATCGGCAAGTTGCCCGTCACCGAATATTATCTGGGGACGACGGCGCGGTCACGTTTCAGTGCGTGCGTCGTCCCGATGAAATCATGCAGCTCGAAGCCTCGCTTGAGGGGCAGCACTGAGTGAAGACGCGCTGCGAACCGAGCAGAATTCTTGAATTGGAATGGATAATTTTGACGCGCTAGGGGAGCCAATTTATGTCAACTGGAGAGGAGTTTGCAAAGGAACTTGCAAAACAGCTTCCTGTGAAGGCGATCTATGATGACGCCATTTCACCAAGCTCCAAACAACTTGGGCAATTGACTGCTGACATTCTCAAGACATTGCAGCTCACGCTGGCGCCGATTCAAGCGTTGGGCGCATTACAGGATCGATACAGAGCATTTCTGGACCAATCGCTCCGTCGGGTGCCGGAACCAAATCAAATCTCGCCAGCGCCTCAGATACTCGGTCCAGTTATTGAAGTTTTGCGATACGAACCTGAGGGAACACCAATCGACGAAATGTTTTCCAACCTTCTGAGCAGTGCGATGGATCGCGCACGGGCACACCTCGCACATCCATCCTATCCCTACCTTATAAAGCAGCTTTCATCCGATGAAGCCAAAATGCTAATCCGACTGGCTGATAAATCGAAAATATACAGGTTTGTGCAGACATTTATGCTCAAGGAACATCGATTTTTTCCTGAAGCAATCGAGATGGACGAATTCCCTCGCGATGATCTCGTTTTTCCAGAGAACGTTCGTTTCTATGTGCAACGGCTGTACCAACTTGGTCTTGCAGGCATATTCGAGACAGAGCGCGAACCAACGCGCCATAGTGATGGTCGGCAGAATGGCGAACGAATCAGGTATGTATATCGGCTGACGGAACTGGGTATTCATTTTATGGAGGCGTGCAGGCCGAAGTAATGTCTCCAGAGCCTTATGCTTGATGGAGGGTGACTGGATATAGCAGACCTCGGACCGATTGCTCAACAGCTTCGTGAACACATAGAAAAGATGGATAAAAATGAGTGGCAAAGAATTTGCGACGCTCATGGTGAAAGCACTGGAGGATATTGATCGACGCGTGTGCGCTTTGGAACGTAGTCAGCCATTGGCGCTCTACATCGAAGAGCGGTCGGGAAACGGCACGACAACGATGTCGAAAGGTGCGTAGTGTTTCTCCGTCATGCCCGGGACAAGCCCGGCCATGACGCCGTGGGATTTGTGCTCCCACAAATCGCCATAGGCCTTTTCGTCGGCATCGCCGGACCATTCGGAAAACGCGCCAAACGGATCGTCGACCTCGCGCTGAGGCGCCTTGTCGAGCAGCACGCCGTCCTCGGTGACGCGATAGCGCAATGTGTCGCCGGGCTTGAGATCGAGACGTTCGCGCACTTCGCGCGGAATCACCGTCGGGCTTTTGACCGAAACTTTTGAGAAAGCGGACGGCGGTCGAGCTTGGCGGTTCATGGATCGTAATATGGCTTACCGTCTTACGCCTTACAAGCGTTGGCCGGGATAGCCTGGATGGCCGGGTCAAGCCCGGCCATGACGCGGAGTGTCGGCCACTGCACCAACGCGACCAATTCTCTTGGCATTCCGCCTTATGCTCTATGCCGTCATGGCCGCGCTTGACCCGGCCATCCATGCGGTTCATCTGCCGGAATAAAGAAAATTGCGTTCCTCATCCTTCGAGACGCGCTACGCGCTCCTCAGGATGAGGGTTAAGGCATCGTTAGCCACACCCTCATGCTGAGGAGCCCGCACGGCGGGCGTCTCGAAGCACGAAGCGGCTAGGCGCCGCAAGGCCGTGTCTCGAAACACGACCATCGAGGCGGTTCGCAGGCACAAAGCCCACGCAGCCACGCAGATGGGTCGCCATTACCGCGCCCATTCTCCGCTCCCCCTAATCCCCCTTTAACCTCTTCCTGGTTCTCTGCTCCGGCCTGAAACCCCAAGCGGAGCAGCCCGTTGCAGACCTTCGACGCCGTCATCGTCGGCGCCGGCCCGGCCGGTTTGACCACCGCCTATACGCTCGCCAAGGCCGGACGCAGCGTCCTCGTCGTCGAGCAAGATCCGCGCTACGTCGGCGGCATCAGCCGCACGGTGAACTACAAGGGCTTCCTGTTCGACATCGGCGGGCATCGCTTCTTTTCCAAATCCAAGGAAGTGGTCGCTCTCTGGAACGAGATCCTGCCGCACGATTTCATCGAGCGCCCGCGCCTGTCGCGTATCTTCTACCGCGGCCAATTCTACGCCTATCCGCTCAAGGCCTTCGAGGCGCTCAACAAGCTCGGCTTCGCGCAAAGCGCGCTCTGTCTCGCCTCGTTCGCGTTTGCCCGTCTCTTTCCGATCCGCAATCCGAAGACGGTGCACGAATGGGTGCGCAATCAATTCGGCGAGCGGCTCTTTAGGGTCTTCTTCAAGACCTATACGGAAAAAGTCTGGGGCATGAGCTGCGACGAGATCTCGGCCGAGTGGGCCGCGCAGCGCATCAAGGGCCTCGATCTCGGCGCCGCGATCCTCGACGCGCTCGGCCGCTCGCTCGGCCGCAAGCGGGAAGGTGCCGTCGCCAAGACGCTCATCGAATCTTTCCGCTATCCGCGCCGCGGCCCCGGCATGATGTGGGATGCCTGCGCCGCCAAAGTCGCCAAGCTCGGCGGCACGATCCTCATGGACCGCAAGCTGAAGGCGCTCGTCTTCGACGAGGCGCGCGAAATCTGGAGCGTCGAAGTGGAGAGCGGCGCGGGCATGCGCGAATCCTATTCTGCCGCGCACGTGGTCTCCTCGGCGCCGGTGCGCGAACTGATCGGCGCGCTGCAGCCGACGGCCTTGAGCCTCTTGCATGCGCGCGAACTGAAATACCGCGATTTCCTCACCGTGGTGCTGATCGGCACGAGCGCCGTCGCTCTGCCCGACAATTGGATCTACATCCACGATCCGAAGGTGAAGGTCGGGCGCGTGCAGAACTTCCGCTCGTGGTCGCCGGATATGATCCCGGATGCGA
>JBOHLR010000152.1:0-4767 GCA_050729555.1 Allostellaceae bacterium
GTCTGCAACGCGTCGATGTCGAGACCGCTGTCGGTCTCGTCGAGGATCGCGAGCTTCGGTTCGAGCATCGCCATCTGGAAGATTTCGTTGCGCTTCTTCTCGCCGCCGGAGAATCCGACGTTGACGCTGCGCTGGAGCAGA
Organism: Allostellaceae bacterium; assembly: GCA_050729555.1. Taxonomy (GTDB): domain Bacteria; phylum Pseudomonadota; class Alphaproteobacteria; order ATCC43930; family CGMCC-115725; genus REEB95. Next base: position 142 of record JBOHLR010000152.1, read on the forward strand.
TCTTCGCCGATCTCGAGCAACCTGAGCTTGGCGCGCACCGCCTTGAGGAACTGGCCGGCGTCCATTTCGCTCTCGCCGCGCTGCTTGCGAACGGCGTTGAGCGCGGCGCGCAGGAAATACATGTTGTTGACGCCCGGAATCTCGACCGGATACTGGAACGCGAGAAACACGCCTTCGCGCGCGCGTTCGTCCGCCGCCATCGCCAGCAAATCGCGGCCGCGAAACAGCACTTGTCCTTCGGTCACGTCGTAGCCCGGCTTGCCGGACAGCACGCTCGCAAGCGTGCTCTTGCCCGAGCCATTCGGGCCCATGATGGCGTGCACCTCGCCCGCCTTCACGATGAGATCGACGCCCTTGAGGATTTCGCGCCCTTCGCTGATGCGCGCGTGCAAATTCTTGATTTCAAGCATGTTCAACCCACGCTGCCTTCGAGGCTTACGGCCAGCAGCTTCTGCGCTTCGACCGCAAATTCCATCGGCAGCTCTTTCAAGACTTCCTTGCAAAAGCCGTTGACGATCAGCGACAGCGCATCCTCTTTCGACAGGCCGCGCTGCTGGCAATAGAACATCTGCTCGTCGCTGATCTTCGACGTCGTCGCCTCGTGCTCGACGCGCGCGGTCGGATTGCGCGCCGTGATATAGGGCACGGTGTGCGCGCCGCATTTGTCGCCGATCAGCAGGCTGTCGCACTGCGTGTAGTTGCGCGCGTTCGCCGCCTTGGGCTGGACGCGGACCAGGCCGCGATAGGTGTTTTGTCCCTTCCCGGCCGAGATGCCCTTGGAAATGATCGTCGAGCGCGTGTTGCGGCCGAGATGGATCATCTTGGTGCCGGTGTCGGCCTGCTGGAAATTGTTGGTGATCGCCACTGAATAAAACTCGCCGACGGAATCGTCACCTTCGAGGATGCAGCTCGGATATTTCCAGGTGATCGCCGAGCCGGTCTCGACCTGGGTCCATGAAATCTTGGCGCGCGCGCCGCGGCAGGCGCCGCGCTTGGTCACGAAATTGTAGATGCCGCCTTTGCCTTCGGCGTCGCCGGGATACCAGTTCTGCACCGTCGAATATTTGATCTCGGCGCCTTCGAGCGCGACCAGCTCGACGACGGCGGCGTGCAGCTGGTTCTCGTCGCGTTGCGGCGCGGTGCAGCCTTCGAGATAGCTCACGTAAGCGCCTTTATCGGCAACCAGCAACGTGCGCTCGAACTGGCCGCTCTTCGCCGCGTTGATGCGGAAATAAGTCGACAGCTCCATCGGGCAACGCACGCCCGGCGGGATGTAGGCGAACGAACCGTCGCTGAACACGGCGGAATTGAGCGCGGCGAAGAAATTGTCGCCCTGCGGCACGACCGAGCCGAGATACTTGCGCACCAGATCGGGATGCTCGCGCACGGCCTCGCCGAACGAGCAGAAGATGATGCCGCGTTCGGCCAGCGTTTTCTTGAACGTGGTCGCCACCGAAACGCTGTCGAACACCGCGTCGACCGCGACGCCGGCGAGCGCGGCGCGCTCGTTCAGCGGGATGCCGAGCTTCTCGTAGGTCTTGAGCAGCTCGGGATCGACCTCGTCGATCGACTTGGGCGCGTTTTGCCGCTTCGGTGCGGAATAGTACGTCGCCGCCTGATAATCGATCGGTGCAATGCGCAGCTTCGCCCAATGCGGGCTGTCCATCTTCTGCCACTGACGGAAGGATTCGAGCCGCCAGTCGAGCAGCCACTGCGGCTCCTGCTTCTTCGCCGAAATGAAACGGATCGTGTCGTCGTTGAGGCCAGGCGGCGCGCTCTCGCTCTCGATGTCCGAGATGAATCCGTATTTGTAGCCTTCGCGCAGGGTGCTGAGATCACGGGCGGCGGTATCGCTCATCGCGCGGCTCCCTGACCGTCGGCGGGGCCCGGCTTGGGCGGCAGTTTCATCCATTGCGCGAAAATGGCGGCAGGCGTCATTTCGGCCAAAGTCATGCCGGCGAGCGCCGTGCCGACCGCGTCATTGATTCGCTTCCAATGCGGCTTGGTCGAACAGAATTCGGTCCGGGTGCAGTCCGGCCCATGGATTGTGCACTGCGTCACGCCAATGGCGCCGTCGATGGCCGCGACGACCTCGGCAATCGAGATCGCCTCGGCCGGCCGAGCCAGCCGATAGCCGCCAGCCGCGCCCCGCGAGGCGGTCACCAGCCCGCTATGCGCGAGCACCTTGAGCAGCTTGGCGACCGTGGCGCGCGGCAGGCGGGTCTCCTCGGCCAAAGTCGCAGCATTGGTCTGCCGCTCGAGATGGGCGGCGAGTTGGGTCGCGACGATGACGCCGTAGTCGGCGAGCTTGCTGAGAATAATCACCCGCTGTCCTCGTATTTAGGACTGTTTCAGTACTCTATAAGATCGGCACTAAACCCCGGCTTTCAAGCCGAAACAACCCTTTTGTGATCAGGGACTTGCGGCCCACGGTCGCAGCCACCTGCCGCGCCGTTAACCGTGTTTTGCCAGCCGTGCTTAATGCGAACCGGGCGAATTAACTACAATCTCAGATACGAGATTAACAACGCTATGTAATATATTGGTTTTGATACATTTTTATCTGACTCCCCTCATGCATCTCCGCCGCGCCGCTCTACTCGCGGTGGCCGCCCTCGTGCTGGCCGCTTCGCCCTCCCTCGCCGACATGGTGATCAAGCTCCGTAATGGCCAGGTCATCACGGTGCCGGTTCAACCGGGCGATATCGAGTCGCTGAGCTTTACCGGCTCACGATCTGCCGCTTCGAGCACGGCAGCGCCGATCGCGCTCCCCAATGCGACCGCGGCGGTGGCGGCCGCGCCGTTTAGCGCGCCCAGCGTCGGCGCCCATCCGCCGGTCGGCGCCCTCGTCCTGCCGCCGATGAAGCCGGATCATCCGAGCGGCCGCGTGCTGCATGTCGGTCCGAATCAAGCGCTCAAAACACCGAGCCAAGCCGCGCATGAAGCCAAGGACGGCGACGTCATCGAAATCGACGCCGCCGACTATCGCGGCGACGTTGCGGTGTGGAAGCGGAATGACATCGTCATCCGCGGTGTCGGCGGCCGGCCGCACCTCTATGCCGACGGCGATGCGGCGGAAGGCAAAGCGATTTGGGTCACGGCCGGCAACAAAATCCGCATCGAAAACATCGAGTTCTCAGGCTGCACGGTCGGTGACGGCAACGGCGCCGCCATTCGTGCCGAAGGCGCCGGCCTGAGCCTGAACAACGTCTATATCCACGACAACCAGGACGGAATTCTTTCGGCCCCCAATCCCAAAAGCGACATCGTCATCGAGAATTCCGAGTTCGCGCATAACGGCACGACCAGCGGCTCAACCCATGGCATCTATATCGGCCAGGTACGCAATTTCGTGCTACGCGGCAGCTATTTCCACGACACGGTGACCGGCCACCACGTCAAGACGCTCGCGCTCAACAACTACATCCTCTACAACCGCATCATGGATTACCCCGAAAGCACGGCGAGCTATTCGATCGACGTGTCGAACGGCGGCCGCACTTACGTCATCGGCAACGTCATCGAGAAAGGCCCGCGCGCCGAGAATTACGCGATGATCGCCTATGCGATGGAGGGGCCGACCAATCCGCTGCAAGAGCTGTACGTGGTCGGCAACACCATGGTGATGGACCGCAATTCGGGCCTGTTCATCCGGTCGCGTTCGCCGAATGCCGCTTTCGTCGCCGACAACATCATGACCGGGCCCGGCATGCTGATCACCGGCGCCGGTGTTTTCGTCAACAACGTGCTCGCCGACGGCGCACACGGCGAGCCGGACGAGCTCAGCGCGCATGGCAGCCGCGGCAACCGTGTCGTCGGCGACGTGCGCTTCGTCGACGCGGCGTATTACGACTATCGCCTGCGGCCAGGCTCGCCGACGATCGGTGCCGGCGCCGATCCGGGCTCTGCCGCCGGTTTCAGCTTGCGACCGACCTATGTACCGCTGACGCCGCTCGGCATCGCGGCGCGGGCCACGACGGGTCCGCTCGACGCCAGCGCGATTCCGTTCCAGCCGCCGGGCTAAGCCCTACCGTCGTCGCGAGGCCGCAACGCGGCCGTGGCGATCCAGCCATAACCGCGCGTGTACTGGATTGCTTCGCGCCCGGCGGGCGCTCGCAATGACGCTCTTTCTGCCGTAGATGTAAGGTGTGTCACCTCCATCGGTGATGGCGGAATAATCCGCGACCATGCATGGCTGATTCCGTCAAAGAAGGATTCGATCGCATTATACGCGACGTCCTCGCAGAGCGATCCATCAAAACAGAACTACTAGCGGATTTCCGTACCGGAAACGACGGCGGTAATATGCGCGAAATCGAGTGTAGGTTTGGCACGCGTCTCAGTGCGGTAGCGTGATCCTGGCCTTGGTTCGACGAATGGCGCCGACGCTTTACCGAACCTGGCCGCTGGCCCTATATGTGGCAGCACTACTGGCAATCTCGAATTGCCACTCAACCGGAATACCTGGAAAGACAGCGCCGGGCTCTGCTCGCCGACACTTGACCTGCCCCCCTTGAAGTGGTCCGACCTGAAGTATGGTTTTGACCAAGGAGGATCGGATCGATGGCAAGGAAGAGGCATACAGCAGAAGAGATTGTGACGAAGCTGCGCCAGGTCGATGTGCTG
>JBOHLR010000153.1:0-4681 GCA_050729555.1 Allostellaceae bacterium
CATTCGGAATCACTTCGATCGGATAGCGGCGGAGGAGCGTGCTGGCGCGGGCGCAATCGGCCAACCAGTCGCTGATCGGTACGAGCCACAAATCGGCGTCGGACCAGTGGCGTTGCTTGCCGCGCCAAATCGTGCGGCTGAGGTCGTCATCCCGATCGGAATGCAGCTGCGGGCAGGCGCCGCAGGCATGCTGATAGCGGGTGCACCCGCCGGTGTAGTGGCATCCGCCGGTAAACGCCCACATGTCGCGCAGCGTCCAGACCACCGGGCAGTTGAATTGCTTCAAGGCCCGCACCGGAAAAAAGCCGGCGCCGACCCAATGCAAATGGACGATGTCGGGTGCGAACTGTTTCGCGAGTGAGCCCAATCGGCTGGGCAGCCAGCCGACGGTCCAGAACGATGCCATCGGCCCGTGCCCACGATATCGGTTCAGCGGCAACGCATCGAGCTTCATCCGCGCCATGGCCCAAAGCCGTGTGAGCGATCCGGGCAGCGGCGACACCGTTGGATCGCTGCCGCGCTTGCAACCAACGACCATTCGCGAATTGCAGCCGCGCGTGCGTAACGCGTGGTGCAGCCACAGCGATCCGCGCGCGGCGCCGTCATCGCCGTCGAACGTGCTGAGATGAAGGACCTTCAGCCCCTCGCGATCGCCGACATCCGGATGATTGTCCGCAGTTTCGCGCATTATCGATACTCGCGATGCGTTCGCCGTCCGCCCGCGGCGTCCGGGCTGGACGGCGTGGCGACAATTGGAATGTTACGGTAATTGCACGCCGGGTATTCCGGCATGTGAGATGGACAAGGTGTTCGGCGACAGCAGGTCACCAGATCGAATGCCGCTTGATATCGATGATTGTTTGCCCACAGGCATCTCACAACGTGTGACATTCGACGTACCAGTGACCAGCGCGGTCACGCCGGCGAATCACAGCTTTGTCACATTGCGATGCGTCGATCGTGTCGGCCCAACATCCTGGCAGCCGCAGCTTTGGCCGATAGACTGCTTTTGAGGATTCGTTACAACGACCTGCGCCGCAGATACGCCGCATCGCGCGCTGGCGCATGATCGCGGCCGGCAAACGTCGGGTGCACTACGGTCATCCGGTCCGTCCGCGGTCCGGTGAGGATGCGGCAGAGGGCCGCAGCGTCCTCGTCGGCAACGAAGGTGCTGCGCGGGAGCGCCGCCAACCGATGCCGCTTCTGGAGGTAGTCGGCGGCGGTGAGCGTCTCAAAAAAATTCGCCAGCGACTCTTCGAGAGGTTCGGCGAACGTCCAACCGATGCGCGTGCGCTCGAGCATGTTGCCGAACTCGAAGCCGCGCACCGCCAGGCACGGCACGCCGAACAGTCCCGCCTCGTAGAATCGGTTCGGCAGAAGCCAGCGCGAATTGTCGGCGGCATTTTCGAGATCGAGGGCCCAAACGAAATCGACGCCGCCATAGAGCGCCGCCAGCCCCTCGGGATTCGCGAACTCGCCGTCATAGATCATGTTCGGCTGGCGATCGAGCGCGGCGCGGAAGTGCGTCTCGCGCACGGTCGTGAAAATGCCGGCGAAGCGGAACAGCACGCGATGGCGCAGCCGCCGCGCCAGACGCAGCATCAGCGCGAACGTCGCCTCGCCGCGGATGAGGCCGAAGTACCCGACGGTCCAGCGGTAATCGCCGGCCGGCCGCAGTGCCGACGTCACGACCGGTGCCGGCCGGTGCGTCAGTGCCGAACGGTGCAGTTTGTTCTCGAGCACGAACCATTCGCCGGCATAGCCTTGGCGGGGGACGTAGAAATTGCGGTAGAACGCCGGCGACGATACGACCAGAACACGGATGCGGCGCAGGCACCACCTTTCGAACCAGCGCAGCAACGCCGCTCGCCAGCTCTGCGAGACGAATGGGGGTTGGATGTCGAGGACTTCGTATCCGACGGGAACGGTCGGGTTGAAAAGCCGGCGCGCCAGCAATGCAAGCGCCAGTTGATCGATGTTGCGCGCGTAAAACGCGGCGGCCGTCCGCAGCTGGCGCCGATGGGCGAGCAGGCGCGGCACCGCGCCGATCAGTGCGCGCAACCGGTGCCAATACCGCGCGTCGTGCGTCGCGCCGAGCACGACGTACGGGCAATCGGGCCGGTAGCGCGCATTATAGCGGCCACGCCGAAAGCCGAAGACCACCGGCGCAATGCCGTTGTCGACGAATTCCTGAACGCGCTTGACGGTATTGGTCTCGGTGATGTCCGGCGCGAAAAAAATCAGGATCCTGTTATCGGTCGAGTGCAACACTGCCCCGGTCTCCGTGCGGCGCCGCTGCCCTGACTGGCCAGCTAAAAATTATTGCCCGTCGCCGCGCTCTCAAATGTGACCATTCTGTGTTACCCACGACATCGCCATTTTTAGCGTGCACAAGCGCCACACGTTGATCACTGGCGACGCGGAGCGCGGCGATGTTTCCCTCAAACGCCGGTTCGGACCGGGGACGGAAAGACAGACGCCAGGTGCCGACGGTTCATCTTCATCCTGCTGAAATCCTCCGAACCGCGCCGCCGCCGACGCGCCGGCTGCGATTCGACCGCGTCGCGATTTCGTGTGTTTTTGGCAATCCGGCCGATCGGCGGACATGGTCAGGCGCACCCTACAACCTCGGGACGGCATTGCGGCGGCTGGGCATCGAAGTGGAAACGATTCATCCGGTGATTGGCCGCGCACGGCGGCTCGCTTACGCCGCGCGGTGGCTGCTCGACGGCTACGGTCGGCTATCGACGACCGAACAGGTGCTGCGCGCGACGCCGGCGCGCGACCATAACGCCGTCACGGTTGCCGAAGCGACCGCGCGGCTGGGCGTGAACCACGTCATTCACACGGGAACGCTCGACCTGCCCGCCTTCGACCTGTTGCCGGACATCCGCCATTATCTCTATTGCGATCAAAGCTGGAACCTGTCGTTGCGCCACCGGCCCGATGCCGGCCATTACACGCCGCGGGCGCTGGCGGAATATGAGCGGCTTGAGCGCGAAGCGCTGGCCTCGGTCGCTCATGTTTTCACGTTCAGCGGGCAAACCCGCGACAATATCGTCAAGCATTACGGCCTGCCCGCCGAGCGCGTCACCGTTGCCGGCTCTGGCATGGGCAATATCGCCCCGTATTTCGGTCCCAAGGATTACCGCGCGGCACGGCTGCTGTTCGTTGCGAAGCACCTGTTCCACGCCAAAGGCGGCTCATTGCTGTTGCGCGCTTTTGCCCTCGCGCGGCGCAGCCGGCCCGATCTGAGCCTGACGATCGTCGGTGACCCGCGCAGCCGCAGCCAGGTGCCGCGCGATCCGCACATCGCCTTCCTGGGGAACGTCAGCTGGGATGCGCTGCGGCGGCTTTATGCCGACGCGACGCTTCTGACCCAACCGATGCTCAACGATCCGTGGGGCCAGGTCTATCTCGAAGCCTTGTGCTCGCGCACGCCGGTCCTGGGACTCAATCGCAACGGCCTGCCCGAGATCGTCGAAAACGGCACGCATGGGATTCTCGTCGACGAGGCGACACCGGAGGCCGTGGCGGCTGGAATTTTGAGCGCGCTCGCCGATCCAGAGCGACTCAAGGAGATGGGTGAAAGCGGCCAACGTCACGTGATGAACGCTTATTCGTGGGATCGGGTGGCCGAGCGGATCGCTTGTATTTGATCGAGGTGCATTGAATGACCGATAAGATCGCGTTGATTACCGGCATCACTGGACAGGACGGCGCTTATCTCGCAGAGTTCCTGCTCCGGCGCGGCTACACCGTGCACGGCATCAAGCGCCGGGCGTCGCTGATCAACACGCATCGCGTCGACCACCTCTATCGCGATTTGCACGAAGGCGATGCGCGCTTCGTCCTGCATTACGGCGACATGACGGATTCGCTCAACCTGCTGCGCGTTCTGGAGGAAGCCCGGCCGACCGAAATCTACAATCTCGCCGCGCAGAGCCACGTTCAGGTGAGCTTCGAGACGCCGGAATACACGGCGAATACCGACGCGCTCGGCACGCTTCGCGTGCTGGAGGCGATCCGCATCCTCAAGATGGCTGACCGAGTGCGATTCTATCAGGCTTCGACGTCGGAGCTGTTCGGCAAGGTGATGGAGACGCCGCAACGCGAGGTGACGCCGTTCTACCCGCGCAGTCCGTATGCGGTCGCCAAGCTTTACGCCTATTGGATCACGGTCAATTACCGCGAGGCCTATGGCCTGCACGCGTCGAACGGCATCTTGTTCAACCACGAATCGCCGGTCCGAGGCGAAACCTTCGTCACCCGCAAGATCAGCCGCGCCGTCGCCGCAATCGAGCGCGGCGTGCAAAAGCGGCTCTATCTCGGCAACATCGACGCGAAGCGCGATTGGGGCCACGCCCGCGACTATGTCGAAGGCATGTGGCTCATTCTCCAACAGGAAAAACCCGACGACTATGTGCTTGCCACCGGCGAGACGCATACGGTGCGCGAATTCGTCGAGCGGGCGTTCCGCTGCATCGGCCGGACGATCGTCTGGTCGGGATCGGGCGCCGACGAGCGCGGCCTATGCGACCGCAGCGGCGAGTACCTGGTCGCGATCGATCCGCACTACTACCGCCCGACCGAGGTCGACCTGCTGCTCGGCGATCCGGAGAAAGCCCGGCAGCGGCTCGGCTGGCGCCACAAGACCAGCTTCGAGCAACTGGTCGCTGAG
>JBOHLR010000154.1:0-4672 GCA_050729555.1 Allostellaceae bacterium
TGGCGGCCGCGGCCGCGGCCAGCACGTCGCGCGACGCGTCGAGATAAGACCTGATTCCGCCCATGATCCCCGGCCGCGTATATGGCACGGCCAAGCGCATGCATAAAGCGCCGATTTGCCGCGCGTCGGCGCCAGTGCAGCATTGCGGCTGGTGCGCTTCAGGGCGTTCGCCGAACCGGGCTACCATAAGCATAATCCGGGTTCAGTTCGGCCGAGGAGAGACCACACGATGACGCAATGGGTTCGGTTCGAGCGCGACGGCCGCGTCGGTTTCGGCACGCTCGACGGCGACACGATCGCGGTTCACGGCGGCGACATGTTCGCCGGCGCCAAGCCGACCGGCGAAACCGTCAAGCGCAGCGCGGTCAAATTTCTGGCGCCGTGCGAGCCATCGAAGATGGTCTGCCTGTGGAACAACTTCCATCAGCTTGCCGCCAAGAACAATTTCGCGACGCCGCCCGATCCGCTTTATTTCCTCAAGGCCAACAACGCGTTTTGCGGTCCGGACACGCCCATTGAACGTCCGAATTCCTATTCCGGCCGGATCGTCTATGAAGGCGAGCTCGGCGTCGTCATCGGCAAGAAATGCTCGATGGTCAGCGAGGCCGAAGCGCCTGGCTACATCTTCGGCTACACCTGCGTCAACGACGTCACCGCCGTCGATCTATTGAAGAAGGATCCATCCTTCGACCAATGGGTCCGCGCCAAGAGCTTCGACACCTTCGGGCCTTTTGGTCCCGTGATTACAACGGGCGTCGATCCGATGAAGCTCAACATCCGCACCGTCCTCAACAACAAGGAAGTGCAGAATTATCCGGTCGCCGACATGTTCTTCCCGCCGGCGAAACTCGTAGCGGCGGTATCGCGCGACATGACGCTGATGCCGGGCGACATCATTTCCTGCGGCACGTCGCTCGGTGCCGGCGTCATGCCGGAAGCGCACAACATCATCGACGTCGTGATCGACGGCGTCGGCAGCTTGCGCAATCCGTTCGACCAGATCGTTCCGAGCCCCTATCTGCTCAAGGAGCCGCCGAAGCCGATGCGCATTTGCGTCGTCGGCGCCGGCGCGATCGGCGGCTTGATCGCGGCCAAGCTCGCGCTCGCCGGCAATCCGGTGACGGTCGTCGATATCGGCGTCCATCTGGCGGCTATCAAGGCGAACGGCATCAAGCTCGAATGGGAAAACGGCAAAACCGAGATCGCCAAGGTCAAGGCGGTCGACAAGATCGCCGACGCCGGCAAGCAAGACCTCGTCATCCTTGCCGTCAAGGCGCATCACCTCGAAGAAGCGGTTCGAGACATCGATCCGATGCTCGACGCCGGCACGGTCATCCTGACCGTGCAGAACGGCCTGCCGTGGTGGTACTTCCAGCGTCTCGGCGGCAAATACGACGGCCGCAAGCTCGACAGCCTCGATCCGACCGGCGTGCTGACGAAGAAGATCGATCCCAGCCGGCTGATCGGCTGCGTGGTCTATCCGGCGGCGGCGGTGACGGCCCCGGGCGTCGTCCATCACGTCGAAGGCGACCGCTTTCCGGTTGGCGAGCTCGACGGCAAGGACACGGAGCGCGTCAAGCGGCTGCACGACGTGCTCACCAAGGCCGGTCTCAAGTCGCGCGTGCTCAAGGACATCCGCGCCGAAATCTGGCTCAAGGCCTGGGGCAATCTGTCGTTCAATCCGATCAGCGCGCTGACGCATGCGACGCTGGTCGATATCTGCCGCTTCCCGGAAACGCGCCACTTGGCGGCGAAGATGATGGAAGAGGCCGAGATCATCGCCAAAAAGCTCGGCGTCACCTTCCGGGTCTCGATCGAGAAGCGCATCGCCGGCGCCGAAAGCGTCGGCGCGCACAAGACCTCGATGCTGCAGGATGTCGAAACCGGCCGTGCGCTCGAGACCGAGGCGTTGATCGGCTCGATCCTCGAAATGGCGCGCATTACCGACACGCCGACGCCGGCGATCGAATCGGTCTACGCTCTGGTGAAGCTGTTGAACAAGGTGATGGTGACCGCAGGCGTCGCGGTCGTCGAAAAGCCGGCGGCCAGTACCAAGGCGGCTTAACGCTCCGCCGGATTCACTCCGCGGCAGTCGAGTTCGGCGATTTGGTCGGGCTGGCGGCCCAGTAGTCGGGCCGCGCCTTGGTGGCGGTGAGGCGTTGCGCGGTCTCGAAGCCCGGCGCCATCGACGCGTCGGTGCCGGCCATCACTTGGTGATGCTCGATGTTGAGAAGCCGTAGCCAGCTCTGCTGTCCCAGCGTCAGCCCGATCATGCAGCCGAGCTCGACGAGCTGCGCCTCGGTGTAATGCCGGTTGAGCCGCTCCCAGAACGCATCGTCGGTGTTGAGGTGCCAGACAATCGCCTCGGCATAGGCCAGCGCCGCCTTCTGCCGATCATCGTAGTTCTGAGACGACTCGAAGTTCAGCAAATCTTTCACATGGTCTTCGATCACCGCCCCCGACTGCGCTGCCTTCACCGACCGCTGGTTGCCGCAATACTCGCACTGCACCGAGCGCGACACGTAAAGCCGGCACAGCTCCTTGATCGGATGTTCCAGCACGCCGTTGCGGAAAATGTCGCGCCATGAATTGGCGAAAAACCAGAAACACGCCGGCACATGCGCCCGCACCGCCGAGCTCTCGGGCCGCGGCGTGCCTTCCCGCTGGCACCGCTCCATTTCGGCCCGCATCGCTGAATCCATCCGGTCCAACGCCACGTAGCTGATCCGCTGCTTCGCCATCAGGGACTCCTTCGCAAGTCGCTTGCGGCCATCTGGGCAAACGTTTGTACCCGGGCGGACCCAAGTCAAGCGTCAAGGCGCGGTGCGGTGGGCATGGCGGATCAGGTCGGCGGCGCGTTCGGCCAGCATCAAAGTGGGCAGGTTGGTATTGGCGCTCGGAATGCGCGGCATGATCGAAGCATCGACGACGCGCAGGCCTTGGATGCCATAGACCCGGCATTCGGCGTCGACGACGGCGCGTGGGTCGTCCGCGCGGCCGATGGCGCAAGTGCCGACCGGATGGAACATCGGTGCGGCGGCGGCGAGGATTTCCTCGGGCGCCAGCGCCGCATGGCGCTTGCCGTCGGCCACCATGCGGCCGGGCGCGACGGCTCGGCCGATCGCCAGCTGCCGCAACGCGGCCGGTCCGTCGAGGATCGCCGACGCGAGAACGGCCTGCGCGCGGCCGATGGCGCCGCGACCGTTGAAGCGGTTCAGCGGCGGGTCTTTCGGCAGCAGATAGAGCTCGCGATAGGTCTGCCGCACCGCCGGATCGACGAGAAGTTTTTCGGCAAACCGCCCGGTCGTGACCAGCCGTGCCGCGTCGCGTTCGTCCGACAGCAGCCGGAACGAAATTCGCGGCTCGACATCCGGGTCGGCCGCAGCGAGCTCGACGGTGCCGCGCGATCGCGGCGCATACAAGGCCGCCGCGACGATGCCGACGCGGGCACCGAACGCGCGCACGCTGACGCGCCCGATCGCGCACAACAACAGATCGCCGGCCGGGCAATCGGCGTAGCCGGACGACAGCCGCAAGCCGGTCACCGCATAGTGACGGCCGCCGCGCGGCACACCGGTCCCCGGATTGAGGGTGAGTGCGAAGTGAATGAACGCGTGGTTCTGAAGATTTTGTCCGACGCCGGCGCGATCCGCGATCGACCGGATGCCGATCCGCGCAAGCGATGCCGCCGGCCCGATGCCGGCGCGCAACAGCAGCGCCGGCGAATGGATACCGCCCGCCGACACGATCACCTCGCGCGCCGCGAGATGCCGCCGCGCGCCGTGCTGTTCGACCGCGACGCCGCCGACCCGCGTGCCATCGATCGTCAGACCGACAACCCGCGTCTCGGCCAGGATCGTCAGGTTGCGCCGCTGCCGCACGGTTGCGGTCAGATAGCAGCGGGCGCTGCCGGCGCGTTCGCCGGCGTGGTGGTTGAGCGGCATGGCAAAAAATCCGTCGGCCGCCACGGTGTTGATGTCGTCGTGAAACGGCAGGCCGCGCGCCGCCGCCGCGTGCTCCATCGCGCACGCGAATCCGGGCCACTCGTCCCGGGCGAGACTCCGAATCCCGGGCGGCGTCTTCGCGTTGCCGGCGCCATTCCCACTCACGCGATTGACGCGCTGGAAATACGGCGACAGATCGGCCCAGCTCCAACCCGTCGCGCCGGCCTGTGCCCAGCCATCGTAGTCGCTCGGCAAGCCGCGCAGCGCCCACATGCCCATGACGCTCGAACCGCCGCCCATGATGCGCGCTTGGGCGAACGGCCGCGGCGGCGTGCCTTCGACCATGCTGGCTTCGAGCCCGGGCCAGAAATAATCCCGGTTGAAATAGGCGCTCGGAAAGACGTCGCGGATGTCGGCGGGGACGGCGCCAGGCGGGGTATCGGCACCGGCCTCGATCAGTACGACGCGGCAGGCGGGATCTTCCGACAGACGGGCGGCCAGAACCGCGCCGGCCGTGCCGCCGCCGACGATGATGAAATCCGCCTGCTCCATCGCACAACCATCCTGTCGCACGATTTTACGGCCGAGCATCTCGATTGAAAATCTGGTGCCGACGTGCGGATTCGAACCGCAGACCTACTGATTACGAATCAGTTGCTCTACCGCTGAGCTACGTCGGCATCCATGGGCGGCAAGGCGGCCGAACCTACAACCGCGCGGCGCGGGGC
>JBOHLR010000155.1:0-4655 GCA_050729555.1 Allostellaceae bacterium
ATCTCGGTTTGCGTCAACGATCGGCCGTGCACGCTCAGTTTGAATCCGTTGTATTCGGGCGGATCATGCGATCCGGTCACCATCACCGCCGCGTCGGCGCGTAGTTGTATGCGCGCGAATTGCAGCATTGGCGTCGGGCCGAGGCCGACGCGCGCGACCTGCATTCCGGCCGTAATCATGCCACCGGCGAAAGCGACGGCCAGCGCGCGCGACGTCACCCGGCCGTCGAATCCCAGGACAACGGTCCGTCCGCCGCGTTCGGCGACAAGCGTTCCGAAGGCGGCGCCCAGCGCGGCGGCGTCGGTGGCGTCGAGCGTCTGGCCGACGATTCCGCGTATGTCGTCATCGCGGAGAATGGCCGGATTGATAGCGCGCGCGCCGATCGTCTGCGCCGACGTCAGCGACGCCAGACGCTCGGGACGCACGCGCCCTCGTGCGACTGCGCCGACGGCGCAATAAGGCTGGCCGTTGGTCATCAAGACGCCTGTCGAGCGGTCGGCTCAACCAGCCGCAGCCGGTTGGTGGTGCTGGCAAGCCTGGCATAACGGCCCAACAAATTACGCACCGCCGGCGCTAGATCGGTGCGCGCCAACGTATGCGCGAGGTTGGCCTCGAAAAGGCCGAGCGCATCGCTGCAATCGAAATACCGACCGGCAAAGGCGTAGGCATGCAAGGTCCTGTCATCGACGCAGCGGGCGATCACATCGGCGAATGGCCGGTCGCCGGCGGTACCGAGACAGTCAAGGATCGTGGGTTCGAAGATGCACCGGCCGGTGATCGCCCACCGTCCGACTCCGCCGCCGGCTTCCGGCCAATCGTCGACACCAGCGGCGGCGAACAGCCGATCGTCGCGGCGCCGAGCGGCGATCACGCCGTGACGCGCCGTGCGGCTGCGCGCGGCCGGTGTCACGGCGATGAGATTGCCGCCGACCTGCGCATAGGCCTCGATCATTTGCGCGAGGCACGGTGTTTTTGCCTGAATGACCTCGTCCGGCATGACGACCGCAAACGGCTCGTCGCCGACGACGTGTCGCGCGCACCACAGCGCATGCGCCACGCCCAGCGGTTCCAGCTGTCTTATATAGGCAATGGTTTCGGATCCGACGTCGCTCGACTCGACCGTCGCAAGCGCGTCGTCCTTGCCGGTCCGGCGGAGCGTGTCTTCGAGTTCGGTCGCACAGTCGAAATGATCCTCAATCGTTCCTTTGCCGCGGCCGGTGACGATGACGATCTCGTCGATACCCGCGGCGCGGGCTTCTTCGACCGCATATTGGATCAGCGGTCGATCGACCAGCGGCAGCATTTCCTTGGGGACCGCCTTGGCCGCGGGAAGGAACCGCGTGTCAAGCGCGCCCACGGGGATCACCGCGCGGCGGACAATGGATTTCGTCATGTGTTGCTGTGCTCCGAAATGTGCAGGCATGTGTCTATCGGCTTAAGACGGTCGGCTATCGTCTTTATTCCAATGTCGGGGACATGTTTCTCGAGCGCGTGGAATAAAGTCGGCAACCGGCCGTCCGTATCATTGTGTCGCGGCGTCAATTACGCGCGGGGTAAATCCGTGGCAGAAACCCGCTCCAGCAACGTCATCGTTCTGCCGCATCGGTGCCGCACGCGCTGGCGGGTCACGGCGCTCCGGTGGTGGCCGCATCACGACACGCACGGACCCGAGCTACCGCCGGCATCGACGATCAGCGACTACGATCTGCATGCGTTCGTCGACAATGCGCTCGATGCCGAACGACGGAAGCGGGTGCAGGCATTTTTCGCGCAGCACCCGGCCGTAGGCGCCGCCGCCGCCGCCTATTCCCGGCAAAACCGCATGTTGCGGGCGCTCAAGCGCCCGCCGATACTGAGCTCGCCGGCGCTGGGCTACCTCGCGGCCCAGTTCGTCGGCCGTCTGACGCGTGCGCGCATCGCCGGCCTGGCGGCGTGCTGCGTGGCCGCGGCCGTGCTCGCCCTTGCCGGCTGGTCGTTCATATCGGGCGATTGGGTCGCCGTTTCGCACCGGATCGCGGCGGCGGGATGGTAAGCGCGGCGCACTGACAGTCACGTCTTTGTGACTATTCCGTGGTTCAGGCCACGCGAAATCACGCGATTCGGGCGTGCCCGCGTCAAATTTGTGCCCCATTTGGCGTCTTAGATTCGTCAACAGTTGCCGTCGCGGACCGCGCGTCGGGGTGTCTCTTGAGGCGCCGCATCGGATCGGATGCCATTTCGCTTACGCCGGAGGAGGGGACAACGCGGTCGATCTCGCTCTCGATGTCCACACGTCAACCAGAACGCACGTGTGTCGAACCAATTTTTTTGTGAGGTGAATAGCGATGACGACGCTGCAGAAGGAAGCCGCCTGGTCGAACACGAATGTCGCGATCATGGCGAACGAATCGAATCAATCGAATCAGATCGCGCCGGCGTCGGCCGGCCGCATCAAGTTGGTGCTGGTCGACGACGACGCCGACTATCGTGAAGCCGCATCTGCGGAGCTTACGGAACTCGCCTTCGAGGTGTTGGCGTTCGCCGCCGGCGACGAGATGCTCGAGTACTTCGCCCAGAACAACGACGCCGACATCATCGTGCTCGACTGGAAGCTGCCGGGCGGACTCGGCATCGACCTGTTGCCCAAGCTGCACGATCGTGGCATCCGGTTGCCGGTGGTGTTTCTCACCGGCATGCCGGCGACCGCCTACGAGAACGCGGCGCTCGATCGCGGCGCGCTCGATTTCGTCGACAAAGCCCGCGGCGTTCCGATTCTTGCCAAACGCATCCGCCTGATCCTGGATTCGCACCGGCGCGCGCGCGAGACGCCCGCCAAATCGGCGCTCACCTGCGGAAAGTTGACGCTGCGACCGGACGTCAACCGCGCGTTCTGGGACAATCGAGACGTCAATCTGACGGTGACCGAGTTCAACATCGTTCACCTGATGGTCGCGCACGCCGGCGAGCACGTGACCTATCGCTCGATCTATGATTGCGTCCATCATGCGGGATTCGTGGCCGGCAACGGCGACGAGGGCTATCGTACGAATGTCCGCTCGTCGATCAAACGCATCCGCAACAAATTCCGGGCACTCGATGGCGAATTCTCCGAGATCGAGAACTTTCCGGCCTTCGGATACCGGTGGCGCACCGCGCCGGCCCAGCCGGCCTGACGGTCAGCCGCCGCAGGACAGGCGTGCGGCCGCCGATGAGACGGCGCACGCCTTCAAGGGATCGTTGGCGACGATCCGTTCTTCGATCGAGCCGTTGCGCCGTGCGGTGCCGCCGGAGAATGCGCGCGCGCGCCGGGCGCTCGAATTGATCGAGGCCGCAGTCGACCGCCTCGTCGCCTTGGTCGAAGCCGTATACCCGCGCGACTGCGCTGCGGCGGCAGCGGACGAGCCGTCGACTGACGCGACGCAAAACTGACGACGCGGCACGGCGTGCTGCCGCAGCTGTGACCGTTATGGCACAAGACCGGACCCGGTTTGATCACAACCAGCCATGCATGTCGGGCCACAAAATCCGCAAAGTCTTGCGTAACGCTGCGTCCGTTGAGCTTTCGACGGGCCAGCGCAACGGTCGATGGAGTGATGCCATGTGGCGCTTGACGAGCGGGATTGCATCGATCGCGGCATTGAGCTTTGCCGTCGCGATCGCGTTTTCGCTGCCGGCTTTCGCGCAGTCGAATCCGGCACTGCCGAGTTACAATTCAGCGCTGCCGTCGCCGCAAGGCCTGCCGCAGCAGCAACAGCAACAGAGTCTGGCGACGCCGACGCAGAATTCGCCGTCGGTCCCGAACGATCCGGGGTATCAGCTCGGCAACGGCGATCAGATTCGCATCACCGTATTCGGTCAGCCGGACTTGACCAACACCTATCAGGTCGACGGTCAGGGCATGCTCCAATTTCCGCTCGTCGGCCGCATCCATGCCGGCGGAATGACCGCCGGGCAATTGCAGCAGGAGATCGTTCATAAGCTGAGTCCGGATTACATCCGCAATCCGAGTGTCAGTGTCGAGGTGCTGAATTACCGGCCGTTCTACGTCCTGGGCGAAGTGAACAAGGCGGGCGCCTATCCCTATGTGAGCGGCATGACGGTGAGCCAGGCAGTCGCCTTCGCCGGCGGCTTCACGTACCGCGCCAAGGACAACAATTTCGAGATCGATCGGAACGCGAACGGGCAGCACACCACATTCAAGGCAAGCGGCGACACGCCGGTCCGTCCGGGCGACGTCATTACAATTCCCGAGCGATTCTTCTGATGTCATTCCTCGAACCGTTGCACCCGCGCCAACCGGCATCGCGGCGTGATCTTTATGAGCGCGCGCCGCTGCAGTACATTGCCGCGCCCGCCGCCGGCCCGCCGCAACAGGATCTGCTGGATACGATTCATCGCATCTGGCGACACCGGCTCTTGGTGCTGGCGTTCATGGCGGCGTTCGTCGCCATTGCCGCGGTCGTACTGTGGCATCTGCCGTCGCTCTATGTCGGCGAAGCGCAAGTCCAGATCGGCGTTCCCCCGACGCCGATCCTTAGCACCGACTTGCGCGTCGGCGGCGGTGACGCCGATACGGAAAAGGTCGAAAACGAGCGCCTCGCGATGCGGTCGCGCGATCTCGCTCGCGGCGTGATCGAGCGGCTGCATCTCGACAAAAATCCCGAATTCGCCGTCCC
>JBOHLR010000156.1:0-4650 GCA_050729555.1 Allostellaceae bacterium
GCTCAAGGACTGGCGACGTATCCATACCCGTTACGACCGATGCGCCCATACCTTCATGTCAGCCATCTGCATCGCCGCTGTCGTTATCTTCTGGCTCTGATCAATGAGTCCTGACCCTAGTTACGGCCGCCGCCATCGCGATGCGCTAAGATCGGCCGCGAGTGGTTCGCGCGCGGGCGCCGGACCGAGCGTATGAGGCGGTTGCGATGGCGGGGTTGGACTGTGTGCGGTAGGGCATGGCGGCTTGCGCTGGCGCTGGCGGCCGTTGCCGCCCTCGCCGGCTGTGTCAGCGATGCCGAGCTGCGGCAGCAGGATCAGGCGCAGTGCACGTCTTACGGCTTCAAGCCGGGCACCGATGCGTTCGCCCAGTGCTTGCAGCAAGAAAACCTCGCCCGCCGCTATCAGCTCGACCAGTACCAGGCATGGCCCGGTCCGCCTTATTGGTGGAACACGCCGGTGCCCCCGCCGCCGCGGTAAGCGCGGTGGCCCCGGCTCGGACAGCGCTATACGAAGTGCGCTGCATGCCTTATAAACCGCAAAGCGTGCCTGAATCGCATCGGGGGAGCTGTTGCGACAAGAGATAAGGCCGTTCCTTTCCGTTGCGGCTTTTTCCGTCCTGTCTCTCGCGCTGGCCGTGTCGGCGACCGTCGCGAGAGCGCAGCCGCCCGCCGATCCGGAAGGCATCTGGACGTTGCAGGACGAGAACTCGTCGATCGCGACGTCCCACCTCAAGGACAAATATTACGTCAACGGCTTGCGCCTCGGTTACACGTCGCCGACCGATACGCTGCCGGCCTCGCTGGAGAATTTCGACAACTGGATGTGGGGGCCGGGGCGAAGCCGCTGGGCGCTCGACTTCGCGCAGCAGATGTACACGCCGGCCAACGTCATTGTCGCGCCGCCCGATCCGCGCGACCGACCCTATGCCGGCGTTTTGACCGGCACGTTCTCGCTGCTGCACGACACCGATTCCTCGCGCAGCATCCTCGGCGTTCAAGCCGGCGTGGTCGGACCCGCCGCGCTGGCCAAGCAGGTGCAAAATGGCTTCCACAGCCTTGTCGGCTATAACGCGAGCCAGGGCTGGAATTCCCAGATTCGCAACGAGCCGGTGTTGGATCTGCTGGCGACGAAAATCTGGCGCGTGCCGCTGCTGAACGACGGTCTGCAAATGGACGTGCTGCCCGAGGTCGCGGGCGGCGCCGGCAATCTGCGGATCTATGGGCTGGCCGGTTCGGTGCTGCGGATCGGCCAAGGCCTCGATGCCGATTACGGCGTGGCGCGCATCAATCCCGGCTTGAACGGCACCGATGTCTACCAGCCGACGCGCAATTTCTCGTGGTACTTTTTCGTCGGCGCCGACGGCCAGGCCGTGGCGCACGACATCACCATCGACGGCAACACGTTTCAGACAAGTGCGCACGCGAGCCGGCAGCTCTTCGTCGGCGAGTTCGAAGCCGGACTGGCGTTCATCCTCGGCCGCGTGCGGCTCTCCTACACGCAGGTCGTCCAGACCGAAGAGATCAAGGGCCAGCAAGGCGGCCCGCATCAGTTCGGCTCGCTGGCACTGTCGGTGCGCTACTAGACTTTACGCTTTGGCGTAGCTGTCGCGTAATCCCACGGTGCGGTTGAACACCGGCTTGCCCGCCGCGCTGTCGGCGTCGCGCACGAAATAACCCTGGCGCTCGAACTGCACCGGCGCGTCGCCGGCTTCGGCGAGCGCCGGCTCGAGCCGCGCGTCCTCGATCACTTCGAGCGAATTCGGATTGAGCTCGCGCAATAGATTGGCCGGATCGGGATCGGGCCGGGTGAAGAGCGGATTGTAGAGCCGCACTTCGGCCGCGACCGATTCCTTCGCCGCGACCCAGTGCAGCGTCGCCTGCACCTTGCGGCCGTCCGGCGCATTGCCGCCTTTTGTCGCTGGATCGTAGGTGCAGCGCAATTCCGTCACGTTGCCGGCGGCGTCCTTCACCACATCCTTGCAGGTGATGAAATAGGCGTAGCGCAGGCGGACTTCCTTGCCCGGCGACAGGCGGTAGAATTTCTTCGGCGGATTTTCCATGAAGTCGTCGCGCTCGACATAAAGCTCGCGGCCGAACGGCACCGGACGCGAACCGCGCGCCGGATCGTCGGGATGATTTACCGCGTCGAGCAATTCGCTTTTGCCTTCGAAATAGTTCTCGATCACGACCTTGAGCGGCCGCAGCACGCCCATGCGCCTGAGCGCCGATTTGTTGAGTTGCTCGCGCACGGCGAAATCGAACAAGCCGAGATCCACAGTCGAATTCGCCTTGGCGACGCCGATGCGGCCGACGAAGTCGCGGATCGCTGCGGGCGGCACGCCACGCCGGCGCAATCCGGCGAGCGTCGGCATGCGCGGATCGTCCCAGCTCGTCACGCGCTTTTCCTGCACCAGCTGCGTCAGGAACCGCTTCGACAGCACCGTGTAGCCGAGATTGAGCCGGGCGAATTCATACTGGTGCGGCTGCGACGGCACCGGCAGATTGGCTATGAACCAATCGTAGAGTGGCCGGTGATCCTCGAATTCGAGGGTGCAGATCGAATGGGTGATGCCTTCGATGGCATCGGACTGGCCGTGCGCGAAATCGTAGGTCGGATAGATCGACCATTTTTTCCCGGTGCGCGGATGCTCGGCATGCAGGATGCGGTAAAGCACCGGATCGCGCAGGTTGATGTTGCCGCTCGTCATGTCGATCTTGGCGCGCAGCACCCGCGCGCCGTTGGGAAACTCGCCGGCGCGCATGCGGCGCAAGAGATCGAGATTTTCCTCGACGCCGCGATTGCGGAACGGGCTTTCCTTGCCCGGCTCGGTCAGCGTGCCGCGCATCTTCGCCATCTCGTCCGGCGGCGTGTCGTCGACATAGGCCTTGCCCGTGCGGATCAGGTGCTCGACCCATTCGTACAGCCGCTCGAAATAGTCCGAGGCATGATGCAGATGCGGGCCCCAATCGAAGCCGAGCCAGCGCACGTCGCGCTCGATCGCGTCGATGAATTCCTGCGCTTCCTTCGCCGGGTTGGTGTCGTCGAAACGCAAATGGCAGACGCCGCCATATTCCTTGGCGATGCCGAAGTTGAGACAGATCGACTTGGCGTGGCCGATATGGAGATAGCCGTTGGGCTCGGGCGGAAAGCGCGTCACCACGCTTTTGACGCGGCCGGATTTGAGATCGGCCTCGACGATATCGCGGATGAAGTCGCGGCCGGGCGCCGCAAGCGCAGTTGCTTTCAAAGCTTCCATAGTGATCGCATATGGTATCGACTAATGCTGAACAGTGGATGATCCGCGTGATCCGGGACGCAAAACGATTGCGACCTCTTTAACACCTATTGCACTGAATTGTTCCGCTGCAGCTAAAGGATCACGAATTCTACGGAGAACAACCGTCACGGTTGTTCTCCCTCCGACGATCTTGCCAGCGAACTTGTTCGCCTCTGCCACACTTAAGCCCCCATGACGCATAAAATCCCTCAGCGCGACCTGGTCAAAACTACTATGCCACCCTTTAAGTTTTAACTCAGCGGCACCTTCCACTACCCGAACATAATGACGCAAGGCGCTATTTATCTGAGTTTGATAACCGTGGCGACGGCGAACGTAATGCTTGAACCATTCGACGACATCGCCATCCAATCGCAGGGTTAGTTGTCTTTTGATAGGTCTATAAAAACGGCCGCGTTGCGCACCAGACCAATCGACTGTGCTTGGAACATCATGCGTATCGATCTCATCATCAGGCATCGCTGAAAGCGCCGCGAGTTCTGCCCTGATTTGTTGCGGCACAGATTTAGAAGCCCTCTTCTTCATACACTTTCCTTTCATGCGGTTCAGCTTTCCGCGCGTTGATGATCCGACCAACTTCTTCGCCGGTCGAGGGATCGAGGACCGGCTCCATGTGGACAACGATCACAGTCACACCCTGGATCACACCAATTGTCCGCCAACGATCCCCATCCGGAGCGGATCCGGCACGGAGATGGCGAGTCGATCTTCAAAAACAAGACGGGCAGCGTCAAACGACAGATGGTGCTTTTGAATGTTCTGTCGATTTTTCGCAGCGCTCCATATCCAGCGCAAACTAGCTTCATTGTAGCTACGATAATGTAGCTACAAATCGCCGCCTTGTCAATCGCATCACGTCGACGGTGCTGGCGTCGGCGCGCGCGGCGTTTCGCCGGGATCGAATTCGATCGCCGAGGCCGCTGCGGTGAAGGCGTTTGTTATCGGATAGCGGCGATCGCGACCGAAGGCGCGGCGCGTGATCTTGACGCCGGGCGGCGCCTGGCGGCGCTTGTATTCGGCGAGGTCGAGCATCGCCCACACCTTCCGCACCGTATCCTCGGCGAAGCCCTGCTTGACGGTGTCGGCGACCGCCATTTCGCGTTCGATCAGGCACGCCAGGATGCCGTCGAGCGTCGCATAGGGCGGCAGCGTGTCCTGATCGGTCTGGTTGGGCCGGAGCTCGGCGGTCGGCGCCTTGGTCAGCACGCGCTCGGGCATGACACGGCCGGCGGGACCGAGGAAATCGTCGGGCCGGTTGGCGTTGCGCCAGCGGCAGAGCGCATAGACCGTCATCTTGTAGACGTCCTTCAAGACCGAATAGCCGCCGCACATGTCGCCGTAGAGCGTCGAAT
>JBOHLR010000157.1:0-4622 GCA_050729555.1 Allostellaceae bacterium
GCCTGTCCGCAGGTGGCCATACTCGCCGCATGAGCGACGAACCCGCCTGGCTCACCCCAAGAGAAGCGGCTGTCTATCTTCGGATCAGCAGGCGCAATTTCGATCGGCTGAAGATACCGCGTCACGTGCTCGGAACCCGGACGCCGCGCTTTCTCAGGACCGATCTCGACGCCTACATGGCGAGCCGGCGCGTCGAACCGATCACGCTCGCTGCGTTGCGGGCGGCTCCCCTCGCCCGCATGCCGGCGCATTCGGTTCGTTCGAATTCAGGCTCCGACTGGCGCGAACGGAAGCTCGCCGAGCTTCACCGATCCAGCACCGCGACGGCATCGTCCAGGTCGGACGGCGCCAAGTGAGCGTAGCGCTCGGTCATGCGCATGGACTTGTGACCCAGGAGCCGTTGCACCCGCTGGATCGGAACGCCGCGCTGGACCAGCCGTGAGGCATAGTGGTGGCGCAGATCGTGGATGTTGAAATCCTCGATCTTCGCCCGCCGGCAGGCGGCCTTGAACCCGATGTGGATATTACCGAGCGGACGGGTCGGCCGCGGCGTCTTGCCCTTTTTGGTTTTCGGCACGAAGAGAAAGACGCGATCGGCACCTTCGGGACGGTCCTTGTAAAGCTGCCGCAGCAGGTCAGCGGTGCGTTTCGGCACGGCCTTGCCGGTCGCGGCCGCATTCTTGGTCCGGTCGGCCTCAATCCGTATACGGACCCGATCGTCGTCCTCTAACGCCACGTCGCGCCAGGTCAGGTTGAGGGCCTCGTCCTTGCGGCACCCGGTGTCCATGAGGAACGTCACGATCGGCCGCAGATGGGACGAGCATTCATCCAGAAGGCGTTTCTCTTCGTCCGGCGTGAGCCAGCGGACGCGGCCGGGTGGCTCCCGGAACATCTTCACGCGGAACGGCGCGGTCGAGATGTTCCAGTCGTTGGCAGCGCGGTTGATGATCGCCCGCATATAGGAGACTTCGCGATTGGCGGTCGAGGGCGAAAGCTTGTGCTTGGTGACGAGCTCGTCCCGGTACGCGGCAATATCGGCGCTCGTGATGGCGTCGAGCGGCGTATCTTCCCCGAAGCGGGCGCGGAGCTTCGCGAGGACGTAGATGTCCTTGGCCCGCACCTTGTCCCTGCCGCGCGGAGCCAGGATGGTTTCAAAATATCGATCGATGGCTTCGCCGAACGGGATCGTCGGGAGCTTGCCAGCCGCGACCCGATCCTGTATCTCCCGGCGCAATCGTTCTTCGAGGGCCTTGGCGTTCACCTTCGACGGCGTTCCGGAGGTCCGGCGCACCGTCTGGCCGAGGCACTGGAATTCGATGAACCAGTTGGATGAGTCCGCACGCTTGTACACGGTCACGGACCAGAGTCCTCCCAAAAGTCCTCACAATGGGCCTTATGGTGCTCCGGGCCGTGAAAAAGATCAAGGTTATTCAATAAGTAAGCTGCCGTAGCTCAGTGGTAGAGCACTCCCTTGGTAAGGGAGAGGTCCTGAGTTCAATCCTCAGCGGCAGCACCAGCTCTCCGCCTAACGAAAATCTCGCACGCTTAGTGAGGCGGCGCCTTGCGCGCCCGTTGCGCGCGGGCGGCTTCGGTCCACCACGCCAGATCGTCCGCGAAGCGCCCGAAGGCGCGTTCGAGCACCGCACCGGCCTCGCCGACCGGTTCGCCCGCTACGGTCACCGCATCTTGGATCGGACCGACGGTGAGCGTGCTCGAGATCACGACCATGCCCATTTCCGAGAGGATGTTGTGCCAGGCGAAGCTCGATCGCGTGCCCGCAAGCCGGCCGGCGGAATAGCTGGCGATTGCCGCGGGGCGCCAGAACCATTCCTCGAGGTAATGATCGGTGAGGTTCTTCAGCCCCGGCTGGACGCCCCAATTGTATTCGCCGGTGACGAAGACGAACGCGTCGGCCGACCGGATCTTCGCGCCGAGGCTCGCCATCGCCGCGGGTGCACGCCCTGGAGCGTATTCCTTGTGCATCCGGTCGAGCATCGGCAGGCCGACCGCCTTGGCGTCAATCAATGCAGCGTCGTCGCCGCGAGCGCGGAGCTTGCGAACGATGTAGTCAGCCAGCCAGATGCCGCGGCGATCGGACCGATAGGAACCATAGAAGACGAGCACCTGGTGGCCCACGGTGCACCTCTCGGGAGAAGCGGATTGAGCGAAGCTGTCACAGGGCGGCGTCGCCGTCATGTTTCATTAACGCTCGCGCCAATACGCTGATTACGATAAGGCGCAGGGGAAAACATGATCGTCAACTGGATCTACGGCGTACCGACCTGGGAAATGGGTTCGGTCATCATTGTGCTCGTGGTCGGCCTTTCCCTCCTCGGTCTCGCCGTCACCGGCCGCTTTCTGCACGTCGAGCTGCGCCGCAAGCACAACGAGTTCACCGGCTTCAATTCGGCGCTGATCGGCGTCGTCTTCGCGGTGCTGCTGGCTTTCATCGCGGTCGAGGCGTGGGAATCCTTCGGCAAGGCCGGCGACACGGCGGCGGTCGAGGCCTCGCTGACCGGCGATTTGTTCCGCGACGCCACGGCGATGCCCGAGCCGATCAAGACGGAGGTGACCGGCGACCTGGCGGAATACGTCGATATCGTGCTCACCAAGGATTGGCCGGCGATGGCGATCGGCGCGCCGGTCGGCAACGACGGTTGGGTGCCGCTTGCCAAAATCCATCGCGCGCTCGGCAACGCCCAAACCGTCAATCCCGTGCAAGTCGCGATGGTGTCCGAAATGCTGCGGCGGCTGAATTCGCTTTATGACGCGCGGCAAGACCGCATCCTCGCGGCGCAGGACCATATCGATCCCGCGGTCTGGTGGGTGGTCGTGCTCGGCGCGGCGATCATAATCGGCTTGACCTGTCTCTTCGGCATGGAGAGCTTCGCGATGCACATGGCGATGACCGGCGCCGTCGCGGCGTCGCTCGCGCTGGTGATCGTGCTGATCGTCGCTTTCGATTATCCCTTCCGGGGCGAGGTACAGGTCGCGCCCGACGGCTTCCGCAACGTCCAGCACATCATGGAGACGGCGGGCGTCAAATTCGCGCACGAGGCCGAGCGCTGAAGCGTGTATTCGGACGCAAGCTCTCGCGTCTCCGCTCTTTTTCCTGATATATAAAGACAGCTGCGGCGTCCCGCTGCGGCATGGGTCGTCAATTGCTTGGGGTACGTATCGAAACATTTCCGCAACGGATTTGTGGGGGGCCACAATGAATACGTCGACGAACAGCAAAGTGCCGGCTGTCTCCATCTGGTTTTGGATCGTTTATGTCGCGGCAACGACGCTGGGCGAAACCGGCGGCGACGCGGTGAGCGACACGCTCGACTGGGGTTATCTCGGCGGAACCGCCTTCTTCCTGGTGCTCTTCGTCGTGCTGGCCATCGCGCAAATCCGCGCCAGTAAGCTCCACCCGCCGCTTTATTGGGCAACCATCGTCGCCTCCACGATGTTCGGTACGACCATGGCCGATTTCGCCGACCGTTCGCTCGGCCTCGGCTATGCCGGCGGCTCGATGCTGCTGTTTGCGTGCGTGTTGGTCGTGCTCGCGATCTGGTATCGCGCGCAAGGTACGATCGCGCCAAGCTCGGTGACCGCGCCGAAAGCGGAAATTTTCTTCTGGATCGCCATCACCTTCTCGCAGACGCTCGGCACCGCGCTCGGCGATTGGGTTTCGGACGGATTCGATCTCGGCTCGGCGACCGGCGCACTGGTTTTCGCGGCCGGGCTTGCCGTCGTGGCTGCGCTCTATTTCCGTACCGCGATATCCCGCGTGTCGCTGTTCTGGGCTGCCGCCATCCTGGCGCGGCCCCTCGGCGCGACCCTGGGCGATTTCCTCGACCAGCCGCACGACCAGGGCGGATTGGCGCTCAGCCGTCCGCTCGCCTCGGCGATCATCGCGGCCTTCATTATTGCGTGCCTCATCGTATTGCCGCAGTCGGCCGCCAAGCATTCTGAAAGTTCCGTCTCATAAGCGACCCGCGATTGCCCGCGCGAGGCGCCCGATCTTCAGGTTTGGTTAATCTCGATGCCCCAAAAATAGGACTCAATAAACCCCCGGGCTTTGCGCGGCGCCAGGCCCGGCAAAAATAGAGTGCGATGAAGGGTATCATCTTCAACCTCCTCGAGGACGTCGTCAGCCGCCATCACGACGAAGCGGCGTGGGACAAGTTCCTCGACGAGAACGGCCTCGACGGCGTCTATACCTCGCTCGGCAGCTATTCCGACGACGAGTTCGAGCGGCTGGTGAAAACGGTCGCCGACGCGCGCGGCATTTCGCCTCGCGAGTGCGTACGCTGGTTCGGGCGCGAGGCGATGCCGTTGCTGGCCGAGCGCTATCCGGCATTCTTCGCCGGGCATAATACGACGCTGCCGTTCATCTACAGCGTCAACAGCATCATCCATCCGGAGGTGCGCAAGATCCACCCCGGCGCCAATTGCCCCGTCTTCCGCTTCGAGCAAGCAGCGGACGGCGCGCTCCATCTCGGATACTAATCGCCGCGCCGGCTTTGCGCCCTCGCCGAAGGCTTCATCGAAGGAGCCGCGGACTATTTCGGCGAGACGGTCACGATCGAGCATCTGCGCTGCACCACCCAAGGCGACTGGGAATGCCTGCTCAG
>JBOHLR010000158.1:0-4546 GCA_050729555.1 Allostellaceae bacterium
CGGCTTTCAAGAGGTCGACCCATGAACGGCTCGCTGGGGCGCGTTCCCTGTACCATCGTCACCGGCTTTCTCGGCGCCGGCAAGACGACGCTCATTCGTCACGTACTGGCCAACGCCCGGGGGCGCCGGCTTGCGCTTATTGTCAACGAATTCGGCGATGTCGGCGTCGACGGCGAAATCCTCAAGGGTTGCGGCAATGAAGCGTGCCCGGAGGAAAATGTCGTCGAACTGGCCAACGGCTGCCTGTGCTGCACCGTTGCCGACGAATTCGTTCCCGCGCTCGACGCGATCCTGTCGCGCGACGGAGTGGAGCACATCGTCATCGAAACCTCCGGCCTGGCGCTGCCGAAACCTCTCGTGCAGGCGTTTCACTGGCCAGCGATCAAGAGCCGCGTCACCGTCGACGGTATCGTGGTGGTGGTCGATGGCGCAGCCTTGGCCGACGGCCGCGTAGCGCGGGACATCGAGGCGCTCGGGCGCCAGCGCGCCGGCGATCCGGCACTCAGCCATGACGATCCGATCGAGGAAGTGTTTGAGGACCAGATCGCCTGCGCCGATCTGGTGGTGCTCAACAAGCGCGATCTGCTCGATGACGCCGGGCTCGCCAAGGCCCATGCGGCAATCGCCGCCGCGCTGCCGCGTAAAGTGAAAACCCTCGCAGTCGCCGACGGCAAGGTGGATGCGGCGTTGTTGCTTGGACTCGGAATCGGCACCGAGGACGATATTGCCAACCGCCGCACCCGGCACGACGGCGAGGTCGAACACGACCATGCCGACTTCGATTCGTTCGTCGTGCCGCTTGGCGAGATTTCCGATCCGGCGGCGCTTGCCGCGCGCGTCGCCAGTCTGCCCGAACAGTTCGACGTGCTGCGAGTCAAAGGCTTTGCCGCCGTCGCCGGCAAGCCGTTGCGGCTCTTGCTGCAGGCGGTCGGCGCTCGGGTAACGCACCAATATGACAGGCCGTGGAGCGCGGCCGAAACGCGCGAGGGCCGGCTCGTGGTGATCGGCCTAAAGGGAATCGATCGCGTCGCGATTACACGCGCGCTGCTGAGCTAAGCGCATGATCCCGAAAAGTGGACGCCGGTTTTCGGACCAGATCATGCGCAAACTAAAATCAAGGCGCATGATCCCGAAAAGTGGAAGCCGGTTTTCAAACCAGATCATGCGCAAACGAGAATCAGGCTGAGCGATGCATCTGCTCACCACCACGTCGACCAGTCTCGATGACATCGTCGAAGCGGTCGATCTCGCGCAGCCGCCGGGCGATATCGCCGTCCTGTCCTTTGCCGACACCGATCTGACCGGTCTCGCTGCGGCGTGGGCGACCGAACGGGACGCGCTGCCGAGCGTGCGACTTGCGCACCTGCGCGAGCTTCGTCATCCGATGTCGGTCGATCTGTGGGTCGAGCGGGTCGGCGCTCATGCCAAGGTGATCGTGGTCCGCCTGCTTGGCGGTCTCGATTGGTGGAAGTACGGGGCAGAACAGCTCTCCGAACTGGCGCGCGCGCGCGGTATCGCGTTGGCGATCCTGCCGGGCGAAGATCGCGATGACCCGCGGCTCGCCGCCGCCTCGACCTTGCCGCCTGAGGAACTCGACGCGTTGCTGCGTTATTTTCGCGAAGGCGGTCGCGAAAACTTGCGTGCGCTGTTGCGCCGGCTGGCGCGTTACGCGGGAAGCAACCTGAAGGCGCCCGCTCCTCGTCCGGTCCCGCGCTTCGCCGGCTACCTGCCGGGACAGGGAGCGCTCGGTCTGGACCAGCTCGCGGCATCTCTAAAGTTCAATCAGCCCGTTGTTCCGATCATTTTCTATCGCGCCGCCCTGCTCGCTGCCGACACCGCTCCGATCGACGCGCTGTGCGCCGCGCTTGCGGCTCGTGGCCTTGCGGCGGCGCCGCTTGTGGTCACCGGCTTGAAGGACAAAGAAGCGGCGGAATTCCTGAATGAGGCGCTGGCGCGACTCGCGCCGGCGCTGATCGTCACCACGACCGCGTTCGCGGCCGGCGTCAATGCTGGCGCGCCGACGCCGCTCGACGGCCCCGACGTGCCGATCTTTCAGGTCATCGTCGCCACCACAAAACGCGCGGCCTGGCGCGATTCGCCGCGCGGCCTCGGCGCCGCCGATCTGGCGATGCATGTGGTTTTGCCCGAACTCGACGGCCGCATCCTCGCCGGTGCGATAGCCTTCAAGGCGCCGCTCGCGCCAAACGAGGCACTCGCCTTCACCGGGTGGGCAAGCCGCCCCGAAGCCGATCGCGTTGCCCTGGTCGCCGATCGTATTGCCGCGATGGTGCGGTTGCGCGGCCGCCCGCGGAGCGAGCGCCGCGTCGCGGTGTTGATGCCGGATTATCCGGGCGCGCCGGGCCGCGCCGGCTACGCGGTCGGGCTCGACGTTCCGGCGAGCGTAGGAGCGCTGTTCGAGGATCTTGCGGAAGCCGGCTATGCGGTAATTGGCCAGCCGAAAAATTCACGCGATCTGCTCGCGGCGCTTGCCGCCGGACGCGATCGGGCGAGCCTTTCGCTCACCCAGTACGAAAGCTTGCTGAGAGCCTTGCCCGATCGCGCGGTCGGGCGTGTTCACGAAGCCTGGGGCGCGCCGTCAAACGATCCCGATTGCCGCGACGGCGCCTTCGTTTTCCGCGCCAAAACGTTCGGCAACGTCTGTGTCGCTCTGTCGCCCGATCGCGGACGTTCGGCGGAGCGCCGCGCCGATTATCACGATCCGTCGCTGCCGCCGCGCCACGCATTGATCGCTTTCGGCCTTTGGCTGCAGCACGTGGCGAAGGCCGATGCGGTGGTTCACATGGGCGCGCACGGCACGCTGGAATGGCTGCCGGGCAAAGCGGTGGCGCTCACGTCGGAATGTTTTCCGGAAATCGTCGCCGGGCCGCTGCCGGTGATCTACCCCTTCATCGTCAGCAATCCCGGCGAGGCCGCGCAAGCCAAGCGGCGCATCGGCGGAATCACCATCGGCCATCTGCCGCCACCACTCGCCGCCGCCGGCCTTTCCGGCGACGCGCGCGAACTGGAGCGGCTGATCGACGAATACGCGCAGGCGGACGGGCTCGACCGCCGCCGCCGGGAGCGGCTTGCAGGCCTGATCGTCGAGACCGCGCAGCGCACCGGCTTGGCGGGCGAAGCAGGCCTCGATGGCGCGACTGAAGCCGATGATGCGCTGCGCCGCATCGATGCCTGGCTGTGCGATCTGAAAGACCTGGCCATCAAGGACGGCCTGCACATTTACGGCCGCGTGCCTCCGGACATTGACGATCCGGCTTGGCTTGAGAGCGCACAAGCCGAACGCGCTGCGCTGCTGGCGGCGCTCGATGCAGGGCGCGTCGCACCGGGCCCGGCCGGAGCGCCGGCGCGCGGACGGCGCGACGTTTTGCCGACCGGACGCAATCTCTTCACGGCCGATCCGCGCACGCTGCCGACGCCGACCGCGATGGATTTCGGCCGTCTGGCCGCCGACGAGGTTGTCCGCGCCCATTCGCAGACGCACGGCGAATTTCTGCGCGCGGCGGTCATCGATCTTTGGGGCAGCGCAACCTTGCGCACCGGCGGCGAGGAAATTGCCCAAGGACTCGCCCTCATGGGCTGCCGCCCGATCTGGGAGTTCGCGACCGGCCGCGTCACCGGCGTCGAGGTCCTGCCACCGGCCGCGATCGGTCGCCCGCGGGTCGATGTGACCTGGCGGATATCGGGCCTGTTTCGCGACCTTTTTCCGGCGCAGATCGCGCTCATCGACGCGGCCGTTCAGGCGATCGCCGAACGCGAGCAGGAGGGCGGCGAAAATCCGCTCGCGGCCGAGCGGCGGCGATGCGAAAGCGCTCGGCTCGATCGCGTTTTCGGAAATGCACCCGGCACCTACGGCGCGGGCGTTGAGAATTTGCTCGGCGGCGGGGAAACCATTGAGGGAATCGGCACGGCCTATCTGGCGGCCGCGTCGCACCGTTATGGCGGCGCCGACGGCGAAGGAGAGGCGGCGCCCGGCGGCTTCGCGGCACGAATCGCCGGCGCCGACGTCTTGCTGCATGCGAGCGACGATCCCGGCCGCGATCTTCTGGAAGGCGCCGAGGACGCCGCCTTCGTCGGCGGCTTTGCCGCCGCGGCCAAGACGCTCGGCCGTTCCGTCGATCTCGTCATGCTCGATGTGACCGATCCGCAGCGGCCGCGGGCGCGGACGCTCTCGGCGGCGCTCGCCCGCATCGTGCGCGCCCGCGCCATCAATCCGCGCTTCATCACCGGCCAAATGCGCCACGGCCCGCGCGGCGCCGCCGAATTGGCCGAAACCGTCGACCGCCTGTTTGCTTTCGCGCAAACGACCGATGCCGTTGCCAGCGAGCTGTTCGATCTTCTGCATGACGCCTACATTGCCGATGCGACCGTGCGCGACTTTCTGCTGCGCGAAAATCCGGCGGCAGCCGCATCCATTGCCGCGCGACTCGATGCGGCGCGGCAGCGCGGCTTTTGGCATCCGCGCCGTAACGACGTGGATGCGGACCTGGCGGCACTGCGCTTCCACGCCTTACCCTCCCGCCTTGTGGGG
>JBOHLR010000159.1:0-4523 GCA_050729555.1 Allostellaceae bacterium
CTACAGCGTGGCGAAAATGGTAGCGACGCTGAAGGAGGCGATGCGTAGCGCCGACCGCGGCTTGAAAGTCATTATCGCCGATGGTGAATGCATGCTGGCGCGCCAGCGCCGGCTACGCGTGGAGAGAGCCGAGAAACTCAAAAGCGGCGGACGTGTGGTGACCACGCGCTACGGTGTCGACGACGAGATTTGCATCGGCGATCACTCGTGCATCCGGCTGCCCGTCGCTGACCGTCAAGCCCAATCCCGATCCGCTGCGCACCGACCCGGTGGCAACCGTGATCGAAAGCTGTGTCGGCTGCGGCCTATGTGGCGAAGTTGCGCATGCCGCCGTGCTGTGTCCATCATTCTATCGCGTGGATGTCATCAGCAATCCCGGCTGGTGGGATCGTGCGCTGTTCCGAGTACGGAGCGCGGTGATCGGGTGGATGCGCGGGGACGCTCAATCGCCTCCCCCCTTGAGGAGGGGGCCGGCTGTCCCCGACCAGGTCGGGGACAGCCGGGAGGGGGGTACCCTCTCGATACGGCCAGCTATGCCCCCCATCCCCAGCCCTCCCTCTCAAGGGAAGAGGGGACAGGCACAACAACCCGGTCAGGCACAGCAAACAAATGTGCGGCCGCTCACCATCCTTATCGCCGCCCTCGGCGGCGAAGGCGGCGGCGTGCTCACCGACTGGATTGTCGCTGCGGCGGCGAGCCAGAACTTCCCGGTGCAATCGACCTCAATCCCCGGCGTGGCGCAACGGACCGGCGCGACGACCTATCACATCGAACTTGTGCCGGCTCCCATCCTTCCCTCCCCCGCCGGCGAGAAAGAGCTGGGAAAGAGACAGCGGCCGGTCCTGGCGCTTGCGCCGGGTGTCGGCGACGTCGATCTCGTCGTCGCCAGCGAATTGATGGAAGCAGGTCGCGCCGTCGCCGGCGGCTTTATCACGCCCGATCGCACCACGACCATTGCCTCGACCAGCCGCTCCTACCTGGTGGTCGAAAAAATGGCGATGGGCGATGGCCGCTACGACCCCGAGCGGCTCATCCAGGCGGTGGAGAAAAATTCGCGCACGACTTTGTTGCTCGACCTTGAGACGATCGCACGGCAAAGCGGCGCCATGATCAATGCCGTGATGCTCGGCGTGATTGCCGGCACGGGCGCACTGCCGATTCCCGCCGAGGCTTTCGAGGCGGCGATCCGCGCCGATGGCAAGGCGGTCGAGTCGAATGTCCGCGGCTTCCGCGCCGGTTTCGCCGCGGCGCGTGACGGAGCGCAAGCCCGCTCCATCGCCGGTAAACGTGCTCAGACGGCGAACGCTTCGCTTGTTGAAATGGAAAACGAAATCGAGCATGTGCCTTCGGCCGCGCGCGCATTCATGACCGAGGGCGTCCGCCGCCTTGTCACCTATCAGGATCTTGCCTATGCGAGGCTTTATCTCGATCGGCTTGCGGCAATCCGCGATGCGGACGCGAAAGCGCAAGCCGACGGCCGGTTGCTCGCCGAGACCGCGCGGCACCTCGCGGTGCGGATGTCTTACGAGGACGTCATACGGGTAGCCCAAGCCAAGATTGATCCGGCGCGTTTTTCCCGCATCGCCGGACAGAACGGCGTCAAACAGGGCCAGCCATTTTCTGTCACTGAATTTTTGAAGCCAGGAATCGAGGAATTCTGCTCAATCCTGCCGCATCGAATCGGAGCCGGCATCCTCGCCTACGCCAATCGACATCCCGCTCTGGACCGCGCGCATTGGGGTATGGAAATAAACACGGCTTCGATCTCCGGTTATTTGCGTTTTCACGCACTGAGCAAACTGCGTCCATGGCGGCCGAAGTCGTACCGTTACGTGGAAGAGCAGCGCGCGATCGAGGCTTGGCTGCAGCAGATCGCGCAGGCCGCGCCGCTGTCGGCGGAACTAGCGATCGAAATCGCGGAATGCGCCCGCCTGATCAAAGGCTATGGCGACACCCACGAGCGCGGCACCGGCAGTTACCACATGATCGAGAAGGAGCTGATCCTCCCCGCACTCGCCGGCGCGCTGTCGCCGCAAGAGGCCGCGGATGCGATCGCCAGCGCCCGCACTGCGGCGCTCCTCGATCCCGAGGGCGAGGCGCTCACCAAGTGCCTTGCCGAGATCGCAACGCGCTCGAGCCGCAGGATCGCGGCCGAATAGCTGGCCTGTTGCGGCGCGCAACCTTGGGAACAATCTGCCGCTCACCGCCTTTCTCAGACAGCGCGAGAGGGTTGATCATGGCCAAGAGCACTGCTCGCCGAAAAAACATCGTCCCGCAAGGCCCCTCGCCGGCACGCCATCCGTCGCAAAACTACGCGTTACTGGTCTGGTCGCGTGACGCGCGAGATCGACGCGCTGGATCTCGAAGGCGGCGTCTTCAAGGGGCGCGACCCCGCGCGCATTGCCGCCTCGTTGAAGCGCTCGGCGGAGCGCAGCCGCCGGCGAAAGTCCGACCCCTATCGGTCGGCGATCTCGATATTGACCTTCTACATCAATCGCGCCGGAAAGAACCTGCCTGCCGCCCGCCGACGCATTCTCGAAAAGGTTAAAACCGAATTGCGCCGGCAATTCGGGCGGGAATAATATGCTCGTCCAAATTAGGGAGATCGTCGATGGAAGCCGCCGCGCCATCGTTGGCACCTGAGGCACCCCGCCGGGCAGGCCCATTGCAAACGCGTCCCTTGTCGCCGGCGCTTGGCATTGAGATGGTTGACATCGACCTGAGCCAGCCGATCGACGACGCAACGTTCGCGAAGATTCTCCGATGCTGGCATGACAATATTGTCATTCTGTTCCGTGATCAGAACTTAAGCGAAGCCGATCAGGTGCGCTTCGCCGAACGCTTTGGTGCGTTGGCGCTTAGCCATACAAAGCGGTACACGACGGACAATCCGGCCGTGATGCTGATTTCCAACATCCGCGAGAACGGCAGACAGATCGGTGCCCTGCCGGACGGCGAAATGCAGTTTCATTCCGATCAGTGCTATCAGGAAAAGCCCGCCATGGCCTCGATGCTTTATGCAATCGAGGTCCCAAGCATTGGCGGCGACACGCTCTTTGCCAATGCCTATATGGCCTACGAAACGCTCAGCGATGACATCAAACGCCGCCTCGATGGTCTCAAGGCGCTGCACGCCTACGATTACGACAATGCTTCGATGAAACGCGGCACCCAGATCAAGGAGGGCGTACCGTATTTCGCTCATCCGCTCGTGCGCACCCATCCGGCGACCGGACGCAAGGCGCTTTACGTCAATCGATTGATGACGATCGCAATCGAAGGCTTACCCGAGGACGAAAGCGCCGAGCTTCTGATTTTCCTGTTCGCACACCAGGAAAACCCTGCCTTCATCTATGAGCACGTCTGGCGGGTCAACGACCTGCTGATGTGGGACAATCGCTGTGCCCTGCACGCCCGCACCGATTTCTCCAACGACGAACGCCGGCTGATGCGGCGCGTGACGGTGCTGGGCGAACGCCCGGTGTGAATGCGGCGGCTAAGCCGCCTGCTCGGCGAGCGCGGGTTCGTCGATCCTGATTTCGTGGTGCTCGCCGCAATGCGGGCAGCGCACGTAAAGCGCGGCGAAGCGGACGCCGGCCGCACCGGGTTGGCCGGCTTCGGCGTCTTCGATACCGGGATCAATCCCCTCACCGGTATTCGGACAGGAAAAAACAAATACAGCCACGGCCACTCCCCAGAAGACGAGGCGCCCATCACACGCAAGTGTGGTGTATTTTTGATCGGCCTCACGGTTCGAGCGCGAGAACCAAAGTTCCATCCTACCGAAGTGCGGCCGGACAAAAGAAAGTTCCCTCCACCTCCACGATATCGTCCTGGCTGAGGCGTCTCACCTCAATGATCGTTCGCGGCGGAAAGGGGCCGTCGCCCCAAAGTTCCCGCTGGACCTTGTTCACCAGAGGCCGATGGAGGTCCATGTCGGTGACATAGACAACGAGGCGCACGGCGTCGCGCAGCGTGCCCTGGGCGGCGGCCACGACCGTCTGCATGTTGAGAAACGCCTGGCGCACCCGCGCCTCGGCGCCGTCGACGAGGGCATTGGTCGCCGGATCGATCCCGCGCCTGCCGGCGACAAATATAAAATTGCCGGCCCGCACGCCGAGGCTCCACGTTCCGGTCGACTTGATTGCGTCGGGTGAGGAGATGAACGCGACGTGATCCGGTGGCATGACGGCCTCAAGGCAGGTGAATCGTGCAGGACTATATCGATTTCTACCGGTCGCGCGATTATCGTTTGGGCGGTGCGCAAGCCCGCGCGTTCCGCGGCTTGGTCGCGGTCTCAGGAAGGCGGACGACCGCGGCCATCGACTTGCCATCGGCATACTCCGCCCCAGCCGCCCTTGCCGGCCGGTCCGGAGCTTGGTTATGCTGCGCTGGCGCGGGCGTAGTTCAGTGGTAGAACATCAGCTTCCCAAGCTGAGTGTCGTGGGTTCGATTCCCATCGCCCGCTCCAAGAAACGGTCGCGGCGGTCGGCGTGTCGGCCGATCCTGATGGCGTCTCATTT
>JBOHLR010000160.1:0-4479 GCA_050729555.1 Allostellaceae bacterium
AGCATGGCCATAAGCCGAGCGTCCCGGCGCAGAAGTTCTCGGCAGAGGGCGTAGAAAAGGCGCTGCGCGCGATCCAGGCGCAGAAAATCCAATATCTGGAATTCTGCGCGCGGATCGCGGCCGCGGGCTGCGTCGGCTACATGGTCAGTTTGGTGGGTCGTGGCGCGCTCTACTATGGCCGCACGAACGACACTTACGTCGAGTGGTTTCCGGGGGCGAAGCTGTGACCGGCGTGCATCGAACTGGCGCACGCCAAGTGCTGTTTTCAGCGTCTTTCCCTCAAGCTAATTTATTCCCATTATGGGAACATTTCTATTGCTCCCAAGTTGGGAACGTCGTATAAAGCCACGTGAGGATCTTGTCGCTCAAGACGTTAGTCACTTACTGGACCAAGCATCCGGAGACCCAGGCATCCCTTCAACGCTGGTACGAGATTGCGAGCGCCGTTGAATGGACTTCGCCAAATGACCTGATGCTCTCGTTCCCCAAAGCTGTCGTGTTGAACGGTGAACGCGTGAAATTTGAAGTCGCTGGAAGCGATTATCGCTTGATCGTTGCGTTCAAATGTCGGTCCAAGATCGCTTTCATCAAGTTCATCGGTACGCACGCCGAATATGACAAAATCGATGCGCTCACAGTTTCTATGTTCTAAAGGAGATCAGAGTGGAAATCCGTCCGATCACTAACGACGAAGACCACACCCGCGCTCTTGCCGCCGCCGAGAAGCTTTGGGATGCGCCGGAAGATAGCGTCGAGAGCCAAGAGCTTGACGCCCTTGCCACGCTGATCGATGCCTACGAGCGCAAGCGCTGGCCCGTTGCAGCGTCTGATCCGATCGAGATCATTGAATATGCAATCGCCGAACTCGGCCGAAGCCAAGCCGGGCTTAGCGAGATCGTCGGGTCTCGCGCGCGAGCCTCCGAGCTTCTGAGCCGCAAACGCGGCCTGACAATCGAGATGATCGACAAGATCAGCAAGGCCTGGGGAATCCCGCGCCAGTTACTAGCCGTGCCGTACCAGCTCAAGAAGAATACGCCGCGTCGCGGTCGCACCATTCGTGGGAAAAGATTGCCGCGCGAAAAGTGCTGATGCGTAAGGGCGCCTAAACTGACTGTATCGATCAATCCGGTCGATAAGGAAACGATGCGGCCAGTTGCGCGCCCGGAGGGAATCGAAGCCCGACTCCCAATTAACCGTCGCGCCGCACCGATAGGTCTCCAGATTGCCATCGTACATGGAGCCGCGACGGATTCCGAGCGCTTATATGAGTTTTTTATGATCGGGAGGCTGTAAAGCTCTCGATCCTATATGCCGTCTTCCTCAAATACTGGCGCGTGAACGATCGATGTGAAGCGGCGAGTTTTTCGCGCAAACCGCTGCACAGCCCGACGGAGGTCATGCGCATGTTCGATCTGCTTTATCTCGCAATCGGGATCGGCGCCTTCCTGATCATCACGCTCTACGTCTTCGTTTGCGACAGTCTGTGAGGCGAACATGATCATCGATTATGGGCTCGGCGCCTTGGCCGTGCTCTTCATCCTCGTCTACCTCGTCTGCGCTCTCGTCCGTCCCGAGCGGTTCTGAGGAGAGCCCGCATGACTCTCAACGGCTGGATTCAGATCGCGCTTTTTTCGACGCTCGTTATCGCGCTGGTGAAGCCGTTCGGCGCCTATATGACGCGCGTCTTTAACGGCGAGCGCACCTTCCTTTCGCCCGTCCTCCAACCCGTCGAGCGCCTCGTTTATCGTATCTGCGGTGTTGACGAAAATCAGGAACAGCATTGGGCAACGTATGCGATCGCCATGCTGTCCTTTAGCGCCGTCGGATTTGTGGCGCTTTATGGCTTGCAGCGATTGCAGGGCGTGCTGCCGTTCAATCCGCAAGGTTTAGGGCCCGTCGAACAGAGTTCCTCCTTCAATACGTCGATCAGCTTCGTCACCAACACCAACTGGCAATCCTACGTGCCCGAGACGACGCTTAGCTATCCAACGCAGATGGCGGGGCTCACGGTGCATAATTTCGTCTCGGCGGCGACCGGCATCGCGCTTGCCATCGCGCTGGTCCGCGGCTTCGCGCGCCGCTCGGCGCAAACCGTCGGCAATTTCTGGGTCGATCTCACCCGCTGCGTCTTCTACGTCCTGCTGCCGATCTCGATCGTCGTCGGCTTGTTCCTCTGGCAAGGCATGCCGCAGAACTTGAACGTGTATACTAGGGCGACGACTCTCGAAGGCGCTAAACAGGTGATTGCGCAGGGGCCGGTCGCTTCGCAAGAAGTCATCAAGATTTTGGGCACCAACGGCGGCGGGTTCATCAACGCCAATGCCGCGCATCCGTATGAAAATCCCAACGCCATCACCAACCTCGTGGAAATGGTGATGATCTTCTCGATCGGCGCGGCGCTGACCAACGTGTTCGGTCGCATGGTCGGAAACCAGCGCCAGGGTTGGACGATTTTCGCCGTCATGGGTCTTCTGTTCCTGGCCGGCGTCGCCACCGTCTATCACGCGGAAGCATCCGGCAACCCGGCCTTCGCGGCGTTGCATGTCGACCAAACTGCGTCGGCCTTGCAGCCCGGGGGCAACATGGAAGGCAAGGAGGTGCGCTTCGGCATCGCCAACTCCGCCCTCTTTACGACGGTGACGACCGATACGTCCGACGGCGCGGTCAACAACATGCACGACAGCTTGATGCCGCTCGGCGGCCTGGTGCCGATGGTCAACATCATGCTCGGCGAGATTATCTTCGGCGGCGTCGGCTCTGGCCTCTACGGCATGCTGATCTTCGCCGTTCTGGCGGTGTTCATCGCCGGGCTCATGGTCGGGCGCACCCCGGAATACCTTGGCAAGAAGATCGACGCGAAAGAAGTGAAGATGGCGATGCTCGCCATCCTGATCCTGCCGTTCTCGATCCTCGGCTTCACCGCGCTCGCAACCGTGCTGCCCGCAGGTCTCGCCGGCCCAGCCAACGCCGGCCCGCACGGGTTCAGCGAAATCCTCTACGCGTTTACCTCGGCGACGGGGAACAACGGCAGCGCGTTCGCCGGCATTTCCGCCGACACGCCCTTCTACAACACGACGCTAGGGCTTGCGATGATCATCGGGCGATTCCTCATGATCGTGCCGATGCTGGCGATCGCCGGATCGCTCGCGACGAAAAAGATCGTGCCCACCTCGGCCGGGACCTTTCCGACCGATAGCGGCCTCTTCGTCGGCCTGCTCATCGGCGTCATCGTCATCACCGGCGGCCTCATCTACTTCCCCGCCGTATCGCTGGGTCCGCTCGTCGAGCACTTCGCGATGAACGCCGGCACGCTCTACTGATCCCGAGACACCGCATGGAACTCAAGCGCAAACGCTCTTCCGTCGCCAACATGGCGGACCCGCAGATCCTTGTCGCTGCCATCGTCGAATCGTTCAAGAAGCTCGACCCGCGCCTTCTCATTCGCAACCCCGTGATTAAAGATCTTCCTCGGGGCCGCACCGGGCGTCGGCAAGACCTATGAAATGCTGCTCACCGCGCAGGCCAAACGCCGCGAGGGCCTGGATGTCGTGGTCGGCGTTGTGGAAACCCATGGCCGCGAGGAGACCGAGGTGCTTCTTGCCGGCCTCGAAGTCCTGCCGCGGAGGATGGTGAGGTATAAAGGCCGCATCCTTGCCGAGATGGATCTCGACGCCATCCTGGCGCGTCATCCCCGCCTCGTGCTCATCGATGAGCTTGCCCATACCAATGCGCCGGGGAGCCGGCATCCCAAGCGCTATCTCGACGTCGAAGAGATCCTTGCCGCCGGCATCGACGTCTATACGACGCTCAACATCCAGCATGTCGAAAGCCTGGGCGATGTCGTCGCGCGCATCACCCGCATCAGGGTGCGCGAGACGGTTCCCGATTCGATCATCGACCACGCCGACGATGTCGAAGTCGTGGATTTAACTCCCGAGGACCTGATCGCCCGCTTGCATGAGGGAAAAGTGTACGTGCGCGATCAGGCGGCGCGCGCCACCCAGAACTATTTCTTGCCGGGCAATTTGACCGCCTTGCGCGAACTCGCGTTGCGCCGCACCGCGCAACGGGTCGACGCGCAAATGGTCGATTACATGCGCTCGCACGCGATCGGCGGCCCTTGGCCGGCAGGCGAGCGCGTGCTCGTCGGCGTCAATGGCGCTTCCGGCGGTCCGGCGCTGGTGCGGCTGGCGCGGCGCATGTCCGATCGGCTGCGAGCACCTTGGACGGCGATCCATGTCGAGACGGCGCGGGAGGCGCGCGCCGATGAGGCCGGACGCAGCCAAGTCGCCGAGGCCTTGCGGCTTGCCGAACGTCTTGGCGGCACGCCAGTCACGCTGCCCGGCGAAGATGCCGCCGCCGTGCTCATCGGCTATGCCCAATCGCATAATTTCACCCACATTCTCGTCGCGCATGCGAGCCGCGCACATTGGCTCGACCTGCTGCGCGGATCGGTAACGCAAAGGCTCATTCGCGATG
>JBOHLR010000161.1:0-4402 GCA_050729555.1 Allostellaceae bacterium
GCGGCCGCAAACGAAATAGCCGCGATAGTTGAAGCGCCGCAGGAAGGCGTGGATGCGCGACGGCGCCCCAGGCATGCGGCCCTCCTCGATCTCGATCAAAAGGCGAGGCCGGCAACGAGCGATCGTCCGGGCCGCGCCGTCGAGAACCGCTTCTTCATGGCCTTCGACGTCAACTTTGATAAATCCGGCATCGCCGGCAAAAACCTCGTCAAGCGGGCGCGTCTGCACGGCGATTTCCGTGATGGCCGTCGTGGCCCCGGCACCGTCGTTCAAGCTGGCGAGACCGGTCAGCGCCGCGCCTTCGATCAACGGAATGCGCAGGATTGCCGTGCCGGATTCGCGCGATAACGCGATGTTGCGCACCACGACGCGCGGTGCAAATTTCCATGCCAACGCCTCGGCAAGCGATGGAACCGGCTCGAACGCATAAACCCTGCGTGCGTGCCGTTTCATGAAGTGCACGTAACTGCCTTCGTGCGCGCCGACGTCGACGGCATCGCGCTCGCGTTGGCAGAGGTAACGCACGAGACGCAGCTCGCGCTCGCCGTATTTTTCGAAATAGCGCGCTTCGCGCCACAGCAAGAGCGGCTTGGGGCAAAAGTCGCGCGCGGCGGCTTTGGCCCGGCGCACGAATCCGTTCGGCGCAGAGGCGGCCTGCATGGAACACGTCCGGAAGGAAAGGCGTTGCACAAGAGCAGCCGCACATAGCGCACGCCAGTGGCCGTTGCGTGGCAGTCCAACCGACACAGATTGATCACTCGCGGCCCGCACGATGGACCGGTTCAGTAAAACCCGTGCCGAGGCAGCGGCCCGGCGCGCAGGTGGTTTGCATGCGCCACGAACGGCGTGGAAGGAGTCGGCAGTCAGTGGACGACCGGTCCGGTCAACCCGTCGCCGCGAGGTCATTGCGGCCCGATCCCGACGCGCATCTGCGCATCGATCATCTGCAGCAGGACATAACCGGTCGTTCGGTTCGCGGCGGCATGATCACCGTCGGCGCGCAACTCGCCAAGGTCGTGGCGCAATTTGGCGTCACGGTCCTGCTGGCGCGGCTGCTGCGGCCCGAGGCGTTCGGTCTCGTTGCGATGGTCGCGGTCGTCATCGCGTTTCTCGAGCTATTCAAGGATTTCGGCCTCTCCGCCGCGACCGTCCAGCGCCCGCATATCACCCACGCGGATACCAGCGCCCTGTTCTGGGTGAACGCCGGCCTTGGCGTCGCCGCGGGCCTGTTGATGATTCCGCTCGCGCCGTTGCTGGCGTGGTTCTACGGCGAACCCGCCCTGGTCGGCGTCACGCTCTGGTTGGCGGTGGGCTTCGTATTGAGCGGCCTGTCGACCCAGCATCTGGCCGTGTTGCGGCGCCAGATGCGCTTCACCGCGCTGGCGATGATCCTGATGTGGTCGGAGATCATCGGCATGGCGGTCGCCGTCGTCGCCGCATTCGCCGGCGCCGACTATTGGGCGCTGGTGGCGCAGAGGTTGGTCTGGGCGTTGTGCCTCGCCCTTGGGGCGTGG
Source organism: Allostellaceae bacterium (assembly GCA_050729555.1). Lineage (GTDB taxonomy): Bacteria > Pseudomonadota > Alphaproteobacteria > ATCC43930 > CGMCC-115725 > REEB95. Next base: position 1,515 of record JBOHLR010000161.1, read on the forward strand.
ATATTTTGTCCGTGGCGGCCGGGCCGTCTGGCGGGGCTGCGACAGGTACGCGATCTTCTGCGCTTCGGCGGCCACGTCACCGGCTCCAATCTTGTCAGCACCTTCGTCCGTAATCTCGATCAAATCCTCATCGGCTGGTATTGGGGCGCGACGCCGCTCGGCCTTTACGAGCGCGCCTACAAGATCCTTCTCCTCCCCATCAACAATCTCAACGCGCCCCTGTTCTCGGTCGCCATGCCAGCGTTGAGCCGACTCGCGGACCAGCCGGACCGCTACCGGCGTGCCTATCTCGGTACCGTCGAGAAGCTGAACATGGTGACCATGCCGTGCGCCGCCTTGCTCATCGCGGTTCCCGGTCTCGTGGTGCGCGTTCTGTTCGGCCCGTATTGGCTTGCCGCCACGCCGATCGTCGCCTGGCTCGGTGTCGCCGCTCTCTACCAGCCGATTGGCTATACCTGCAGCTGGCTGTTCATGACGCAGGATCGCACCGCGGAAATGTTCCGCTGGGGCTTGATCGGTTCGGTGCTCAACGCCGCCTTCATCGTCGGCGGTCTGTTCTATGGGCCAGTCGGCGTCGCGGCGAGCATCGCCGTCGGTGGATTGGTGATCCGGTTGCTGCAATTTTGGGCGGTAGGACGGCGTGGGCCGGTTTCAAGCGGCGACTTGGTGCGGAGTATGCTGCCGTCGGCCGCCGCAGCGGCATTGATTGTCGGCGCGATCACCGGCGTTCGCCACATCGGCTTGATCGATAGCGCGACGCCACTCCGGTCAGTCGGTCTGGCTGTCGCGATCGCCGCCGCGATTGGGCTGCTGTGTTTCATCAGCATGCCGCAAAGCCGCCAGGCACTGTTCGAATTCGCCCGGCTTCCACAGCGGCTCTTTCACCGGCGCGCCAATGCCTGAAGCACGCGACGCTGCACCCACAATCAATAGCAAGGTCAGCGGCAATCGCCCGCTGCGGCGGAGACCGGACATGAAGATGGTCAGAAGCTACGTGACCCGCTGCCTCGGACGGTTGTCCGAGGTCGCCTATAACTCGATGAATATCCTGCCGCCTCAAGAACAGGTCTATCGGCACCTTTTCCTCCGCGACATCGCCCGCGCAGGGGTCGAAGACGATTTCTATCCCGTCAGCGGCGCGGCGAATTTCAGCCTGCTTTATCTGCTGGCGCGGAGCTTCGCAGAACTGCCCATATCGCAGGTCGTCGAATTCGGCGCCGGGCAAAGCACGGTGCTGATCGACCGACTGGCCAGCCGGTGGCAGGAGCCGGTGGTGGTCACGACATTCGAACAGGATGCCTACTGGGCAGCGGCCATCGGCCAGAAGGTCCGGCATCCCATCGTGTATGCGCCGCTCGTCCGGACGACAGTGGGAGATCGAACGGTCGCGTTCTACGATCCGACCCGCTTCGCCGATCTTGCCCGGCCCGACCTAGTGCTAATCGACGGCCCCACCGCCTATACCGTGAGCAGCCGCTACGACCGCGTTGGATCGGTGAATTTTCTCACCACACGGCTGGCAGACGAGTTCGCCGTCATCTTTGACGATGGCGAACGTGGCGGTGAGGCGGAGGCCGCCGGACGATTCCGAGCTTGGCTCGAAGGGCGTGGGATTCAATTTTACGAGAACACGGTCAGAGCGGCCAAACAGCAGAGGATTTTTTGCACCGAGAAGTTCAGGGCAGCGGCTTATTTTTAAGGGAACGATAAGGGTCGAGCGAATGCAAAGCCGAAACCATTATAGCTGGACGCGCAAATGGTTTACCGCGACGTCAAGCCATGGATTATCGTCAAGGAGTTCATCGGCGGCGAAGACGGCGCGAAGACGCTTTCGATCTTCCGCCGCACCATATGGGCCATTTCTCGGCGCCGGTTTACGAGCGCCTAGCGCCGTTGTGCGGGCTCGCGGTCGAGACAATTCACGTCGAGAAGCGTTATTTCGAGATCAAGGATACGGTGACCGACGCTTCGCGCGGCGCCTCTTCGTCTACCGCGCAGCGCGGCGGGTCGCGAGCGCGCTGATGGACCTCGCATACGAGCAGACGCGCGAGCCCGGCAACAACATCCTCGCCATTCTGCGTAATAAACCCTGAACGCGGGCGTCAGGCGCTGGCCAGTTGCGGCGTTGCGATTGCGGTGTGCTTCCGGCTTGCGGCGACAGCGGTCCGATAGAGTGCGTGATAGCGGGCGGCGACCGTGTCGATATCGAACTTCGATTGCGCTTTGGCCCGCGCCCGTGTCCCGAGCGGCGTACCCTGTCGGACTTCATCGAGGCACCAGGCGATCCCACGGGCAAGATCGTCGGCGCTGAACGGTTTGGCCAGATAACCGTCGACACGGTGATCGACGATGTCGCGCGGTCCGCCGGTGTCGAAAGCGACCACCGGCGTACCGCACGCCATCGCCTCGACGACAGTCTTGCCGAAGGCCTCCTGGAGCGACGGCATGACCGCGACGTCGGCGCTCGCATAAAACTGCGCCAGACGGACGTCGTCGTCGATATAGCCGAGATACCGAGACTCGATACCGAGATCGGGCAGATCGCCATGCCGAAGATCGCCGAAGACCACGAGCATGGCGTTGGACCGTCCCGTCGCGCCACGGAATTTTCCCAACGCCGCAAGCAATTCGCGAAATCCCTTGCGCGGATCGCGGATCGCGCGCATTGCGCCGTAAATGATGATTGGGCGGTCGGGCGGCAGGCCGCAAACTTGCCGTGCCTTAAGCTTCTCAAGCGGCTGGAAACGGCCGAGATCGACGCCATTCGGAATCACTTCGATCGGATAGCGGCGGAGGAGCGTGCTGGCGCGGGCGCAATCGGCCAACCAGTCGCTGATCGGTACGAGCCACAAATCGGCGTCGGACCAGTGGCGTTGCTTGCCGCGCCA
>JBOHLR010000162.1:0-4367 GCA_050729555.1 Allostellaceae bacterium
CTACGAGACGCAATGTAAAGGCGATGAGCTGATCGTCGAGGCGATCATTCCGCCGACCGGTGGCAAGCGCGCGGCCTATGTCAAATGCACCACGCGTTCGGCCGACGACTGGCCGGCGCTCGGCGTGGCCGTTGCCTGGGACGATGCCGGCGGCACGGTCAAGTCGCCGCGTATCGTGCTCGGCGCGGCGACCGAAAAGCCAACACGCCTCACCGCGGTCGAAGACGTGATCGCCGGACATAGGCTCGACGATGCGTTGCTCGCACGCGCCGGCGCGGCCGCCGCCGAAGAGGCCGAAGTCGTCGGCGATGCACGCGGCTCGGTCGACTACAAGAAACAGCTGGTGAAGGTGTTCGTCGGCCGTGCTTTGCGCGCCGCTCAGGCCCGAGGCGGAACCACTACATGAGCACGACGGCTAAAGCCGGCCAGGTCGGACGCTCGCTGCCGCGGCTCGAAGGCCGCGCCAAGGTGACCGGCCGCGCCGACTACATCCACAATCTGCGCCTGCCCGGCATGCTGCACGGCAAAATCTTCCGCAGCGTGGTGGCGCACGGCCATATTCGCCGCATCGATGTCGAGGCGGCGCGCCAGGTTCCGGGCGTGCACGCGGTTTATGTCAGCGACGACATCCGTCGTGTGATCGCCAATCCCTATTACGGGCCGGCGTTCCATGATCAGCCGATCCTGGCGATCGACAAGGTGCGACACATCGGCGAGCCGGTTGCCGTCGTCCTGGCCGAGGATCCTCATGTCGCCGAGGAAGCCGCGCGCCTGATCGTGGCGGAATACGACGAACTGCCGGCGGTGACGAACGAAGTCGAGGCGATGACGTCGAAGGTGATCGTCCACGACGTGTTGAAGCCTGCCGGTACCTTTCCCGACCTGAAGCATCTCGAAGGCCGCAAAGGCACCAACCTCGCGCTCGATTTCCATTTGCGTCGCGGCGATACGAAAGCGGCCTTCGCGGCGGCCGACCGCGTCTTCGAGCACACGTTCACCACCCAACCGGTGATGCACACGCCGCTCGAGCCGTTCGTCTCGGCAGCGGAACCCGGCGATGGCACGCTGACCATCCACACGGCGTCGCAAAGCCCGTCTTTCGTGCGAATCGAAATTGCACGATTGCTCGGCTGGCCGGAGAACCGCGTGCGCGTCAAGACGGCGTTTCTCGGCGGCGGCTTCGGCGCCAAGCTCTATATCAAGCTTGAGGCGCTGGTGGCGGCGCTGGCGTTGCTGACGCGGCGACCGGTCAAAATCGCGCTGGCGATGGACGAGCAGTTCTTCACCATCACCAAGCATCCGTCGACCTTCCGCATCAAGAGCGCGGTCGGCAAAGATGGGCGCATTACCGCGCGCGAATGCGAGGTGTGGTGGAACGGCGGCGCCTATGCCGACATCGGTCCGCGCGTGACGCAGAAATCGGGCTTTACCGCCGCCGGCCCCTACGACATCGACAACGTCGCGATCGATTCCTATGCGCTCTATACCAACCGGCCGCCGGCCGGCGCGTTGCGCGGCTTCGGCATTCCACAGCTCGTCTGGGCTTACGAAAGCCACACCGACATGATTGCGCGCGCGCTCGGCATCGATCCGGTCGAGTTCCGCCGCCGCAATCTGCTGCGCGACGGCCGGCCACAGGCGACCGGTACGGTGATGCAAGACGCCGCCACCGGCAAGGTGCTCGACCGTCTGGTTGAGCGCATGGGCTGGAGTCGGTCTTTCGATCGCGGCCAAGGAACGATCAAGCGCGGCCGCGGTATTGCCATCGGCTTCAAGGCGTCGATCGCGCCGACGACATCAGTTGCCATCCTCAACCTCTATGCAGACGGCAGTTGCGCGCTTTATTGCAGCACTGTCGACATGGGGCAGGGCTCAGACACGGCGATGGCGCAGATCGCCGCCGAAGTCCTCGACCTGCTCGCCGAAACGGTGCGTGTGGTGCATCCCGACACCGACGTCACGCCCTACGACATGGCGACGCTCGGCTCGCGCTCGACCTTTCACATGGGCAACGCGGTGAAACGCGCCGCCGAGGATGTGCGCGCCAAAATCGACGCACTCAAGACCGAGCTCGGCCTCCCGGCCGGCAGCAATATTTCTGTGGCTGAGCTGTTCCGGCGCAAATACGGCATGCAGGCCGGCAACATCGTCGGCGTCGGCAGCTTCGTGCCGAGCTACGCTTCGCCCGACCACGATACCGGCCTCACGCCTAACGCGACGCCGTTCTGGATGGTCGGCGGCACTGGCGCCGAGGTCGACGTCGATACCGAAACTGGCCACGTGCGCATCGCGCGCCTGATCAACGTCGCCGATCTTGGCACGCCGATCAATCCACGCATTGTCGAAACGCAGCTTTCCGGCGGCGCCATCATGCAGCTCGGCTTTACCATGCAGGAGCGCATGGAATATGCCGACGGGCAGCTGCTCAATCCCAATCTCGCCGACTACAAGATTCCGGGCATGCGCGATCTGCCGGCGCGGATCGAGAACGAAGCGGTCGCCGCGACGCAGGCAAGCGGACCCTTTGGCGCAAAAGGGGTGGGAGAGACGGCGACGTTCGGCGTCTCGCCGGCGATCGCCAACGCGATCGACGACGCCGTCGGCGTACGATTGACGGACTTGCCACTGACGCCCGAGGCGGTCTACCGCGCGCTGACGAAGGGCGGCCGATGAGTGTTCTTCGCCAGATCCGCTTCACCCTCAACGGCCGGCCGGTTGCAGTTGAGATCGGCGTGCACGAAACGTTGGTCGACGTGCTGCGCGGGCGCTTTGCACTGTTCGGCGCGCGTGAAAGCTGCGGCCAGGGGCTGTGCGGTTGCTGCACGGTGATTGTCGACGGACGCGCCGTTTCCGGCTGCCTTTTCCTGGCGGCCGGGGCCGATGGCGCGCGGATCGATACGATCGAAGGGCTGGCGCCGGACGATCGGCTCGATCCCGTACAGGAGGCGTTCATCGAATGCGGCGCCTTCCAATGCGGCTTCTGTACGCCGGGATTCGTATTGATGACCAAGCAGTTGCTGGATGAGAACCCGGAGCCCAGCGAAGACGAGATCAAGCACTACCTTTCTGGTAATCTGTGCCGGTGTGGCGCCTATCCAGAAATCATCGAGGCGGTCAGGGTCGCTGCGCGTAAGCGCAAAAGCGGCGGCTGAATGACCGCCCCATCAGGGGAGGATCGTGATGGCCATCAATGCCGATGTCTCGGGTCCGTGGTATCGCTCGCTCAATCGCAGTCAATGGAACACGCTGCTCGCCACCAATCTCGGCTGGCTGTTCGATGGTTATGAGCTCTATGCGCTGATCCTCACGATCGGCGTCGCCCTCCACCAGTTGCTGGACGCGAGTCAGTACGTGCGGATCCCGGCCTATGCTGGGTTCATCATCGCCACGACGCTGCTCGGCTGGGGCGTCGGCGGCATGATCGGCGGCATCCTCGCCGACTATATCGGCCGCAAACGGACGATGATGCTGGCGATCCTGGCCTATTCGCTGATGACAGGCCTGAGCGCCGTCGCGTGGAGCTGGGAATCGTTCGCGGTGCTGCGTTTCATCGTCGGCGTCGCGATCGGCTCGGAATGGGCGACCGGCACCTCGATCACGGCCGAACTTTGGCCCGATAAGGCGCGTGGCCGCGGCGCGGGCCTGATGCAATGCGGCCTCGGCATCGGTTTCTTCGCGGCGTCGCTGATCTGGGTGTTCGTCGCGCCGCACGGCCCGAATGCGTGGCGCTTCATGTATCTGATCGGCGTCGTGCCGGGCCTCTTCACGCTGTGGATCCGGCGCGGCATTCCGGAATCGGCGGTCTGGGAACGCACCGACAAGCGTCGCAAGGCGGCCACCGCACGCAAGAAAGGCGGCGGCAAGCTCGACGCGGCGGATCACGCGCTGACGCGCTTTACCTTGGTCGAGCTCTTTGCCGATCCGGTTGTACTGCGGCGCCTGGTGTTCACCTTCCTGATGTCGCTGTCGACGACGCTCGCCTGGTGGGCGATCGCCAGCTTCGTGCCGCCGTACGTCGCGTCGGTCGCCGCCAAGGCGGGCCTGCCCGGCCCGGTTTGGGCGGGATACACCGGCATGGCCTACAACGCGGCGGCCATCGTCGGTTATATCGGTTTGGGATTCCTGGCCGACATCTATGGCCGTAAGCCGGTGGTTCTGGTGTTCTACGCGCTGTCGCTGGTGATGACGCCGGTGCTGTTCCTGTGGACGCACGATTTGAATCTGCTGCTGCTGGCGGCAGCGGTGAACGGCTTCTTCACGCTGGGACAATATTCCTGGATGCCGGTCTGGCTGCCGGAGCTGTTCCCGACATCGGTGCGCGCCACCGGCGTTGCGTTTGCGTTCAACGCGCCGCGCTTCATCGCCTT
>JBOHLR010000163.1:0-4259 GCA_050729555.1 Allostellaceae bacterium
TGCCGGCCGCAGTGCCAAGTGCGCCGACGCCTACGTCACGCTCGAACCGTGCTGTCACCACGGCAAGACGCCGCCGTGTACCGACGCGCTGATTGCCGCCGGCATTCGCCGCGCCGTGATTGCCGTCGAAGACCCCGATCCGCGCGTTTCCGGCAAAGGCGTCGCAGCGTTGCGCGCGGCCGGGATCGCCATCGATGTCGGCGTGTGCGCAGACGAGGCGCGGGAGGTCAACGCCGGATTTTTATCGACCATCACGCGCGGACGGCCTTTGGTCACCTTGAAGCTGGCAACGTCGCTCGACGGTCGCCTGGCCGTGGCGTCTGGCGAGAGCCGGTGGATCACCGGCGAGCCGGCACGGGCGCGCGCTCATTTGCTGCGCGCGATGAGCGACGCCGTCATGGTCGGCAGCGGCACGGTGATCGCCGACGACCCCGAGCTGACCTGCCGGTTGCCTGGCTTGAGCGACCGCAATCCCGTGCGCGTCGTCGTCGACGGCGGCATGTGCGTGCCGTTAACCGCGCGGCTCGTCGCCGATGCCCGGCAGACGCCAACCTGGTTTGTCGTCCGCCACGGAATTTCCGGCGAACGGCGCGAGGCCCTCGTGCGTTGCGGTATCTACGTGATCGACGTGCCGGCGACGGCAACCGGCGAAACCGATCTTGCCGCCGCTCTGGCTGCACTTGCCAAACATGGCATGACGCGTGTCCTGGTCGAAGGCGGCGCGCGACTGGCGGCAGCGCTCGTACGTGGCGGCTTGGTCGACTGCATCGCCTGGTTCCACGCGCCGTCGCTGATCGGCGGCGACGGCCGGCCGGCGCTCGACGCGCTTGGCGTTGCGGCCCCCGGCGAAGCGCCGCGTTTCGTCCGCGTCGGCATCGAGACGATCGGCGACGATATGCTGGAAACGCTCCAACGCGCAGTTTAAGGTGGCGCCCTAAGGTATTGCCATGTTTACCGGAATCATTGCCGATCGCGGCACGATCCGCGCCGTGAGGCCGGGGGCCGACAGCGTCTTCGAGATCGCGACCGCGCTCGGGCTCGGCGATCTAGCGCTCGGTGCGTCGGTCGCCTGCGCCGGCGTCTGTCTTTCGGTGCTCGAAAAGAGCGGCGATTGGTTCGCGGTGCAGGTTTCCGCCGAAACGCGCGCGCGGTCGACCGCCGGCGCCTGGCGTGTCGGCACGCGGCTCAATCTCGAACGTTCGCTGCGGCTCGGCGACGAGCTGGGCGGCCACATTGTGCTCGGTCACGTCGATGCGGTGGCCGAATTGGTCGCGCGGCGGCCGGACGGGGACTCTTTGCGGCTGACGTTCGAAGTGCCGCGCGGCTGCGAACTGTCGATCGCGCCCAAAGGATCGATCGCGCTCGACGGCGTCTCGCTCACCGTGAACGAAGTCGAAGGTCGTCGTTTCGGCGTCAACATCATTCCGATCACGCGCGCGCAGACGACGCTCGACGCGCTGCGGCCGGGCGGCACCGTGAATCTCGAGCTCGACGTGATTGCGCGCTACGTCGCGCGCCTGTTGGCGCGGGAGCCGGCATGAGCTTCGTCGAAGTCGCTTCGCCGATCGAGGAGATCATCGACGCCGCGCGCAACGGCAAGATGTTCGTCCTGGTCGACGACGAGGATCGCGAGAACGAAGGCGATCTGATTATCCCGGCACAAATGGCGACGCCGGACGCGATCAACTTCATGGCCAAACACGGCCGGGGTCTCGTCTGTCTGGCGCTGAGCCGCGAACGCGTCGAGCAGCTCAAGCTGCCGCTGATGGCGCAACACAACGAATCGCGATTGCAGACCGCGTTCACGGTCTCGATCGAGGCGCGCGATGGCATCACCACCGGCATCTCGGCATCGGATCGCGCTCGCACCATCGCGGTCGCGATCGACGCCACCAAGGGGCCGCAGCACATCGTCACGCCGGGTCACATCTTTCCGTTGATGGCGCGCGACGGTGGCGTCTTGGTGCGTATTGGCCACACCGAGGCGGCGGTCGATATCGCGCGGCTCGCTGGCCTCATTCCGGCCGGCGTGATCTGCGAAATCATGAACGACGACGGCTCCATGGCGCGCCGCACCGATTTGATCGCCTTTGCGCAGCGCCATGGCCTCAAAGTCGCGACCATTGCCGATCTCATCGCCTATCGCCGCCGGCACGACCGCATCGTCGAGCGTCGCGTCTCGGCTGATTTTTCCAGCGCGCACGGCGGCGACTGGAATATGCACATCTACGTCAACAAGATCGCCTATGCCGAGCATATCGCGTTGGTGAAAGGCGATCTGCGCACGCCCGAACCGGTTCTCGTCCGCATGCACGCAGTCAACGTGCTCGACGACGCGCTTGCCAACTTGCGCAGCGGCCGCACCGGCATGCTGCAGGGCGCCATGGCGATGATCGGCAAGGCGGGCAGGGGCGTGGTCGTCCTGCTGCGCGAGCCGATGCCGACGGCGCTGTCGGAACGGGTCCGCGGCTTCCTGGCGACCGGCAAGACCGTGCCGCAACTGCGCGACTACGGGATCGGCGCCCAGATTCTGCTCGATCTCGGCGTGCGCGACATGATCTTGCTGTCGAACACGGCGCAGACCATCGTCGGTCTCGAAGGCTACGGCCTGTCGGTCGTCGAACGTCGCCCCATCGTGCTGGAATCTTGAGATGGCGAAGCGACCGTCGGTTCTCATCGTCGAGGCGCGCTATTACGCGCACGTGTCGGACGCGCTGCTCAAAGGCGCCGAGGCGGCGCTCGACGACGCCGGCGTGCGCTACGACCGCGTGACGGTTCCCGGCGCGTTCGAGATCCCCGCGGCGATCGCACGCGCGGCGCGGACTCGGAAATACGATGGTTATGTCGCGCTCGGTTGCGTCATTCGCGGCGAAACCTCGCATTACGATCTGGTCTGCGGCGAATGCGCGCGCGGCATACAGGATCTGGCACTGGCTGGTCACGCCATCGGCTTCGGCGTGCTCACTGTCGAGAATGTCGATCAGGCATTCGCACGGGCGCGCATCGATGAAAAGAACAAAGGCGGCGATGCAGTGCGCGCCTGTCTCGCCATGATCGCGCTGCAGCGATCGCTGAAGGCCCGGCGGTGAGCGCCGACGCCAAATCACCGCGGCCCGCGGCCCGCAAGCGCACGGCTGCACGTCTCGCTGCGGTCCAGGCGCTCTATCAGATGGAGATCGTTGGGACGCCCGCGGACGCGGTCGTCGAGGAATTTCTAACGCATCGCCTCACCCCCGATGCGCCGCGCGAAGAACCCAATTTCGGCGAAGCGGACAAGGATTGGTTCGTCGAATTGGCGCGCGGCGCCGCGTCGCACCGTGAGGCGACCGACACCACGATTGCCGGCGCGCTGTCGCCCGATTGGCCATTGCCGCGGCTCGAAGCCGTCTTGCGCGCCATCTTGCGCGTCGGCAGCTATGAACTGGCGCATCGCCGCGACGTGCCGCCCGAAATCGCCATCAACGAATATGTCGACATCGCGCATGCGTTCTATGCCGGCAAAGAGCCGGGCATGGTCAACGGCGTGCTCGATAAGATCGCGCGCGATCTTCGGCCCGAAGAAATGGGGCATAGCCGTGGCGGCGAAGCCGCTTGGTGAGTTTGCGCGCATTGCGCGCTTCTTCGCACCGCTTGCGCTGCCCGGCGGGCTGAACCTGCGCGACGACGTCGCGCTGATCGCCGGGCGCCGCGGCGAGCACTACGTACTCAAGACCGACGCCATCGTCGAGGGCGTGCATTTCTTCGCCGACGATCCGCCGGCCGACGTCGCGCGGAAGCTGCTGCGTGTGAATCTGTCGGATTTAGCCGCCAAAGGCGCGACACCCGTCGGCTATTTGCTGACGATGGCCTTGCCCAAGTCGCGCAACGACCGCTGGCTCGCTGCATTCAGCCGTGGCCTGGCCGCCGATGGGCGAAAATACCGCATCGGGTTGTTCGGCGGCGATTCCGTCGCGACGCGCGGGCCGACGGTGCTGTCGCTCGCCGCGATCGGCCGCGTCGCACAGGGCCGCGCGATCTTGCGCGACGGCGCACGCCCCGGCGACGTGGTCTACGTTTCCGGCACGCTCGGCGATGCGGCGCTCGGCCTGGCGACGCTCAGGGGACGGCTCCCGAGGATGAGCCGCGCCGCGCCGCGACACCTCGAACGGCGCTACCGCTTGCCCGAGCCTCGGCTCGGCTTGGGCCGGCGTTTGACCGGAGTCGCGCGTGCGGCGGCGGATATTTCCGACGGCTTGGTTGCCGATCTCGGTCATGTCTGT
>JBOHLR010000164.1:0-4247 GCA_050729555.1 Allostellaceae bacterium
AATAAGCGCGATAGGCGGTGATGCGCTCACCCGCGAATGCTGGCGGCGCCGCGTTGGCTTGATTGTGGATGTGCACGCCGTGGCCGAGATCGAGGTGCGCGCCGACTTGCGCCACGATGTCGCCGCCGGCGAGCCTATTGTTGATGACGGTCGCGCTGGTATCGGGTGCGGCCGCGACGATTCCGCCAGTGCCGATCAGGATGTTGTCGGTGACGCGCGCATGCGTGGCGCGAAAAAGATAGATGCCGGGCTCGCCCGGACAAGCGAGGACGACGTTGTTACGGATCGTGCTGTTGAGGTTCTCGTCCTTGTCGCAGGTGCCTTCGCAGAACTGCGGACCGGTCGCGCTGCCGCCGAGCGACAGGCCGCGCGTGTACGGCTGATGCGGCAACTGATCGGCGCAGAGAACGACGTTGCGCTCGATCAACGTACCGGATGAGTTGCCCTTGAAGAATAGCGCATAACCGTAATCGTCGGTGCGCGTCGCCGGATGGTCGAACGTCTTGCCGTAATCGGCGATGAGGTTGTCGCGCACGATCCAGTGCTTGCCGCCGACGACGTCGATCGGCGCGATCGGATTGTCGGTGTGGCGCACATGCGTGCCGAAGAGCCAGTTGCTTTCGATGCGCACATCGTCCGGGAAGCGTCCGCCCTCGCCGTTGCCCTTGATGTGGGCGTTGAAGTCGTGAATGCGGTTGTGACGGATCACCACGCCATCGGCGCCGGCAACAATATGAAAGGCGTGCTCGCAATCGGTGTCGGTATCGCACGCGCCGGCAATGTCGAGGTTTTCGAACACCCAGTCGGGCGCTGAGACCTTGATGAATTCGGTTGCCTTCGTTGTCAGCGTAACGTCGCCAAGGCGCGGCGCACGCACCACGATGGGATGATCGTGTGTGCCGCCGTGGTGCAGCCGGATGGCCGGCAGAACGTAGTTGCCCGGCGCAATGGTGATGACGTCGCCGGGTTGGGCGCGTTGCAGCGCGGTCAGAATTCCAGCGACATTGGAAACCGTGATTGCGCGGGCCGCCGCGGGCCCGTTCCAGAGCCCCAGCAGCATGAGCGCCGCCAGCGCCGCTCGCTTTGTCATCGTCCCAATATGCCCTATCCTCCCCGCCCGGAGAAAGCGGGGGTAGATGGATTTCGAGTTCTCCGACAAATCAAAGCGTATCCAGGTGCAACTCAAGGTCTTCACCGCCGAGCACGTCGCGCCGCGCGACTCCGAATATCGCCGATTTGTTGCGCAAGGCGTGTTTCCGCCGCCGTTTATCGAAGATCTGAAGGCCAAGGCGCGCGCCGCGGGACTGTGGAACCTGTTCCTGCCCGGCCTCAAGCCCGACGAGCCCGGCACGCAAATGTCGAATCTCGATTACGCACCATGCGCCGAGATCATAGGCCGGATGCTGTGGTCGGCGGAACTGTTCAACTGCAACGCGCCCGACACCGGCAACATGGAGCTGTTGCATCTGGCCGCGAATCCCGAGCAGCGCAAGCAATGGCTCACGCCGTTGCTCGAGGGCAAGATCCGTTCGGCCTTCGCCATGACCGAGCCCGACGTCGCCTCGTCGGACGCCACCAACATCCGCACGTCGATCCGGCGCGACGGCGGCGACTGGGTGATCAGCGGCCGCAAATGGTTCATCACCAATGCCGCCGATCCGCGCTGCAAGCTCTTCATCGTCATGGGCGTCACGTCGCCCGAGCGCAAGGAAACGCATAAGCGTCAGAGCATGGTGCTGGTGCCGGCCGGCGCGAAGGGGCTCACCGTGGTGCGCAACTTGCCGGTGATGCACGAGCTTCATCCGCAAGGTCATTGCGAGGTCGCGTTCGACAATTTGCGCGTACCGGCCGCCAATCTGCTCGGCGAGGAAGGCGGCGGCTTCGCCCTTGCCCAGGCGCGACTCGGTCCCGGCCGCATCCATCACTGCATGCGGTCGATCGGCGCGTGCGAATTGGCGGTTGAATTGATGATCGCGCACGCCCGCGCGCGCCGGACTTTCGGCGCGCCCCTTGCGGAGCATGGAACGGTCCGCGAATGGATCGCGCTGTCGCGCATCGAGGTCGAGCAGGCACGACTGCTGGTGCTCAAGGCTGCGTGGCTGATGGACAAGGCGGGCAACAAGGCCGCGCGGCGCGAAGTGGCGCTGATCAAGGTGGCGGTGCCGCGCATGCAGGTGACGATCGCCAATCGCGCCATGCAGGTGTTCGGCGCCGCCGGCCTGACGCAGGACACGCCGCTGGCGGAAATCTGGAGCTGGGGCCGCGCCTTGCAGATCGTCGACGGTCCGGACGAGGTGCATCTCCGCGCCATCGCCCGCGGCGAGATCAAGGCAGCGGAAAACGCGAAGTAGCGATCAGCTCAGCAAGCTGACCTTACCGCTCGCGAGATCATAGAACGCCGCGACGACCGTGAGCTGCTTCTGCTTGATCGCATCGGCAATCACCGGCGAGGATTCACGCAGCAGCGCCGCCTGGATTTTTGCGTTCGCTTTGATCGCTGCGTCGAGATCCTTGCCCGCTTGGTCAACCGCCGGTCGGATGTAGCGGTAAAGGGCGCTGATCTGTCCCGGCACGGCCTTGGCGTCGATCGACGCTTTCACCGCGCCGCAATTCGCATGGCCGAGCACCATGATCGCCTTGGTGCCGAGGACGGCGACTCCGTATTCCAAGCTGGCGATGATCTCCGACGAGGCGATGTTGCCGGCAACGCGCGTGACAAAGAGATGGCCGATGGTTTGATCGAACGCGAGCTCGACTGGGACGCGGGAATCCGCACAAGATAACAAGGCGGCGAACGGCTCTTGTTTCTCGGCGGTTTTCGCCTTCAGCATCTTGAGGTCGTCGTTGAATGAAGTCATTCGTCCTTCGACGAACCGCTTGTTGCCTTCCATCATTTCGTGCAGCGCGCCTTCGGGGCCGAGCGGCGTCTGCGCGCGCGCCGACGCCGGTGTCGCAAGATCCAGCCCTGCGCCCGCCAACATGCCGGCGGCTGCGCTCGCAGCCGACACCGTCAGAAACCCGCGCCGCGACCGATCGACGTCGGGCGAAGACTTGACGGCGGCGGCAACTCGGTTCGCCTGATTCAATGACAGCATCGTGCCCCCTCTCTCTTGCCACCTCTCGGTCGTATCGACCGATCCCCTGCGATGGTACAGGTTCTCTGGTGCACCAGAAAGAGAACGATAACGGCACGTTGAAAACGGCCTCGCAGCGCCCTTTTCGCCGAAGCCGGACGTGGGCAAAGCGCCCTCGCCGACCGAGGTTGCGCTGGAATCCCGACCACCGATGGGTCATGATCTTGCCGACACGCCATCCGCTACGGCAGCGCCGCCGACGCACGGCGGCGTAAAGATCTCCATCGGTCCGTTGCATCGGAGGAGACGTCCTGCCCGCGGTCGCGGCAAAACAGGGAGGACACAAACTTATGAGTCACAAACAGGAATCACCGGCCATCCTGGCCGGCGCCGCGATGATTGCGGCATTGGCTCTGACATTCGCAACCGCGGCCCAAGCGGCCGAGCCGGTCAAAATCGGCGTCATCGGCGAGCAATCGTCAGTCGCCGGTGCGTCGCTGACCAAGGCGGCGGAAATGGCTGCCGACGACATCAACGCGCATGGCGGCGTCGACGGTCGCCAAATCCAAGTCATCACCTATGACGATCATTCCTCCGCCGCGGAAGCCGTGCGTGCCTTCCAGCGCGCCGTCAACCAGGACAAGGTCGTGGCGGTGGTCGGCAGCTATATCAGCGAGGTCGCGCTCGCACTCGAGCCGTGGGCGGCGCGCTTGCATGTGCCCTATATCACGCCGGGTGCAGCGAGTACCGAGATCACGAAGCACGTTCACGACGACTACAACAACTTCAAATACACGTTCGACGGAACCCTGAACTCGGCCTTCATCGCGCAGTCGGTCTGCGACTTCTCGCATGACGCGCTGGTCAAAGGCTTCCACATGAAGACCGCCGTCGTCATGAGCGAAGACGCGGCGTGGACGACGCCGCTCGATGAGCGCTATCTCGAATGCCTACCGAAGGCCGGCCTCAAGGTGCTCGACCACATCCGGTTCAATCCGGATACCACCGACTTCACGCCGATCTTCAACAAGATCGAAGGCGAGCACCCCAATGTGATCATCACCGGCATCAGCCATGTCGGCGTGCAGCCGACCGTGCAATGGCATGAGCAGCAAGTGCCGATCGCGATGGGCGGCATCAGCTCGCAAGCGACGACCAGCACCTTCTGGAAGG